>DAOMZH010000629.1:0-6749 GCA_035437985.1 Polyangium sp. (in: bacteria) | reverse complement strand
CTTCGCTGCCGACAAAGGCTCATGAATCGTCGGCTTTCCAGGCTTTTTCGCCCCCGCCGACGCCTTCCAAGTTCCCAAGTTCCCATCTATCGCCGCCGTCAGCTCCTCACGCGAGATATCCCCCGCCACTACGAGCACCGATTTGTCTGGACGAACGTTCTCCGCGTAAAACTTCTTCACCGCCGCTAGGTCGATCTTTTCCGCCGTGTCGAAGAACCCATCACTCGGATGCCCATACGGCGTTCCAGGGCCATACAAAACGGCCGCATTCACCACCTGCGCCACCCGCGAAGGTTCGTCTGGACGAGACTTCAGATCGTTGCGCCACAAATCGGAAACACGCTTGAACTCCTTCGGATCGAACTGCGGACGCACCACGACATCCGCAAAGATCGAAAACGCCGCGCCAAAGTTCTTCTTCAGCACCGTCATCGACACCATGCTCGCGTCGACTCCCGTGCCAAGGCCCATCGAAGCGCCGAGGTCGCTCACCGCCCCCGAAATCTCGATCGCGCTGCGTTTACCGGCACCTTCGTCGAGCATGTCGGTCATGATGTGCATGAGCCCAGGTTTGTCCGCTGGATCCGCCGACGATCCACCAATCAGCACGAGGGACACCGACACGAGCGGCAATCCACGTCGGGAAGCGAGCCAAACCTTCATGCCGTTTTTCGCCTGAAACGTTTCTACCGGCAGCGGCGCGAAAGGTTTGGCTGGGCCAGGTTCCGGCTTGGGCCCCAAATCAATCACCAGCGGCGGAGGCTCCTCTTTCGCTTGCGCCGTTTCGTTTTTCTTGGCCGGCGTCGGGCCCCGGTACTCGTGATCTTGCGTCAATTGACTGCCACCGCAAGCCACGAGCGCCAAGCTCGATGAAAGCAGGATCGAACGTAGAGTTTTCATCGCTTGTCCTCCGCCGGTTTCTTCTCGGGAACGATGTGGATGACCACCCGCGCATTCAGATCCAGCGTGCCCTTGGCGATCGCCAAAAGCGAAGCAGGCGTGACCGACCGATATCGATCGAGGTCTTTCTCGGCAAACCCAGGATCCCCGACGAACGTTTCGTACAAATTGAGCGTCGTGGCGCGCCTGTGAATCGACTGCAAACGCGACACGAAATCCGTTTCGTATTGGTTCTGCGCCCGCGTCAACTCCGCTGCACTCACCGGCTCAGCCAGGATCTTTTTCAACTCCGCATCGATGGCGGCTTCGAGTTTGTCCAGCGGAACCCCCGGCTGCGCAATCGCATCGATCCCGAAATACGACGCTGAATCCTGGGAATTTTGATACGCGTAAATCTCTTGCGCGAGCGCCTGATCGTACACGAGCGCCTTGTACAGACGACTCACTTTGCCCTCCGTCATGATGAGCGAAAGCAGGTCCAGTTCGGCGTCTCCTTGCGAATATCGCGGCGCGCTGTGCCACGCCATCACGATCTTCCCGAGCTCCACATTGTCCGTCATCGTCTCGCGAACGACCTTGTCGAGTTTGACCTTGGTCACCACTGGAGCTGCCGGAACCGGCGTGTTCCGCAGCGGTCCAAAACGTTTCTCGATGATCGGCTTGACCACGTTGGGATCGAAATCCCCCGCCACCACGAGCGACGCGTTGTTCGGCACGTACCAGCGCCGGAAAAACGCCTTCACGTCGTCCACAGTCGCGGCTTGCAGGTCCTCGTGCGAACCAATCGTCGGGTGATGGTAAGGATGACCGGCCGGAAAAAGCAGCTCGGGCAAACGCAAATCCGCTTTGACATACGGCACGTTTTCCGAACGTTGCCGACGTTCGTTCCGCACCACGCCCCGCTGCGTATCGAGCTTCTCTTGCGTCATCTCGTCGGCGAGAGACGCGAAACGATCCGCTTCCAGCCACAAAATCAGGTCGAGCGAATTGGATGGTCCGAGATCGTAATAATCCGTGCGATCCGTGCTCGTCCACGCGTTGTTCGATCCGCCAGCAGCCTCCATCCACCCATCGAACATCTTTGGCGGCACACGCTTGGTTCCCATGAACATCAGGTGCTCGAACAGATGGGCAAAACCCGTACGCTTGGGTTCTTCGAATCGTGCACCGACCTTGAACACGGTGTTCACGACGACGAGAGGCAACGAGTGATCCTCGTGCAGAATGACGACGAGTCCGTTCGGGAGTTTGTACTTACTGAACGGGATGTCGATCTTCGCGCGTTGTTCGGCATGTGCATCCGCGACAAACGCTGGAGCTCCCAACGGGAGGGCCAGCGCGACGGCTGTAGCCAATACGCGCGACGACAAACGGCGGAAAACAGAGCGCAGTTGCTGTCGCATGGCCGCGAAGCCTGCACCGGCTACGCACGAATGCCAAGGTGAACGTGCTCGGACGTCGGTACGAACATCACCCGCCTCTTCGGGCTGCTCCCTTTCGGCTGGCTCGTCGCCACCGCAATCACCGCCACGACCGCCAGAATGAAAAGAATGAAAAGCACGATCTTGATGATCGAATAAGGCGCTCGCCCCACCACCTCGCCCGTTTGCCCATTGACCAAAAATTGATAAGGTTTGTCTTGGTACCGATAGGCGCAAACCCAAATGGGCAGAAGCACGTGTTTGAACGTCACGCGCGAGAATTGATTCTGCACGTCGAGGTCCTTGTGCGTATCGCCAGGAACGTCGCGACCACAACGAGACTGCTGCTCGCTGGCCATCTTTCCTTGACCTAGGCCCCACGCAGGCATGAGGTCGATCGCGTAGGTTTCCGCCCGCCAACCCGCAAGAAACTCCGGACGATACGGCGTCAAGGCTTTCGTGTCGAACGAACGCAGCTCTTCGCCGAGGTTCTCGGGCAAACCTTTGGAAGCACAAACGGTCACGTCGTCATAGTGGTCGTTGCGTTGACCCCGAGCCGGTTCCCACCTGGTTTTCTGCACTTGCCGGGTTTGTCGCTGCCCCTGTTGGTCCGTGTATTCTTCGTTGACGTAATAGTGATAGCCCGCTTGAGCCGTCCAGCGAGAATAGACCTGCGCATCGAAGGTCCAAAACGGAATGTATACCCCGGCCAAACCTTCGACCTTGGCCAATTCCTTGAGATCGTTCGGACGAAACCACAAATCACCGAGCCATTGTTGGAATCGATCCGCCGCGGTGTTTTTGTCGACTTTGAACGGCACGACCGATTCAGGACGAATGGCAGTCGCTGCGGCCTCTCGTGCGAGCACCTGATGCGAGCGGCAAAACGTGCACGCCGCCGTTTGTTCTCCAGGAGCCACGTTGACCGTCGCGCCGCACTCGTTGCAGCCCACCTGCTGCACCGGCGTCCCATACCCTCGTTCGGCCAGACGCATCCCTTCTTCAATGGGGATTTCCCGGGCTCCCGAAGGCGCCGCGGGCATGGCTTGCTGCGCGCCACAAAAAGGACACTTCAGCGCCTGGATCGTCGCATCGTAATGAAGCTTCGCCCCGCAACTCGCGCAGGGAAAGGAATCACCAGAAGCACCAGGGTTTTGCGGCTGTTCGTTCACGTTGAAGCTCCAGAGGTTCGAGTATGCGGGGAAAGCGAGCGTAGCGCGAAAAGGGTCTGCATTCGAAGCGCTTCAGGTTTGAATATCGGGCTCGGAAACGGCTGCGTGCGAAGGCATATCCGCAAGGCTTTGGTCACGCTTGTGGCCAATCTCGCCGGCCCGTGCCAGTGCGGCGCGGAATAGAACCGGGCCAAGCATTTCGTTGATGACGACCGTTCCCAAAATGAGCGTTGCGGCTTGTGCCCCCCACGGACCAAAGGACGACGCCACGAGATTCGCCAGGCCAATGGCCACTCCAGCTTGCGGGAACATGCCAAACGGAACTTTCCGCGCAATGGCCGGATCGAGTTTGACGATGCGGGACGCAATCGCCGTTCCGGTCGCCAAACCACAGGCTCGAACCAACGCTGCCAGCACCGCAAAAAGGGCCACCGACACGAAAGCATGCAAATGCACTTCCGCGCCTACGACCGCAAAAAAAACCGCAAACGTGGGCATTGCGGCAATTTCTGTCTCGTGAACGACTTCATGACCACTGACGGGACTGACGTTTTCCAGGAACAACCCTGCAGACAAACCTACGAGCAAAGGATCGATATGATAAGCACGACCGGCTTCAGCCACGACAAACAGGACGACGAAAACGAACAAACCAATTCGTTGCCGAACTCGACGAATGTACAACTGAAAAATCAGCGCAATTCCAATACCTACGACAATCGAGCCCAGAATATGCGCGGCCAGGGTGCCAAAAATGGATGTTTCAGCCGCGCCCGCCACTGGAAATACTTTGTGAGCCAAAGAATCCGAGAATGCAAACGCAATGACCACCGTAAGATCAGCGACGACGACCGTCGATAACGCAAGCTCGCTCAATGGACCTGCCGAACGCGATTCTTTGAGAATGCTGATCACGACCGCTGGCGAACGCGCGCACAAGACATTGGCGAGGATCAACGAAATCACTGCCCGTTGCGCGGGCTCGAGTTCAGCCATGAAGGGCAATTCCGATGAAATTGCATAAAAGAAGAGAAACAACATGCAGGCGCAAACGAAGAGACTTGCCACCACGATTGCGCCAATCGTTCGCATTTTCGGCCAAAGACTCGCAAAATTGAGCTCACAACCAGCCGTGAGCGCAATGAGTCCCACCGCAACTTTCTTTACGAGAGCCAGGTCTTCGAGCATCGACGGCGTAATGAGCCGCAAGACTTCCGGACCGAAAAGTGCGCCGCACAGAATGAAGCCCGTGAGATGCGGCAACTTCAATTCATGAAAAATATGGGCCGTCTGCATGGCGGCCAAAAGCAAAAAACCAAATGCCAGCGCCGCACCAGATCCCGTCACCGTCGCATTGGCCGGCAAAAAGCTCCGCGTCGCAAACGCAATGCCCGCAACCAACAACAAAACGAAAGCTGCTCGAATCATGACGGCACACTCCCATCTCGATTCGGCTCTGCCGCAGCGGACGGTTTTTCCTCAATGGTAACTTTGGGCATGGGCAAAGGCGTCAAATCTGCCCTCCTTCGCCGACGCCATTCGAGCAAACGAACAACGATTTCCGATAATGCACCACCAATGATGACCGCATTGATTGCCCACCGAACCCGCTCTTCTCCACGACCTTCATAAAGCGTCGCGGCACTCACGATGACGACGATCGAAATGGGACTCTGCGGCGCGAGAGCCAAGGCCAGCATGCCCGCCGATGGCAATTCTTTCGGCCCCGCTCGTTTTGACCAAATCGCCCCCAAACGTTTGCCGGCAACGCGAGCCAAGACAAACGCTGGCGCCAGGACCCAACCTTGCCATTCTCCAGGTCGCCACGTAGCTCCGACGACGAGCAGGAAAATCAAATAAATCGGCCGCTCCACGGTAATGAGCGTCGCGCGCAAACCTGCCAGATCCCGCAACGGCAAGTTCGCCAAAAGCGCTCCCGCGATCGCGCAAATGACCGGCACGCTCAGCGCCAAATACCCCGCCACCCCCGCCGACAACGCCACCGCGCCAAGCAAAAGTGCCAGTTCTTCCGCAGCGTTATGCGCTCCGCGGAGAAGCACATACGTGATGATGCCGAGCGTTCCACCCAAACCGAACGTCATCAAAAACCACGCACTCGGCGGCAATACCCAACGAATCTCCGTTGCTTCAGGGCGAAAATAAATCGCCACCAGCGCCAGCACGGCTAGACCAACGACCTCGTCGATGCTCGTCACTTCGTCGATCATTCGTGCAGCCTTGAGGCCCACGCGCCGCTGCCACACCTCCATGCTGATCGGAGCACTCGGCGCAGCACATGCCGCAAGCACGAGCGCATCACGCACGAAATCGTTGTGTTCCCACGACACCCCCAGCCCAATCAGCGCCATGCCGCAAAGCACCGACGTCGTCACCATCGGCACGAACGATTCGATCACGATGACTGGCGCCAGCGATGCGGGAAGCGAATCGAGTTTGCGAACATCGAAGTGCAGCCCAACCAGAAATCCGATCCATCCGAGACCAAACTCGAATGCCGGTCGGAGATCGCTCAAGACGGCTGGAGTCAGAACACCAACGCTTTCCCGGGCAAAAATCGCCCCGATACCGAGAAAGGGCAAACCCGCCGAGATGAGAACCGTCACGCCAAGACGTCGTTCGAGGGCTTTGAACTTCGGCTGGGCGAGCAAGACCGCGAGGCTGAACGCGATCGCTAGTCCTATGACAACCCTCGACAGCCGGTCTTCGGTCATGCAGTCGGAGTATCTGCTAGATCGGCGAGGAGAGTGGGGGAAAAGTGAACGTTGTTCGGCGAATTCGACCGAAATCGACACTCGACTGACGAGTCGTCGGACAAACGTCCGGCATTTCCGAGGTATGTCGACCCGTCGTCGCGTGCGAATGGGGGCTAGCCAAGTGACGCGGATCGAGGAACCGATCGGCGCAGCAGCATCGTAGGTGCGCGCCGAGGTCCGGCATCATCGCGAGAGCACGCATGAACGCGCGATGCACGAACACACACGCGCGTCAATATGCAAAGTGCTGGCCGCCAAAACTTCGTGTTTGGAGTTGAGGGCGATGGTAGGACATTTTTAGTCCGAGCGAAGTGCGTTTTACGTAGCTGGCCCCTCCATAACATTGCACAACTGCACGCCAGTTGTCTGGCCGATCTACTGACCCGGACCAATGTGGGGAGTGCGGGAGCCCATGACGACAGCGAGGGGAAAAATGAAAATGCATCATTGGTTGCGCCGAGTTACTGCATTGGGTTTTTGGG
>DAOMZH010000628.1:0-6756 GCA_035437985.1 Polyangium sp. (in: bacteria) | reverse complement strand
CCCTCTTCAAACTGCGCCCTCGGAAAAACGGCAGCGAGATTCTCGAGGCCAATATTTCCCAAACGATCGGTTCGGCGAGTTCGTCGCTGGCGGCGGGGACGATCTTCACGATTCCCGCGTTATTTTTATGGGGAATGGCCCCGCCTTTTTGGCAAATCGCCATCTTGGCCTTGCTGGGTGGATATCTTGGTATTTCGGCCATGGTTCCTTTGCGCCGATTGCTCATCGTGAAATCGGCCGATGAACTTCCGTATCCCGAAGGCAAAGCTTGCGCGGAGGTTTTGCGTGCCACGACGACCACCGCGAAGGGTGGCCGGTGGATATTCATTGGGTTGGTCACGGGTGCCCTGGTAAAACTCGGGCTCGGTGCGTTCGTGTTGCTTCCTTCGGAATTGTCGGTGCACTTGCCCGTATTGCCCAAGGCCGAACTTGCGCTCGAGATTGCCCCGGCTTTGCTCGCAGTCGGGTATATCTTGGGGTATCGACAATCGGCGATCATGGTGTCGGGATCGTTGATTTCGGCCATCGTCTTGACGCCGCTCATCGCGCTGGTCGGCGCAACGCTGACGGCGCCGCTTTTTCCGGAAATGACCAAACCCATTGCGGCGATGACGTCGGGGCAAATTTGGTCGCGCTACGTGCGGTACATTGGCGCAGGTGCCGTTGCGGCTGCGGGTATCGTCGCCGTCGTCAAAGCATTACCCACCATGTGGAATTCGTTTGCCGCCGTCATTCAAGGTGTTCGTAAAGACGGACTCGCCCAAGACCGCGATGCCTCCGTCGCGCGAACGGATCGTGATATTCCCTCGTGGATCGTGCTCGTCGTTCCGGTGCTCGTGGTTTTGACGCTCATTCTGGTGCCCGGTCTTTTTGCGGGCAACATGTCGTTGGTCCCGCGCGTTGTGGCGGCGGTGGGCGTGGGCATTTTTGGCATTTGTTTCGTGGTCGTCTCGTCGCGGATCGTGGGACTGATCGGTGTTTCGTCGAATCCGACCTCGGCCATGACGCTGGTTACGTTGCTCGGCGTTTCCGTTGTGTTTGTCTTGGCCGGATGGCGTGATCCTTCGGCCCGCGCGGCCATTCTCACGGTAGGCACGGTCGTGTGTATCGCGGCCTCGAAAGCTGGAGACATTTCGCAAGATTTGAAGACGGGGCAGCTCGTTGGAGCAACTCCGGCCAAACAGCAATTCGGCCAATACATCGGGGCGGCATTTGCTTGTTGGGCTGTTGCTGGGACGGTATTGCTCCTTGGAAATGCATTTACGTTTGGTTCGCCGGAACTGCCTGCGCCCCAAGCGACGTTGATGAAAACCGTCATTGAAGGTGTGCTTTCGGGCTCTTTGCCCTGGGGTTTGGTGGGTACGGGTGCGGGTTTGTCGATTTGTGCGTTGCTCGCGGGTTTGCCCGGGCTCGCCTTTGCCGTGGGTATTTATTTGCCCCTCGGGAGCCTCACGCCCATTTACGTCGGGGGGCTCGTGCGAAGTTGGGTCGAATCGCGGCGCGGGGCGAAAGAAGGCGAAAATGATCCGGGGGTGCTTGCAGCATCGGGCATGATTGCCGGCGAAGGTTTGGCCGGGGTATTGATTGCGTTTGTCGTGGCCGCTGCTGGACGCTTTCGCGATTCAGGATGGGCTCGCGCTCTCGAATCCCTGCATTTCGCGGCAAAAAACTTCACGTACCTCGAGGGAACCGTAGCAATCGTGGGCGGATTGCTCATTGTGGGCGGCGTGTGCGTATTGCTGCATCGTGCGGGGTGTTCGGAAGAGGCGGAAAAAAAAGACCCGACTGGCGAAAACCCTTGAATTTCTGTCTTTTTGCGTCCGAGGGCATAAGGCAGGATTTCGTTGTGGTCTGAGAACCTGAAAATCTGACGGTGCGCGATGCAATCTACCTGCATCCACGAAAGTCATGTGCTACAGGGCCGCGTTCTTCAACCATGACGACGCCGTTTATGAATACTCCTTGCCATTTTGGTTCTGACCTTCCCGACACGCTCCCCCTCCTCATTTCCGGCCGCGACGACGTAGCGCTCCAAGCGCAAGCCGACCGCTGGGCCGCGTGGATTCAGGAACACCCCGATACTTCGTGGGCTGATTTCCGGCATGCCGCCGCATTACGCCCGCAGCTCTCTTCGCGCGCGACCATTCAAGCTCCGAACACGACCGTGGCCCTCGACGCGCTGAATGCTCTCGCTGCGGGTCGCCCCCATCCGGGTTTGTCCACGGATCACGCGCAGGTACGCACGGGGCTCGTGTTCTTATTTGCGGGCCTAGGAGGTCAATGGAATGGAATGGGCCGGCAATTGCTCGAAGAATCGCCCGTTTTTGCCGAAACGGTCGCCCAATGTGACGATGCCTTGTTTCCGCATATCGGGTGGTCTGTCGACAAAGCACTCCGCGGGAAAACCGAGGTGAGGCTTTCACTTGATCGATTCGATGTCGTGCAAGCATTGAGCTTTACCATGGGGATCGGTCTTGCGGCGGTGTATCGACAATTGGGTATTGTGCCGGCAGCCATCGTTGGTCATAGCCTAGGAGAAATGACCGCTGCGGTTGCCGCGGGCGCCATCTCGCTCGAGGAAGGAGCTGCGGGAATCTGCACTTGTGCTCGATTGATTGTGGAATCGGAACATCAAGGCGGAATGGTTTTCGTAAAATTGCCAGCGACTGAGGTCGAGTACTTGATTCGACCTTTTGAAGGGCTATTCGTCGGCACGGTCGACGGTCCTGATTCGACCGTCGTTTCCGGCGGTGTAGCGGAAATAGTTTTGCTAGAGAAACATCTTTCGGAGCGCGGAGTCTTTCATCGTCGCGTCAAAGTCCCTGGCGCACCGCACACCCCGCACATGGATCCGCTCGCATTGCGTCTCTACGAAGCAGTTCGCAACATCCGCCGAAAATCCACCCAAGTGCAAATCGTTTCATCGATCACCGGCGAGCAAATTGACGGCTCCCAACTCGACGCAAATTACTGGTGCCGAAATTTCTGCTCCGTGGTTCGTTTTGACAAAGCAGTGTGTACGTTGTTGTCAATGGGGATGACATCATTCCTCGAAATCGGCCCGCATCCGATGTTCACGACCTCCATTGCTTCGATATGTGCCGCAGAAGGCCTGGCCAACATTCAGGCGGTCGGATCGATGCATCGTAATGACGGCGGCTTGCGGAACGTATTTGCAACCCTGGGCACCCTGCACAACAGTGGACATGCCATACCTTGGTCCACCATTTTTGGACAAACCTCTGGTGAATTACCCGCGTTGCCGAACTACGTGCTTCCGCAAGAAATGGAAGGCCTCGATGAGGCCATTGTGGAGGAAACGAACGTTCCCGTCGAGAATGTCGCACGTATCGATCCTGTGGAAAACCTCGCCGCGTTACCGATGGAAGCACGCATTGCGCGAATTACGGCGATCGTCCGCGAGGAAATGGTCAAGGTCTTGGGACTCGCGGGTCCCGAGGCAATCGATGCAAGTGCTGCCCTGGGTGCTCAGGGACTCGATTCGCTCAAGATCCTCGATTTGAAAAATCGCGTTTCCAAACGGGTAGGGCTGCGCCTTCCGCAACAATTCCTGTACGAGTTTCCCACCTTGGAGCAAGCCACGCGCGCCATTGCCGAACAAATTGCTCCGAGCCGGAAATCCGCCCCCTCGATTCCCCCACCTCGCGCCTCGAAGCCCAATGGCAAACTCGCCGACATTTTGCCTCGCGAAACATCGATGTCCACACGGATCCAAATGGTGCTCGGTCCTCTGCAGGCGCAAGTCGCCAAAGCGCTGGGTCGGGATGAAATCGATGCGCATCGTTCGTTGCAAGACATGGGAATCGACGACGTTCTGGGGGCCGAACTATGTTTACGGATCCAGCGCGAAACAGGTTTGCGCGTATTTCCGCGGGAAATCGTCGAACAAGGCACGCTGCACGACCTAGCCAAGCACGTAGCGTCCGTTTATGCGCCCTACCGGTCGCCAAATGCTTCGGTATCCCTTGACAAACTCGACCAACAAATTGCCTCACCGTATCACGACTGGCCAATGAGTGAGGGGGAAGGGGTGTCGGAGCAAAAGCTGACGTTCATCTTATCGCCTCCGCGTTCGGGCTCGACGCTTTTGCGGGTCATGTTGGCTGGTCATTCGGGCCTATTTTCGCCGCAAGAACTCTACCTGGCGCCGTTTCGCACAATGCGCGATTACGACGACTTTTTGCAAGGCACCGTTTTGAACATGGGTTTGGTCGGAACGATTGCCGAAGTGATTTCTCGAACCGGTTCGTGGAATCTTTATCGCCAATGGGTACGCGAGGAAAAACCGACCGCTGAAATCTACGAGTTTTTCCGCGAACGCATCGGGGATCGCATCTTGGTCGACAAGAGCCCTCTGTTCTTCCCACCTTTGGCCGTGCTTCGACGTTTGGCGCGGCATTACCCCAATGCCCGCTTCATTCACCTCATTCGTCATCCCATTTCGTGCATTGGTTCGTACATCCAGGAGCGTTTCCAAGGCATTTTCAAAGAAACGGCCGCGGTAGATCCGTACGATGCCGCTGAATGGTGCTGGACGCGCGTAAACGAAGGTATTGCTACCTTTGCCGGCGAAATTCCTGCCAATCGGATGGTTCAAGTTTATTTCGAGGATCTCGCGGAGGATCCGGAGCGCGTGATGCGGCGTCTGTGTCCCGCATTGGGGCTGCCCTACGAACCGGCGGTCCTCGAACCGTATTCGGGTCATCGCATGGTTGCAGGTGGCTTTCAGATTGGCGACCCCAATTTCACGCGGCACAAAAAGATCGTTGCCGACAAATCCGAAGCTTGGCGCAAAGTGGTTTTACCGCGCGCTTTGCAAGCACCCACCTTGGTTGTGGCCGAGCGTCTTGGGTATGACGTCGCAGCGCTCCGCAGCGAAACGACGCGATCGTTGCCGCGTCCCCCGACGAACGAGACAGGAGCGATGGGCGGCATTGGAATGGAGCGAGACATTCACCTGCCCGCCGAAATTGTACCTCGGAATGCTCTCGTGCCCAGTTCCCACGCACCACGCTCGGTTTTGCTGACCGGAGCGACCGGATTTCTCGGGGCGTTTTTGCTCGACGAATTGCTGCGACAAACAGATGCTCGAATCCATTGCCTCGTGCGCGCGAAAGATGCGGATCACGCCCTCACGCGGGTGCGCGAGAATCTGAGCGGGTATCAAGTTTGGAAAGACGAATATGCCGCGCGCATCGTGCCGGTTCTGGGCGATATGGGTTTGCCAGGAATGGGGCTCTCCGATGAAGCTCGTCAGGATTTGGCTTCGCGTATCGAGGCGATTTACCATTGTGCCGCGCGTGTTTCGTGGCTCTTGCCCTATAGCCATTTACGCGACACCAACGTCGGCGGCTTGGTGCAGATTCTGCGGCTTGCGTGTACAGGACGAACGCTCCCCGTGCATTACGTTTCTTCCTTGGGAACCGCATTTACGCGACCTTTCGACAATCGCGACATGGTGGATTGGGTAACGCGAAACTCGGGTCTCGGCACGGAGAGCATTTTGGAATTACCGCTCGGGTACCTCGAAAGCAAATGGGTGAACATGCATATCGTCGCGCAAGCCCGCGAGCGCGGTATTCCCATTAGCCTTTATGCTCCGGGATTGATTGGAGGACATTCGCAAAGTGGCGCGGATTCTTTGTCGGAGAGCCAATTTCTGCATGCTTTGATCAAAGGCTCGACGCAACTCGGCGGCTTCCCAGATGCCGAAGGATGGCGCTTCATTCCTGTGGATCAGACGGCAAAAAGAGTGATTGCTTGTTCCTTGCGCCCTGAATCTCGGGATGTGGATTTGTACCTGGACAGCACCAGGCTCATCGATCCCCAAACGATGGTGGACGTGTTGCGATCGTACGGGTACGAAGTAAAACTCATACCATTTGCCGTTTGGCGCCAAAAAGTCTTGGATTTGGCCGATCAAAATGACACAACGAATGCGCTGTTCGGATTCACGGACGTGATTTATTCGTTCACGCCCCTTCGTTTTCAGGGGCAAAAACTGCAAATGAATTGGTTTTTACAAAACCGCAACGTAGAACCGAGCATCCGCGAGATCGTCGGCGAACAGGCGTATGTGAATCGCGAATTGCTCGAGCGATTGGTGGGTTATTACGTGCGTGTGGGCGCCATGCCCTGACCCATGATTCTTGCCGCGAAATAAGGCAAAATCATCGCAAATAGTCCAAACGTCAAAATGCCCGCATCCGTGGTCGGTTCCGGAAAATAAGAAGTGCCGATGAGCAGCGCGAGCGACAAATTGCGCACGCCCGTAATCGTCGCATAAGCTCGTCGTTCGTCACTTCGACGGCTAACGATTGCTCCCAAACCGAGGCTCACGATGACGATGATCGCGCATACGAGCGATCCAGCCAATCCCAGGACGAGCAGCAGATGACCTTTGGTCACGAGCAAACCAAGGATGACGACAAGGAGTAGAACATTGGCGAGTTTGCTCGCTGGCGCGGACAAACGGTCGGCGAGGATTGGACGATATCGACGCAGAGTCATGCCGACGACCAGGGGCACCAATTGAAAAAACAACAACGTTGCCATCATCGGCAAAACCAGATGCCCCACGTCCACGGCAACCGATCGCCCAAGGAGCCACGTAATGGTCATTGGCGCGGAAATGACGCTCAGCAATGCAAGCGTGACCATTGCCGTCACCACTGTTGCAACATGCCCTCAGCTTGCAAGGCAAACAGAGCACCCGCTGGCCCCGCGGGACTCGCG
>DAOMZH010000627.1:0-6761 GCA_035437985.1 Polyangium sp. (in: bacteria) | reverse complement strand
GCACTATGCGCGGTTGGTCGAGAAGCACTTGAAAGTCTTGGGCCGCCGCAACCGGCTCGGGACAAAACGAAACCTCACGAAATCCCGCAATCCGAGCGGCCCGTTCGAGCCGCGCTTGGGCCAATGCGTCATCATTGGCATCCAGCGAAAATTTCGCGGGACGACCCAATACGACACGATCCACGTTGGCCCCAAAATACCGATTGGCCCTTTCACGCATCGTCCCCAAAAATCGCCCCACCAAATCTTCAATGGCGACGACCCGTTGCCCAATGTGCGTCCCGGTAAAACTCCGATAGGGCAAAAACTTTTTGATGGATCGAATCAACCGACCCTGCATCCCTCCTTCGACGAATTGCCCAATGGCTCGCACTCCACAAGAAAATTCGTTTTGCCCGAAAAACAACAACGTCCGCAGCACGGACGGATCGTCCGCTTGGTCGTCGAGCGGTATCGGGGGTACGGTCTCCTGAGCATTGGCGGCGGCGAGCAGCGAGTTCGACGTGCCGAAGTCAATCGCGTACACATCCGGTCGAAAAGAAGCCGTTGTCGTTGCGTGCATAGACCGCGCGGTGTGCAACGAAAATCAACGTTTGACAAGGGAAAAACAAAGATGCGTCGTTTTCACCCCCGCCCGCGAGGTGGTCGTCTCGGGCAGCTGTACGACGAACGGGACGAGAACGAACGAGAATGGAAGAGAATGAACGGGATTCAGCGATTGCGTGATGCAGACGCTTTTGCGGCTTTCGCGGCCTCCTTCGTCGTGTCCTTGACCAACTTGGTCAATTCACGCCGCAGTTTCACCAGGTCTGGCCCCGGAAGGTTGCGGATCAACTCTGCAATCGCCGCCCGGTCGTCATCATCGGGAAATGTCAACAGGTAGAGCGCCGGGACGCCCAAACCTTTCGCAAGACGCGAAATGGTCTGGACCGTAATTGCCGCCAAACCATGCTCGACACTCGAAAGATGCCCCTTCGATAACTCGGCCGCATCGGCCAATTCGGCCAGGGACATGTTGCGTTCAAGGCGCAAGTCACGAAGACGTTCGCCCACTTTGAGAGCTGAGGGATCAGGTTCATTTCGCCTAGGCATGAAAAGACGCTAGCACGAGCCGATTCAAGGGACAAACGAAAAATGTTCGTCGGGGCAAAGTTTTTCCGAAACGCAGTTTGGCATGCCGCAACCCGGTGTTCGTCGCAGAACAAACGCATCAGGCACCCCTTTCCAACGCCCGCAAACCAAGCGCCATCGCCCCACATACCCCAGCATCATCTTCCAACTGCGGCGCCACGATGTATGCATCAATTTCCGTACTGATCGCCGGTGACACCACATAACCGCCAAGGGCTTCTCGTACACCGCGCCGAACGTCCCTGAAAAACCTATCTTGACCCGCAGTGCCACCCTTGCGCACGCTTCCCCCAAGGATGATCCGCCTTGGTGAAAGCACACAAACGATCGAACTTAGCGCCAGCGCCACGTACTCCGTTTCGAAACGCCACGCCGGATGATCCGCGGACAACCGCTCAGCTGCAATCCCCGTTCGCGCCAAGATGGCTGGCCCCGAACACAGCCCTTCCCAACACGCACCATGGTAGCGACAAACCCCCGCAAAGTCGTCCCCGGACAATCGCGGCAATCGCATGTGCCCCATCTCGGGGTGCACGAGCCCATGGACGAGCTGACCTCCGACCATCGCTCCCGCACCAATTCCCGTGCCGATCGTGATGTACACGAAGTCGTCGAGCCCTCGTGCATGTCCCCAGACAAACTCCCCGAGTGCCGCGCCATTCACGTCCGTATCGAATCCCATGGGTACGCCAGGAAAAACCCGGCGCATTGCGCCCAAGATGTCCGTGTTTCGCCAACCCGTCTTCGGGGTCGACGTGATGAACCCATACGTCGACGATGCTCGATCCAAATCCACCGGGCCAAACGAAGCAATCCCCAAACCCTCCAATTTTCCTAGCGATTTCTGCTGCTCCTCGAACCAACTCGTCACCTCCGCCAGCACCATAGCCGGATCGTCCCGCGTTGGAAATTCCACCCGCCCCCGCATACCCACCCCAGGACCAGAACCCACAGCGCAAACGAACTTCGTCCCTCCAGCTTCAATGGCCCCCACAAGGCGCTCTTGCGTCGAGATATCCAGTTTCATGTCGAGAGGTTTGGCGGGGGTTTGGCGGGGGTTTGGCGGGGGTTTGGCAGCGGAGAACCCTCTGTGCCCAGAAGGTTTGTCGTCAAACGATTAGCCGAGTTTGTCTGGGTCAACACCCAGCGAACGGAGCTTTTCGGCGAGTTTTGCAGCTTTTGCTTCCGCTTGTCGCGCGCGTGCCGTCGCGCGCGCTGCCGTGGTCCGCGCTTCGGCTACATCTTCGTGCGCTTTGGTTACGTCTTCGCGCGCCTTGGTTACATCTTCGCGCGCCTTACCAGCCGCTCGTTGTGCTGCAACTGCGTCTTCCTCGGGAATCGCGATCATCTGGCCATCAGCCGTGAAATAGCGCGCAACTTTGCCCGCGATCGCCGGGTCATCGTCGTGATGCAGACCAAGCGCCATCCCGAGCTTCTCGCTCCACAAGTGACCGTGCGCATTGGGAACGATCGCGCGATACTTCCCGTCAACGAGACGAAAGCCTTCGAGCGTGTCCGTTTTCGGATCGAACAAGAAGTACTCGGGCGTGCGAAACGTCTGCTCGTAGATCTCTTTTTTCCGGCCACGATCGGCGTTTTTCGTACGCGACGAAAGCACTTCGACGATGACGTCTGGGTACTTGCCTTCGTTCTCGACCACCCAACTTCGGCGTCGAGGTTGATGACGCACGCCAAGCGCCACGAAGAAGTCCGGCCCGCGAAACTTGAGTTTGCGCATGACCTTGTTCCCGGAAGCCGTCATGACCGTGTAGAAAATGCTCATGTTGGCCGACGCGAAGTAGTCACTACGATCACGCCAGGCCCATTGCAGACCTCGCAACAAGAGCACGACTTGCATCAGGTGAACGTAAGATTCCATCTCGGGCTCGTCGCTCCAAGGTCCGTAGATGTCGACTTCCCGGCGTCGACGCGGCCCCGAAGCTGGTTCCTTCTCGTTAGAACGAGACGAACCGTTTGTCAAGGATGATGGTCGTTCTTCCTGACGCTCATGTTCGTGAGGTGGGAGTTTTCGAGCTACGGTCACGAGAGTAGTGTGCCGTGTTCGGGGGCGGTAGTCAATGGAGCCGTTGATTGGGCGTTTGCCGAAGACCGCAAGCTCGCTACGGCGTGAGCTGCGCGGGGAAATCCGTGGCGTCGGGACAAGCCTGGATCAACAGCGACGCGCTCGTCTCACACAAAAACGTCGAGCTGTGATCCTCGTACCCATACGTGTACACGTACGGACACGCACCCTTGACGGCCGGGCTGTAATCCGTTCCCGCCTGCACGCCAAGAGCCGTGCATCCCGCACTATCGTATCGGTAGGACGCACCATTATATACATGCACCGAATCCGGGCAACAATATTTGAGACACGCATCGTCTCCAGCCCCAACGTTTTTCGCGACCGTACATAGATCACATCCCCCAAGGCATGTATTGGCTTTTCCAGGTTCGCCCGGGACACATCCCGTACCCGAACACGTATACCGCCGATTCGCATGCGCTCCTTCATTGTATCCAAATCCGACCGCAAAATCGGGCGCTCCCGTCCAGGTCCATTCCGGCCCGCCAATGTTGCCCGCATTAAATACAGTCCCTGTAGGAATTCGATTCGCCGACGAACCATCCGGACAACTCCCGCATGATCCTGCCAGAACTTGTTTTCCATTGCCATCGATCATCGTCGGACAGGTTTGGCATCCCGCAGGTCCCGGGGCAAACCCGTCCGAACCATCGGGACATTGCGTATTGACATCGAAACGACATCCAGTTCCTCGACACCAAAAAATATCCCCGTTTGGTGCCGCCCCGCCGCAACTCTTCATTCCTACCGAGCTCGCCGTGGTCCAAGCATTGACGGCGCTGATGTCGTAATAGAGTTTGCCCTGACCAGGTACGTCGTACGTAAATTCGAAGGTCGAGTTTTTCGCAGCTTCATTTCCCACCGCGCATCCCGAACCGTACGCATTACATTCGGCAGCGAGCCACCCCGTGCCGCTTGGAAATGCAGCACCGTTTGGCAAGACGATTTCATGCATTTCACCGGCTTTTAATTCGAAGAACGGATTGCAGGCACACGCTCCACCCTGCCCCGTATCTTTGCAATACACGAGCCCCGGGTCTGTCCCTCCAGACATGTTTTTGGCAATTTGTGTACATTGAGCGACCCCTTCGACATCCGTACAGGACGCACCATTCCACGGACAATTCGTTTCGCGGGCCCAAACTGGCGTCGTGCGGCCATCCATCTTGAACCAACGCGTTTCCGGGCAGTTGTTGACCAACTTGATGCGGCGCGTGCCGTCATCGACCGGGCAATTCGCCGTTCCTGCTTCATACGCCGGTCCCCGCGACATCGCCCCACCGCCCGCTCCGCCTTGGCCACTCGAACTGGATCCCGACGACATCCCCGAACTCGACGACGTATCGGAGGACGACGATCCACCATTGCCATCAGGATTGGAAGGTTCCCCCGTGCAACCCCAGGCAACGAGTCCAAGAGAGACGCAAGTCCACGAAAATACACGCTGTAGTTGGTTCATGATGAACCGAGCGTATCATTCAAGTAGCCGCGGCGCGTTTCTTTTTCGGCGCACCACATAAAATTCGCCGAATGATTTTCAAGTCCGCAAAATTTTTCACGAGCCCTCTTTTTCCCCGCTTGGGCTCCTGCGCAACGAGCGTGCTCGAAGCCTTTCGAAACAACAGATCGGCATGACAATCACGCAACACGTCGTGCAATTCCGCCACCGTTGCAGTTCGTTTCTTGCCCCGTTTTTCCTGGGCGACTAATTCGGCTCCCAGCGCCACCGTTGCGAGCACCGCTTCGGCCGCTTCAGCGAGTTCGAATCGGCCATCTTTTTTTGAAGCACCTGCCAACACGACGTTTGTCAGGTACGCGAACTCGTCCATTCGCACCTGAAAAACCAAGGGTTCGTCTTCGCCAAGTACCCGCATGGCCGCGACAATCGTTTTGCCTTTTTCTTCATCCGAGACTGCGGGCAGGAGACGCGGCATTTCCGGCACGACGTCGCTCAATGCATTGAGCAACCTCGAGGTCTGGGCCACCTCTTCTCTGGTCTGTGTCCGCCCAATGACCACCGGCTCCAAATCGCGGAAATACGCCCGAGTCACCGGGTCCCGCTGCTTTGTCGCTGCCGCATCTTCGAGTGGAGTTTTCGCGAGCGTCAGGAAATTCCGCGCCGCTCTTGGCTCGACAAACCCCTGTTTGTTACGACGATCTTCCCGCTCGGCTTCCACCTCTTCAGCCAATGATTCCGACGCCGAAAGCAATTCTGCGAGTTCGTCCAAATCATCGATGTAACCGCTCGCCATGTCCGCGCAGCGATCGAGCACGCGCACCAGCAGAGGCCGATGATCGCGATCCAAGGCGAGAATCAGGGTCAGGACGGAATCCCAGCCATCGTGCTCCCGCGAAACGAGCAAATAGCCATCGATTTCCTCCGACAAACAACTTTCAATGGCTTTATCGGCCACTTCGACGTCGTCGCCACCCTCGGACATGCGAGTCATCAAGGCGTCGTGATCGAGCACCAGCACGAGGTTCGAGACGGCTTGAATGACAAAATCCTCGGATAGCGCGGCAATTTTCGTGGCCGCGATGTCGTCACCGGCTTCGAGCAACACCTCGAGCCAGGTGACGAAACGTTGGGGGTCAAAGGTTTCGCGTTCGCCTGGTCGAACGTTGGTAAACAAATCTTCATCGAAAGCAGCGACGAGCTGCTCCGTCGTGGCGAGAGCAACGAGCTCGCCAGCGTCTTCCACCCCGATATGGCGCACGAGGGTCGAAAATGTCGGAGGTGGCAAAGCGCGTACGTTTTGAACCAAATCCGGCATGTCGATCCACCTGGTCAAGAGCGATTTCGAAGTCGACGAACGGAGCAGACTCGTCTTCATGCATCATCCTTGCTGGGGTTTGTCCCCAAATAGGTTTGTCACGCTGCTTTGTATACGAGCACCGGACGCAAACGACGGACGATTCGCACGAGATCGTGCTGCGCCCGCATGACCGCCCCGATGTCTTTGTAGGCACTCGGGGCTTCTTCGCGTAATCGATCGGCCAAGCGTTGGTCGAACCAAACACCCTGGGCTTCGCGCAAGAGCTGCCGCTTCGCGATGCGTTTTCGGGCTTCGGTCCGCGACATTTCTCGGCCTGCTCCATGCGCCGACGAACACATGGCCAAGCCAAACCCTCGTCCTTCTACGTGATAACTCGCGCTTCCCATCGATCCTGGAACCACCCCAGGTTCACCCTCGCGCAGGCCCATGGCCCCTTTGCGATGCACCCAGAGCCACTCTTGATCATGGTTTTCTCGTCGGACGTGATTGTGGTCGATTTCCATCCGCGTTGACGGATCTGCGTCGACGCCAAAATGCTCGACGAAGACTGAAATCGCGGCCTCGATCATTTTCGCGCGACTTTCCCGAGCATACCGGCTGGCCCAAGCGATATCGGCAAGATACGCCTGACCCAGATCACTGTGGGCATCGAGCCAGGCCAAACCCGAAACATCACGAGCAGCGCGAGCTTCGTAATGGTGCCGAATGGCTGGACCCATGCATCGCGACCCAGAATGAACCAAGAGCCAAAGGCGATTCTCGTCGTC
>DAOMZH010000626.1:0-6769 GCA_035437985.1 Polyangium sp. (in: bacteria) | reverse complement strand
GGAGTGTGGGACGAATTTTTGCAATCCGAGCACGAAAAGGTGCATGTCGTGCAAGGATCCGCTGGCGGGTACGTGTCCTGGGGGGCCGACAACGTGTCGTGCCGATGGGTGGTGTCAATCGCTCCTAGGTCAGCCGGGCGAGCTTGCCACAAGTGATTGTATACCTGGACCGACGCCGCAATGGTTTCTTTGTCGACGAGATGTCGGCAACGTGTGCACAACGCATGAGGAATGCCAATACGGGCATTGTTCAGCAGCTGGCAAGTGCCTCGGTGCATGCGACACCGTTCCTTGTGCGAGCGGTACGACGTGCTCCCCAAATGGCAACTGTCTCCTGACCGCGGGCAATTATTGCGTTGTCAACACCCAATGCGAATCCGGCAATTGCACCGGCTTCCCGCCACGTTGCCAATGAGGCCCCTCCCCATGGTTGTTCTATCCCGAATCATGCCGTGGACGCTTGTCATCGGATTGACCCTCGCGCCGATGCTCGCGCACGCCGCGCCCACGCAGAGCGACAAAGACAAAGCCCGCGCCTTGATCATTCAAGGCCGCCAGCACCTCGATGCCGGCGAGCCTGCACGCGCGTTGCCGCTGCTCAAAGAAGCCCACGACATCATGCACGTCCCCACCACCGCCCTCGATTTGATGCGCGCGTATGGCGACTTGAACAAACTCGCCGAAGCCCGAGCCGTCGGCGAGGAAGCACAGCACATGCCCGTTCTCCCCGATGAACCCGAAGCGTATCGCGACGCGCGCGAACAAGTCAAACAAGCCAACGAAGCCCTCGATACCCAAATTCCGCTGCTCGAATTGACCATTACCGGCGCCCCGCTCGACAAGGTCGAGGTGCACGTCGATGGGCGCGTCGTGCCACCCGGAGAAGTCGACAAACCCATTCGACTCAATCCCGGTGAATCACCCATCAACGTATTCGCTCCGAATTGCGGCTCGTTCGAAGCCACGCAAAAAGCTGAATCGGGACTCGATCGTCGCTACAAACTGAAAGTCCACCTCAGTTGCCAGGAGCCTCCGCCGAAGCCCAAGCCCCAGGTCATCGCCGCCAAACCCGAGCCGCCCAAGGCGGACAAACGCGTGCTTGCCGCGGGATTCGTCTCGGGCGCCGCATTCGTGGCTGTCGGCACGGGCCTCACCATTGCCGCGAAAAACGCCAATGAGCAAGCCGTCGATGCCGCCGGTCCTGGGTGCTTCGATCAATGTCGACGCATCTACGACGCACAATACCCACGGTCGACGGTATTGACCGCTTCAGCCATTCCGGCATTTGCGGTGGGCGGTGGACTCGTCGTGACGACCTTGGTGTATTGGGGCCGGAAACGTTCCACGTCGGAAACACCCAAAACGAATGTGTCGGCGATGATCGCGCCCGGCATTCAAGGGGTCTTGGTGCAAGGGATGTGGTGATGAAAAACCTTGACTCTCCCATTTGTCGGCCGTATTCTCGGATAACGACGGTTTGGTTGTTGAAACGTCCAGATTCGCGGATGAAAAACCGAGACAAACGAGCGAGGTAAACAATGTTGGAAACAAATACGGCAGTTGTTGATCCGGTGAATCCGAGCGGCGAAGCGTCTTCTCCTCCGGCCATTGAACCTTCGCAATCGGAAATCAAGGCTCGGGTTCGGGCATTGGTCGACGGTATGTCGCCGGGATGGAAGGATCTCGTCCAGCGCGCACGGATGCGAGACCTTCGTCGTGAGGCAAATGCTCTCGTGGAGTGAACTCGAAGCGCTCTGCGAATGGATTGCTGAGGAGACGCCTGGGAGTATCGCACCATCGTCCTGCACCCACGCGCGGGGTTAAAACCCCGCGCTAAACGATAAAAAGTCCTCGTGCTGCCGCACTCGGACTACCGCGATCCATTGCGGATCAACATCGAGATTTGGCGTCGAAATCGCAGGAGAAACCATTTCTCGCAAAACACGAACAAGGACAGTCCGGAACGGTAGTGGAGGACTTCGCGCTGTATAGCCCCGGGTTTTAACCCGGGGCGGGGCTGCGGAGGTGTTTGTCGCGGCTAATTACGAGACGGTCTCTTCAATCCCGCGCGGCTACTTAGCGCTAACCCCCAACCCCCCTCTCGGTTTGACCGCTTTGCGGACAAACCGATGTCAGGTCCAGGACGGGTCCTGGCGCGGGTCCAGGGGCGCGGAGCCCCTGGTCGGTCTGGGGTGAAACCCCAGCACTACGCCCGCACCACCGTAACCTCTTTGCCACTCGGCGCTTTCATCTTCGACGCGCCGAGCCGTTCCACCAGCTTCGGGGCACTGTCGCGCCGGTCGAAAATCACCAGCCATCCGGTATCCAGATTTACGCCCGCCAAGTATTCGTCGATTTGTTCGAGGCCATCATCGAGCGGGTCCGGGTCGCCGTCGTAACGCCACACCTTGATTTCTATCGCAAAAACATCAACGCCCTTTTTCACCAGCAAATCCATCCGCCCGCGGCCAATCGCATATTCGCGATGGATGTCACCGCCTCCATTAACCACCCGATGCAAAAAGGACATCAAGACCAGGTGCGGGGCGAGTTCGTGGTAAGGCGTCGATTTCAACAAGGGCCAGCCGTGTTGGCGCCAAAAATCCAGGAAAGCTTTGAGCAAAATATCAAAATCGAGGCGTCCGTCGGGTTTCAGCCACGTGGGTTTCAGGGCGGGTGTGGACCACCGAATCGATGAAGACAAGACCTGAATGAAAATCTCTTCGTAAATGGGATTGGCGATTTCCGGGGGCCCATTGGGGGGCATCCGAATGAGCCCCAAATCGCACACGAAGCGTTGATCGTCTTGGGGCACGTCGACGATACGCCCGCTCGTCAGAATCGGCTCGATGACCGCGCGAATGCGTGGTTCTCGCAATCGTTCGGCCAAGCTATCGAGGTGCGTTTCTTGGCGCTGAACGAGAATGACTTTGGCTTGGTCGATATGATTCTTCGTAAGGGGCACGGCGAAGTCGGGGGCGAGTTCATCGACGGCGACCCGCGCGAGCGAATTGACGAGCCAGGGTTGCCCGCGGGAAAATTCATAAATGCGTTCAAGAGCCTCTTGAGAAAACACCTGTCCCGTTTCGACCGTATGCTGGCCGCAAAGCTCGGTGACTTCTTCGGGCGTGAAATCACGCATGGTGAGAACGCGGGCGGCAATGTTGAAAGGACTTGCCGAATGGGTGCGATCGGCGCCGCCTGATGCGAGCTTGTAATCGCGCACGTTGCGCATGCCAATGACCGCGAGCGAATGGGGAAATCGCCCAGGACGATCCGCATACCCATCCCGCAATTGCCGCAGGACCGACATGAGCACGGGGCCCTCGAGGGCGTCGATTTCGTCGATGAAGACAACCAGAGGTCGTGGACATGCTTCGGCCCACGCACGAAGCGCAGCACGAATACGAGCCCCAGGCTCTTTGCTTGGCCAAGGTGGAGGTTGTAGTTCCAACGGCAATCGTGCATGAGCGCGTTCCTGCCACGCATCGAGAATCGTCAGTTCCGCAGCACCCAGATCATCCATCAAAGGTGCGGCCATTTCAACCGAAACGACGAGTGCGGCATACGTGCCCTCCGCCGTCAGCTCCTGGGCCAGCGTCAAAAACGCCGTTGTTTTACCAACTTGGCGAGGCGCATGCAGGACGAAATAAAGCCCATCGTCAACGAATTGGCGGACACCAGGCAAACGTCGCAGCGCCGGAAGCGTATAACATGTTTTCGCATCATTGGGGCCTGCTGTGTTGAATCGTCTCCCTCGACGGCGCATGCGCGCGACAGTGCCAGAGGAATGCGCGCATGTCAAACCCCCCGAACCCCCCAAGACACCCCTTGGTCGCCTCGACCTGTTCCCCTCAGCCCCCGTTGAGTGTGCCTGGTAACCGTCTCCTGGGCCACTCGGCCCGCACCAAGGGCCACATGTCGCCGCGACATGCCCCCCTCAGACCGGACCGAGGGCCCCTGGTCATGACGACATGACCCCCTTTGTTCGCACAAAGGGTGGATTGCAACACGAACATGCCCCCCTCAGACCCGACCGAGGGCCTCTGGTCACGACGACAAAGGCGGGTTTGTTCGGGCCTAGGAGGAGTGGTTACAAATTTTCTCCGAAAATTTCTCCATTCTTATCCGAGTATGCGATGCTCACAACCAGTTGCAAGGAGGTCGACGTGAGGAAATATCGTGTTAAAGCAGCCTCGGATGTGCGCATTGGGTATGGCATCGAACTGAGCGCAGGGTTGCGGCTTTTTGGGGAAACCGCTGGGTATGCGCCTTCCTTCGAGGCCGTTAATAACGAACTCGATGTGGCGTACAATCGAAGGCGAGGATTGCAGAAACCGATGCGCGAGGCTCGCGCGGCATTTCGATTTGCGCAGTTCGATGCCGATCAAACCATTCGCATGGTGCATCGCGCGGCGGAAATCACGGATGGCGGGCGCCAGAATGGCCCTGTGGCGACGCGGTGTTTCCCGAATGGATTGGGCCCGGTCGTCGCACCTCAAGGAATGCGGCAGATTCCTCCGACGGAAAAACTCGTCGCGGACTTGCAACGTTGTAATCTCCCGGGCAGCGATGGTTTTCGCACGGAATGGTTGCCCAGGCTCGAAGCGGCCTTGGCCAATCTCAAAACTGCAGCCGAAGCTTATCGATTGGCCCGTAAAGCGTACATGGATGCATTCCAAGATGAAGTCGCGTTGCGGGCTGAGCATTATCAGGCCGTCGACAAAATCATGGGCCTCGTGCGGGCAGCCTTCCCCAATGATCGTGCGCGCCAAGACGTGATTTTTCCGGAGGTGGACGACGGCGATCATGGCGATGGGGACAACGAGGAAGACCCGTAGGTCGCCATAATAAATCTCAAACTTCCCAGCTTGACAGCCGCAAGCGATCGGGCGAGCATGGCCGATGCCTTCGAGTGGGGGGCATCATGGGCTCAACCGCAAGGAAATTTCCGATGAGGAATCGTTCTTCGCGCGCCATACGCGTCGCTGGCTGGCTTGCCTTCGTCACCATCGCTGCTGCTCTCGCACCAGCTGCCTGCATCTATCCAACGTATAGCTTCGACGAACCCGAGCCTTCGGGCGGCAATGGAGGCTCGGGCCAAGGTCCGGCGAGTTCGAGCAGCGGAGACGTCAGTAGCTCGAGCAGCGGAGACGTCAGTAGTTCCAGCAGTTCTGGTAGCTCCAGCGGAAACGCGGGTGCGGGGGGCATGGGCGCTGGAGGCATGGGCAGTTCCAGCTCCAGTTCGAGTTCGAGTGGCATGGGCGGCGGTGAAGATTGCTGGAATGGCGCTGACGACGACATGGACGGCGCGACCGATTGTGCCGACAGCGATTGCACGCCCGTAGCTACGTGCACCTCCAATGTTCCCTTCGGATGGAGCGGTTTTGCCGTGCTCTTCGAAGGCGTACCGAGCCAAGAACCCGCGTGTCCGTCGACATTTCCCTCGGGCATGCCGTACATCGGCCATCACACGCCCATTGCACCGCCCGCAATGTGCTCGGCATGCACGTGTGCAGCTCCGACCGGGGAAACGTGCGATTTGCCGGACGCTGTCTCGATATCGAACATGACGTGCAACAACAATCCCATGTCAATCGGGAATATCAATCTTCCCGCCAATTGGAATGGGAATTGTTACAGCATGAGCTACTTCCCGTCGCAAACGGGTTGCAATGGTCCTTGTGCGGTGTCTTTGACGGCTGCTGCCGCGACGGTGACGGGCGGAGCTTGCGCACCCGGAGGTGGTATGCCCACCAAACCTCAGCAAACCTGGGCGATTTTGGGCAAAGCATGTGGCGAATCGTCGATTGGTGGCGGCTGTGGCGCCGGAAAAGTTTGCCAGCCCAAACCAACGCTCCCGTATTTGCCCGGACTTTGCATTTACAAGACCGGCGATGTGGCGTGCCCCGCTATGGATTTCACGGACAAGCACGTGTTTTACGATAGCGTCGACGATACTCGAGGCTGCACGGGCTGCGCATGCGGCGCTCCTTCCGGCTCGAATTGCACCGCAAAACTGGATGTGTACGGCGATTCGTTCAGCAGTGTTTGCAATACCCTCGTGACCTCGCTCAACACCGGCTCGTGCATGAACCTCATGAACAATCCGCAGCTCGGAGCGGTCAAGGCGACCATTACGCAACCGCCGAATGGGGGCACATGTGCAGCGAGCGGAGGCCAACCAACCGGCACGGTCACGCCTGCGGGGCCGACGACATTTTGCTGCAGTCCGCCCTGACCCCAACAAACACCTCTTGCGTCCTCCACGCAAACCGTGATAACGCCTCGGGACGACGGAAAAACGGGGGCTCTCGCTTTGCCGATTGCTCCGCGCCAGCGTCTTGAAACGCCGGCGTTCCCCGCGGATCCCTACGAGGTTTTCATGCGCGCTGCTCGTCTTCTTCCTGCTACCGTGTTGTTGCTTTCCGCGTCGTTCATCCACGCCCCGGATGCACTCGCCCAAGGCGCACCTGCTCCGAAACCTGCAGCACCTGGGCCAAGACCTGGACCAGCACCCGGACCACGACCTGGGCCGGCCCCTGGACCTGCTCCGGGGACAAAACCTGGACCTGCTCCGGGGGCAAAACCCGGACCTGCCCCGGGGACAAAACCTGGACCTGCACCTGGACCAGCGCCAGGGGCAAAACCCCCAGCGCCTGCAGCACCGGCGCCAAAACCCGCAGCCCCAGCGCCAAAACCAGCGGAGCCTGCCAAGCCGGCGACGCCAGCAACGCCCGCGGCACCAAAAGCCGGAGAGCCTGCGAAA
>DAOMZH010000625.1:0-6783 GCA_035437985.1 Polyangium sp. (in: bacteria) | reverse complement strand
CGCAACTTGATGACGTCGAGCAAGAAACGATGATCGACGCGTGGCGAGCCCTCGAAAATCGAAAGATTCGAGGCAACGAAACGCAACCGCCAACGCAGCGGCTCGAAGCTTGGCTGCTCGAGGCGGCCTATCGCCGATCGCTTCGGGCGCTGCGATTCCTTCGTTCACACGACGAACTCAATGATGCCACTCCTGACGATTCAATCTCGTCGCCAGACGATCGTGTCGATGCACGAGCGTTGTTGGCCAAAGTATTGAGCCAAGAAACGGATGATATGGACGAGCTGCTCGAGCATGCGCTCGGGAGTTCGTGCGCTGAAGTCGCCTCGAAACTTCACAAGCCCGAAAGCAAGGTTTGGCAGAAGTTCGAGCGTACGCGGCGCCTCTTGAAAAAATCTTTACAACGACGAGGGAACGATGAATGAATTTAGGCCGATTCGGTCATTCTGTTGCCCGATTTGCAAAGGCATGCGGTGGGGATCTCGGTGGAATAAGGAGGATGAGAGTTTTACTCGTCAATGCAGCGGACACATTGACGCGGAAGGACGTATCCCGTGTGAGTTCACGTGGGAAGAGAAGGATGATGATGCATTCTTGAAACCCACGGGCGACTATATCCCTATTTGGCTTGGAATCGGAGCACACCCATGAGTTCAAATGTTGATGATGAGGAAGAAACAATCTACAATGACGTTATCTACAAAGAATGGTGGTTTTCGAGGAGAGTGATACCATGATGAATGGCAAGATTTGCCGCAAGCTTGACGTGTGGCTCAAATCGAACAATATCGCCACTTCGCCGTTGACCGATACAGATTGGCTCGCATTGGAGGCGTTCATTCACTTGATGGCGCTTTGGGCATCGGCCGACCATCCGCGTGAGGTACTCGAGGCAGCAGCGTGTACGTTGCACCAAATGCAGCCGCAATCAAGGTATGTTGCAAAAAAAGCAATTCCCTACGCGCTCGATTGGCTTGATGAGGATAAGCTTTGGCCGTTCATCCAAACCAAACTGGAAATGCTCGAGGCGGGCAGGTCATGAGCCACAACCCCAAGGAATTGGAGAACACCTACCCCTTTTTTACGGTTGAGTGTTCGTGCAATGATATTTGGTTAATGGAACTCACCGAAGCACAATACAAAGAGATTCTTCACAATCAAGTGGCTGTGTTCAGCTACATGGATCAAGGTGCCCAAGTCTCCCTCAAAAAGTTTATCGACACCCATAGACTTTTTCAGCACAAATGGAGGACAATGAATCTTGTTCGATATGCATGTTCGCCAATACACGGCCAAGCGAGGACCTTATGTTGAGTTTCGAAGAATTCATCCAGCTTGCGGCCCTGTTGGCAACACTTCGTAATAAATACAACATCAATCTCAACAATGTGGTTTGCGACATGCTTACGATTGTTGCACGAGCGGCCCACTTGCACGGTGTGCCGCTGAAGGCAATGCTCGAAGCTGTTCGTCGTGGCGCTACCATCAAGTAACTATGCCAAAACTCTCACAAATTACCGGCGATAGGATTCGCCACACCCGAAAGATGCTGGGCTTCGATACGTTGCACTTTGCGTACGTGATCGGCGTTCATGGGTCGACGATTTCACGTTGGGAACTTCGGGGGCCCGAGCACTTGCGGATCGAGCCGGCGAGTTTGGCGCTGCTCGTCGCGCTCAATTCATATTTGGCGCGCATTGACAAGCAACCATCGAAGCTCGAGGTGTTTCGAACGGAGCTTTTGACCGAAATCCTTACGGGTGGTTCGCTGCGCGCAATTCATTGTTTGTTGCGGCATTACTTCGAGGACAAATGAGCGGTGAATTTATCTATTCATGTGCCCAATGCAAAGATACCGGCAAGTGTGCAACGTGCGGCGGAGTCGAGGACAAACACAGTGTCTGCTGCTCCGTTTGTCGCGGCCCTGGATGCTGCGCGTTGTGCCTGTACGATACCGTGAATGAGCTTGGCGCAGGCCTCGATGAATAGAATCGAAGGAAATCGTCGAGCTCGCCGGGCACAACGGAAGGGCAAGCTCGAACAGATGAAACGCGAGAGCAGCGGTCGTTCGTGCGGAACGTGCACTGCATGTTGCGTGCTCCCCGCGATAGACGTGTTGGTCAAGCCGGAGGGCAAACCCTGTCAACATTTGCGCCCTGCTCGAGGCGAGCAGTCGTGCGCACGTTATGGGACACGACCGCGCGTTTGTGCCGAGTTCTATTGTCTTTGGCGTATGGGGGAATTCACGGAAGAGTCACGCCCGGATCGCAGCGGGCTTGTCTTCATGGCGGTCGAGGAAGAGGGGATTGTTTTTCTGAAGGGAATCGCCACTGATGAAGGGGCTATTGCCAAGAATGTAGAAACGTTCGAGCGTTTGTGGGTCAAGACGAACCTTCCCGTCTGCCTCCACATACCCGGGTCCCAACGCGTAGCAGCGTATGGTTCGGAAGAGCAACTTGCACGGATCAAGGCGCACTCGAGCAAACGTCGACATTTGCCCTTGGTTGGGAATACATCTTCGATGAAGGAGTCCGTCGATGAAGAATAACAAACACCCCACCATAGCGCACATTAATCCGGACTCGCCGCGGGCGAAGGTTTGGCGCGAGGTTTTGGGTGAGGAAAGTATGCCGATCCGGAGCCCGATCAGCACCCCTGTTTTGATTGATGATGTCGGCGTACGGGACGCTTATTTCCTCGACGTCGGACACCTCGATGCCACCCAACACGAGCGGCTTGTCGCACACCTTTCCAACACGTTTCTAATTCCATTGGATGAGGTGAGGTCGAGGCTTGCAAAGGAAAAGTATATTCCAATCCTTGCCGAAGATGTTGGAGTGATAAGCGAGTCGTTATGGTTTATTTGAGCAGGAACTCATGAGTACGAATGAAATTGATACGTCTTGGTTTCGTCGTATTGTTTTCGACGATGAAAACATCGCGCATGTGGTCAAGTTGCATGGGAATAGCCAAACAGAATCGTTCGAGCGTTATTCAATGTGCAAGATCTACATCGAGCGGCGGGTGTGGACGTATACTTCCGATTTCACAATAGAATTTGCCACTTGTGAAATCTGCCGTGACGAGGTGGTCCAATGGTTTGCCGAGCATTGGATGATTATGTTTCGTACATCCAAAAACAATTCGGAACTGAAAAGTGGTGCACTTGTCCGGTACAAGCACGACAAAGAAAAGAACTTGGATGTGGGGCAAGTGCGCGAGATTGAGGGGCGAATTTGTTCGGTTTATTGGAGGAAGTTCCGCCAAACTCTTTGGTATCCGCTCGACGACCTGGAGACGCTGTAGCTCAACCGCGTTTCTTCGTCCCCGTTGCTATGCCGACGGCGCCGAGGAAAAGTGCGCCGGCGACAAACCATCCCCAGGGAAGGCCCTCGGTTGTCATAAGGCTGTGGCGATAGAGTAGATCTTCCCAACCATTGGCTTGGTTGTGATATGCAACGAGCCGCTCTTGAGCCGCCGGGCCGCGGCTAAAAGGGTTGGTGTAGAAGAGGAGCCATTCGCTCCAAAGCACCTCGAAACGATTGATATCTCTCAATTCCAATGGCGGTTTCACGCCATGGACACGAATGCGAATTGCTTCGAATTGCTTGTGCAATCCGTCGAGCTCACCTTGTTGTGGCAATTCTTCGCCGGTGCGAACAGCCGCGCCCTGGGAAGGGGTGCGCCGGGTTCGCACGAGCGCGGCTGTACCTCGGTCACTCATCACTTCCTCACGGGCCGGGTGGCGGCGGAGTCGGTCGATACGAAGCAAACGCCGACTTGACCTGAGCCGAAACTTGGATGCTAATATCGCGTTCAGGACGCGATTCGTTCAACGATTCGGGACCAATCGCGAAACGCGCTGTGGGGATTTGGGCCTCAGCGAGATTTGCTACTGTCTCGGCATTCGTGCCCCAGTAAACGGGATCGATGTACACCTTCGGTTTGCTGCTCATTTTCGGTTCCTCCGTTTCTTCGTCGTTGTAATGGGTTTGGCGGGAAAAGAGTGTTTTGGTTTTCGTGGCTCATGCACCTCTACAACCTTGTATTTGTGGCTTTTCAAATGCAATTCGATATCGGGCGCAAGCTTGACCACGCTGCCACGAGTTGGACACGACCTTCGCGGGTTTGTCCTTTTCTTTGGAGCTTTTCCTTTTGCTGGCGACTTTCGCGCGCCTTTTTTGGCCGCACGTTTTTTCGAAGCCGCAGCACGCTTTTTGTCGGCCTCGATTTTCTTGTCGAGGTTACGTGCTTCCAATAAAAGTTGGTCCGCCATTTTACCCACCTTTCTTCGGCTCGTCGTTGCCATTACCGCAATACTTTCGCCAAGCCATCAATACTGACATGTACTGCATTGGATTCAATATGTTGGATAGTTGCTCGAATTGCTCGGGGCGGATGCTCTCGAAGAGTGCTTTGAAAGATTCCTCCATTGGGGAGATTCCGCCACCTGGAAGCAATTTCTGGCCGTTCTTGTTTGCGACCAGCTCGTTGGCGATCCACGGAACGACGATTCGGCCAGCATGCACGACCTCTTGAATCATCTCCATGCGATGCATCGATTCTTTCGTTTCGATCTCGCGTTTATGTTGCTTCGAACGCATCTTTTCCGCGTTGAGCGAACGTTCATCATCTCGGAGTTCGAGCATTTGACAACGAGCTGTGAGTCGCTGGAGCTCCTTGTCCTTCGCCGCGGTTGTCGTAGCGATGGAGGTTACGAGCATCCTGGTGATGACCTCGTTATGGCGCATGGTTTGGCCAAGTAAACCCATTTGGCTTGCGGGTTCGGAGAGGCCGACCTCGGTGTTGCCTGATGATCCGTCGACGCGAAACAAATGCCTCGAAACTGCGTCGGTGCCGATTGTCGCAACAATTGCGTATGTTTGCGTTCCGCCAAGGACGTCAGCTTCGCCCTGCGCGCGCTCTTCAATTTGCTGCGCTTGTTGTTGCGGATCCGCCCCCATGTCGAAATCGTCGACGGGTTGGGTTGTTCCGTCCGCACGCACGTGCCGCAACTTGAGCACGATTTGCTTACCAACGTGCTTCGATTTTACAACCTCGAGCCATTGAAAGATAAGCATTTATTTTTTCCTCGTTGCCGCAACTGCTGCGACTGCTGTCACCACACCCACACCCACCAGCCCCAAAAGTTTAACCATGCTTGCTTTTTTCCGGTCGATGGTTGGCATCATCGGACGTCGGTCGTAAACGCGTTCGACGATATTCGCCCATTCTTTGCTCAGGAGTTCGTACTCGTGCACCACAGTATCATCCGTCCAAAGAATGAACCCGTGTTTTATCCGGAAAAACGCCTCATCCCACGATACCCGATACGCGGCCCATTCGTTCCATGGAAAACCATCGGGTTGTGATCGTTTCAACCGCTCTTCACTGATGATCGTATGCAGTGCACGGATATAATCGTCAACCCGCGTTGCTTGATCGAGAACGGTGTTATTGGTGGAAAAGCCCGTGGTAGGTTGGAGGGAATGACCTGCCGCTTTCAAGCGCGCCTCCAGCGCCCGAAGACGTACATGCAAAGCTTGCGCTTGCGCCATGACGCCAAGGCTAAGTGGGAGGGCTGGGGGGCTTGTGGTAACAGGCAATCCCATCGTGCGCGCAAAAATCTGATCCGTTGCGTCGCACTCCTTGGCCAAGGCTCCCATCTCTACCCCAACCACATCGAGCCGATTGTTGAGCTCTTCGAATTGGTCCTGCAATGGGCCACCAACGCCAACCTTGCGCCGGCGGGATGCAACGAGCGCATTCATTCCTGCCTGAAGACCACGCGACTTGCGAGGCCGGGGCTCCATTGGCCGCGTTGACGGTTGTGTCGTTGGCTGTGTCGGAGTCGGGGCAACCGCTGGAAGGTTGGGTGCCGTCTCATCGCCAACGACGAGCGGTTCACCAACCGAACGCGCAATCTCTTGGACGTTTCGCCAAAGGGCGTTTGCGTATCGTGGCACGGGGGTTTGATGGTAGACACCCACCTCCTTGGATTCCCGTTCGCTCATTCGTTGCGCAACGTCTTTGAGAACGCCCGTTTTGATGGCGGCCCAAACCTTCGGCCTGCGGGTGGTGACTTGGTGAATGAGGCTTTTGGCCCCTGCTTCGGGCGTCGGATGCTTCTTGAAACAAATCGTGTATCGGACGCCTTTGTCATCCGTGTCATGATACTCGAAGCAGCCTTTATCCTCGCATGGAGGTTTACCACACTGCTCCGCGCCCCAATTATTTGTCCCGGCCCAAATGGGCGGGCTCGATGCGTACCCGTAAAACCCTTCGTGCCTTCCGATTGCCTGAATCGCTTGAATTTCGCGGGGTGTAGGTGTCACGCCTGGATGCTCCATCGCGTAAGCGCGCAAAATCACCCCACGGGCCCAGCGATCCATAGCTGACGTGTTGCCGGTGGGGGGTGGTGACGATGCTGGTTGCGAAACAAGCGCGACGGGTTGCATCGCAAGATTGGCGGGTTTGTCCGTCGATGACAATCCAGTCCGGAGCACTTCTGCCGTGAAGATTGGCTGCAAGTCGCTGTAACGGATGACGCCCTCGAGCTCGGGCTCGGAGAGGGGACGTTCGCGCCTCATCCACTGGTTATTTTCGTTTGCTCCAACCGCGATCGCTACACCGTTCTGGGGTGGAACATCAACCCGTGACACGTGCCCAAGACCCGCATTGCCGCGGCGGAACACGAGCAGATCGCCACGCTTGATTTGATATTCACCCCGACGAACTGCGTCGATCGCCACCCACGCCCCCGACTGCTGCCCATCTTCCCGG
>DAOMZH010000624.1:0-6783 GCA_035437985.1 Polyangium sp. (in: bacteria) | reverse complement strand
AAAGGGCTCATTCACGCGCACCCAACAGCTCGACGATTCTTTCGCCAAACGCGCGGCATCGGTATCCCAATGAAACTTGAGGCGCACACAACCAATGTCCGTACCCGCCGGACCTCCGACATTGATTTCGGCTCCCGCAGCACCCGGTTCAGCCGTGACAATCGCCGTTTGCGATCCAATAATTTTCGGCCGCCGAGTCTTCCGCGCCGGTCGAAATCCACTTTCCGCAATCGCTCGACCTTTGCCGCGCCGCGCACACTCGAAATGCGCATTGAATGGTTCGAGTGCCCCTTGGGCCGTCGTCTGCAAAACCCCAGCTTGTTCTCCTTTGACCTGCAACGAAGTGACGAGGTATTCGCCTTCGAATCGCGGGCTCTTGTGCTCGAGTTCGAAAATCGATCCCGCACTGAGAACTCGCAACCAGCCTTCCCCGCGGGCATATCGCGCTTCCGTTTGGTGGCGACCCAATAACACATTCGCCAATGGCGCGCCTTGTTGGCTATTGTCGGGATATAGCCCCGGATATACCTGCTCGAAAAGGTCCGTACCTGACGAACCCGCACTTGCCGTCATATCGACGTCGGGTTGTTTCCAGTTGTAATCACCCAGCGTGACCGAGGACGGGCGCAATCGTGCAACCAGGAAAAATCCCCGGATTTCCCGACCATCCACGCCAGCTCCGACAATCTGCGGCGTCAGACGTGGACGTCCGGCATCCGCATCGGCGAGCACCAGCAACACCGCATCGGCACCATGCTCGAAATGATAGGCAATTCCTTCGCCTTCCAAAAGCCGGGAAACGAAATCGAAATCGCTCTCATTGTATTGCACCACGTACGGATGTACGCGGGCATCATCGAGGCGCTGCATATCGGCGATTCGCCAGGCGAATTGCTCCTGAGCCGGGTTGAAGTCGAAACCACCGAGATCCGGGGCGAGCTCTCGGCCATTCGCTTTTTGCATGAGTTTGTCGGATTGCAGGACCGTTTCGACGATCTGTCGCAACGACTTTTCCAAAAAGATTCGACACCGCTGACGATGTCGCGCCCGTGTCCAAGGGGGAGCGAGCGTCAGGTGAATGGTTCGTCCTTCATTGAGCCCCGCGACTTCTTGCGCTTCCACGACGATTCCATGCACCGTCTTGAAGACAGGAATCGATTGCGTCGCAATGCGCAATGTCGCGCGCTTGCCAATGAGATTCGCAACCGATTGCATCCCGGTCGTGTCGAGCAAGACCAGGTCATAACGATAAGGCGCGGATATCGCTTCCGAGCCGCGAAATCGGACGACGCGGAGGGTGCCCCAAGCATCCGGAATTCCCGGAACGCCTTCGCAAGCAAACGTGTAGTCGTAGCTGCTCATAAGTCTTCCTGCCGTTGTCTAGTTTCGTGGCGTCAAGCCTCGGTATTGGGGCCGCCTCCCTGATTATCTACACCCGACGCGAAAAGTCCGATTCCCGCAACTTCGATTCCACTCGCGGTTGCTGAACCATTGAATCCATAAGCCGCCAGCGACAAACCCGTCACCGATACGCTGATTCCCGTTTCGGAGGCTGTGGCTCCCACCATATCGATGCTGACTCCACTCAGCGACAAACCAAACCCTTCCGTGTTCGTCTTGAATGAATCCTCGTTGTCGATATCAGCCCCGACGATGACCAAGTGCAACGGCGCATTGCGGACAATCGCGCCCGTGACGTCGAGCTTTTGCTCGCCGCCGCTCACGTCGAGAACCACAGCTCCAACAGTCGTCGTGCTCGATCCGCCAATCGTATTCGTTTCACTTCCGCCAATGCCAATGAGGCGCGCGGCTCCCACGTCGACCGCATGCGACGCGCAACTCTCGTCGACATTGGCGCCCACCGTGACGGACATGAACGAACCAATGGTCTCCGTCACGGCTCCCACGACATGTGTTTTACGCGACGCACCATAAGACTCGGTTACGGCGCCGCCGATTGTCTCGGTAATGTTACCGCCGACCAGATTCAATTGCGATACGCCGACCGTATTGACCTCGTTGGCTCCCACGATATGCGTATGATTGCCGCCGATGATCGTCGTCGAATTCGCGCCAATCAGAATGTCTTGATTCACTCCGATGACCAAGGTGTCGTTGGCCCCGATTTTTTCTTTGCGATTTGCGCCAATGGTCTCGGTGTTGTTGGACCCCACGCTCATGGTTGCATCCGCGACGACGCTTTCACGGCGCATATTGGTCACGTCGGTCGTTTGATCTTTGCCCGCGTAATAATGCAATAGCTCGCCACCGCCCGAATCATCGAACTTGATCTCGTTGTACGTTCCGCCTCCCGGAGTCGATAGCGATTTTAACGAACTCACCGGAGCCGCCCCATGGGCCGGCAAATTCGCCCCATTGTAGACACGACCTACCACCACGGGTCGATCTGGATCCCCATCGTCGAAATCGACGAGCACTTCATCCCCAACGCGCGGATGAAATATGGCGCCTTGACCAGCGCCCGCAAAGACTTGACTCACCCGCACCCAATGGCTCGACGGCTCTTTGCCCAAACGCGTTGTTTCCGTATCCCACCGAAAACGAACGCGAACACAACCAATGCTGATTCCATCGGGCCCGCCCACGTTCACCTCGGCCCCCGAAGCTCCAGGATCGGCGGTCACGACAGCCGTTTGCACGCCACGAATGCGTGGTTTCAAGGTTTTACGTTGCGGTCTGAAACGTGAGTCCTCGGCCGTTTTGCTCGTCCCACGTCGCGCCATCTCGAAGCGCGATTCCCAAGGCACTTTGCGTTCCGTCGAGGACAACGAAATCACACCTGCTTGTTCACCTTGGACTTCAATCGACGTGACCACGTATTCGCCGTCGTGATCGCCAGCGTCATGCGCGAGTTGAAAAACGCTGCCTGCAGCAAGGACCCGAACGGAGCCCGAGCCCATCGAATACTTCGCTTCGCTTCGATGTCGCTCCTCGCGCACTTTGGCAATGGGTTTGCCATGATTGGGCGCGTCGAAATAGCTGCCGGGGTAGTGATATTCGACCAAATCATCTGCGCCGTCGCCAGCCCGTGCCGTCATATCCAGGTTGGGTTTTCGCCATTCGTGATCATCGATGACGACCGCCGTGGGACGCAGCCGCGCGCCGTGTTTCAGCAGGTCCGTCTTGCGGTTTGGAATCGCTGGCCCCACGGGAATTGCCGGGGACAAACGCGCTCGACCGCCGTCGTGATCCGTGAGCACGAGCAGGCACGTGTCTGTGCCTTGTTCAAAGTGGTACGAAATGCCTTCTTCTTCGAGCAACCGCGATACGAACGCAAAGTCACTCTCGTTGTACTGCACGACAAACGGTCGCGTACGGGCGTTGTCGATTCGTGAGTTGTCCTCAATCCGCCAGGTAAAACGTTCCTTCGCGGGCGTGTACAAGAGCGATCCATCGTCGGCTTCGACTTCACCTCCGGCCATGTGCTCTACGAGAGGATCGTCTTCGAGAACGGTCGAGATGATGTTGCGTAGTGTTTTGTCAAGAAAAACTCGGCAACGTTGACGATGCGTCGCGCGAGCCCAGGGGGCGACGAGCACGATTCGAAACAGCTCACCTTCGGGGACATCATCGAGATCGACGGCCTCTTCGATGATGCCGTGCACCATCTTGTACGTCGGAAAAGACGTGGTCGTGATGCGCAGCGACGCTCGTTTGCCAATGAGATCTCGGGGGTCGATCTCGGCCGTCATCCCTTTGGCCAGCACCGTGATCTCGTAGCGAAACAGCTCCGAAATGGCTTCGCGGCCGTGCAAACGGGCCACGTGCAAGGTTTGCCAAGGAGGGGCGATGCCTGCGATTGCCTCACACGCCAGCGAATAGTCGTAATCGGCCATGGTTCCTCGTCGAAGCCTGAAAACGCCAACCCGCATGATCGCCGCGTAGCAATGGCGCTGCAAGAGCAATCGCGTCTTCGCGTCCGGCAGGAATTTTCCAAAATCGTTTTGGCGTAAGGGGAGGGCCTTCGAGATTGGCAAGACGAACTCGGGGCCGAGCGTCGAAACGTCCCTGTTCGAAACGCCGATATCTATCGTTTCGTTACGTGCGAATTATGCGTTGTTGCACGTGGTTCCGACGATCGAAGGTTCGTGTTGGACGACCACGACGGAACTCTTGTTACGTCACGTTTGCTTTGTGTGCTGTGGTCGAAACACGCGCAAATAAAGGGCAAAACGACAAAGAAATAGGGTGCGCCCCGATGCGTGGCATGCGGAAATGTTTGGTCACTCGATCATGAATTTCCCCACGCCGACATCAGGAAATACCCGAGTCCAGGATCAGGAAATCGCTTTACCTGCTGCGCCTGGCTTTGTTTTCGAGAATGTCGTCGGAGGGGGTGGCATGGGGATCGTGTACGCAGTGCGCGATGTCGAATCGGGCAAACGTTTGGCCTTAAAAACCGTTGCCCCACCTTACGCGAACGACGTTGGAATCGTCGGACGATTTTTGCGCGAGGTCGCTTTTGCCGCGCGGGTGATGCATCCCAACGTGGCGCCCATGCGGGGACATGGCCGATTGGCCGATGGCCGACCGTTTGTCTTGATGGAACTTTATCAGGGACAAACCCTGGGCACCATCGTTCGTAAAGACGGACCTCTGCCGTTGCCTCGCGCCATCGAAATCGTCGATCAAGTGCTCTCGGGGCTCGACGCCGTCCACGCGGCCGGGATCGTGCACCGCGATCTCACTCCCGAGAATGTGTTCGTTGAGACGAACTCGGAAGGTCGAGACCGCGTAATTTTATTGGATTTCGGCTTTGCGCACGAGCCCGGCGTGGATACGGGTGACGGAGTGACTCTCGACAGTCGTGGTGCGCTGGTGGGGACGCTTGGCTTCATGTCGCCCGAGCAGATGATGCGAGGTCGCGCGATCACGACGCGCAGTGATCTGTTTGTCGCGGCTGTCCTGCTCTACTTTTCGCTCTCGGGCAAACTTCCGTTTCGCGGTGATGCGGACATCGATGTGCATGTCGCGTTCTTGCGTCGTTCCCCCGTTCCCTTGCGCTTGGAGCGGCGAAATGTCCCCCGTTCCCTCGACCTCGTGCTCGAGCGCGCTCTCGCCAAACATCCCGACGCACGCTTTGCGAGTGCTTCGGAGATGCGAGCTGCGTTGGCTGGGGCGAGACAACAAGTCTCGCCACAATCCGTGTCGGGCGCCATCGAGATGCGCTGAATACGTCGGCCCACTCTTTGCCAGATCACGCCAGGCGAGGGCGGCTGCGCTGCTTTCGCTCACCCCATCGACGCAGGCGCTCGACGGGGGCGGACTACCTCGGGGGAGGGCTCATGGATGCTCTTGATCTCTTGGAGCAGCAACATCGCGACGTGCGCGATCTGCTCGAAAGACTGGCTTCGAATCCTGGTGAAGGAACGACACACGAAACGGTTCTGAACGTTGCGCGAATCGTCGAAGCTCATGTGCGGACCGAAGAGGCGTACGTTTACATCGCCTGTGCAAGCAAGCTGCGGGGCGAGCAGCGAGCTCTGATTGCCGAGGAACAACGGGCCAGCATCCTCGCGGCACTGGGTACGTTACGCACGACGCCGCCATCCGATGCGCAGTTCGCCGAACATGTGAAGTCGTTGCTCGATCGTTTCCTCCAACATGTGGACGTGGAAGAGGACGCAGTTTTCCCCAAGCTCAAGCGCACCTTGACGGACGAAGCTCTGGACGTCCTCGGTGAAGCGTTGGCCCAGGCTCATGAACGATTCTTGTTGGAGGACAAACCTTGGGCCGACGTCGATTCCGCGCGGATCCATCGACGATCGCCCCGCACGTTGCGCGAGCCGATCGTCCGTCGCGGAACGATCTACCGCAGTGGGGTTCGTCAAAAAGTACGCCTGACGCCTTGTGGTTGAGTGCAGTTTGTCAGACTGAAACTGGACCACCAAACGCCCCGAAAAACCGCGCAACCCAAACGCCAATCAGCGCCACGCCAAGCAGGATCGCCCCGATCGTGACCACGCGACTTTGCAGAAACGCGAAGGTGTACCAGCGATTGTGGACGACGTAGTTGTAGGTCCCTTGCAGCACAACGAGTCCCACGATGGGCACGATTGGGAGCACGAGCGGATGCCAATGCAGCGCTTCGTCGAGGTGTCCTTGGAGCAGCGCCACACCTGCCCGGGTCAGACCGCAGCCGGGGCATGGGTGCCGCGTCATGATCGCAAACGGGCAGACGGGAATGCGCAGGACGTAGGCCAGGACAAACGCGGCGAGAACGATCACCACGTTGCCTGCTCGGCGCAAGGGAGTGGATTGGGCAGGGTATTGGGGGAGGTTTGTCGGCGGAGAGATCAACCGTCCGAGTTCGGATCCCAGACTTGATTCAGATCTTTCGCCAGGGCCCACGGGAACAGGAGCAGGTACATCACGAGGCCCGCCGACTGCGGATTGCGTGAACCCGCCATCTGTTTCGCTCGCGTCACGAGGTCGGGGAGCTTCAGGAGCATGAGCAAGTTCAAGATGGGAATGAACAGGTGCCATGGCTGGAGGGACTCGTCCTTGGTGTACTCTTTCAGCTCGTTGAGCATGCCGTAACCACCGAACATGTGGTAGAGGCCGCAGCAAAAGAGCGTTCCGAGGAGGGCAGTGGTCGGGTTACGGGTTTGTCCTCGCGGACCTTGCATGCCGCCCCCTTGACCGCCGCCACCCATCATGGGGCCGCCCATGGGACCTTGTTGCATGCCGTATTGACCACCTGGGGCCATCATGGCGCCGCCCTGCGGTGCTCCGTATTGACCTGCAGGAGGTGCCCCGTAT
>DAOMZH010000623.1:0-6793 GCA_035437985.1 Polyangium sp. (in: bacteria) | reverse complement strand
CTGCCCAATGTCGATCACGTGCGCGCCGCCGTAACAGGCAAACCAGATCTTACCCTGGCCGTACGCGCGCAGCAGGAACAACCCGCCCGAGAAAAACCCCTTCGCTCCCTGCCATTTCGTGTCGAGAGTCACGCCGGGGGTCGACGCTAAATACGCTCCGGATTGGACAAACAATTCCATGCCCGGTTGCAGCGTCACATCTACGACTGCGCCTTCCGGAGCAGGTGCAAACCACATGGTTTGTCCCGGTGCGGTCGCGGTGAACGTGTTCTGAAATAAGCTTTCACCACCAAGCAATTTGCGCTTGAGGGCGCCGCCTAGGCCTCCTTGGAGGTTCGTCTTCATGTCGATGCCCGCATCTCGCGCGACCATCGCTCCGCTCTCGGTGACGAGTTGTTCACCGGGTTGATCGAAGACGACTTGGACGGCACCAAAGTCGGGATTGTGTTTGATCTGGTCTCGCATGTTGGTCTCCTCGATTCACTGCTGCCGTGGAGGCAACATTGCGCCAATCGTCGCGCCGTATTCACCCGCGTTGCGCGACTGCAAGTACACGGTGCCTTGACCTTGGAAGTGACAAACCAGGCCCTCACCCGACAGAAATGAAGCGATCCAGCCCGAGCCACTCTTGCCGACGGTGTACTGCAGCGTCGACTCCCACGCAGCCAAGTGGCCGGTGTCGATCACCATACTGCCGTCGACTTGCACCTGTTCCAGTGCGCCAAACGTACCGATGATGACTTGACCTTGACCTTGTGTTTCCAGGACGAACAGACCCGCCCCGGAAAACATGCCCTTGAAGCCGCCACTCTTCGTTTTCACGTCCACCGAAGGACTCGAGGCGACATACGCGCTGCTCTGAATGCACCACTGCTTGTGGCCAGCTTCGAGCACCGCCATGTCCCCACAAAGAGGCGTAGCGAAAAGAACTTCACCTTGCCCACCGGAGGCGGTGAAGGTGTTCCGGAAAAACGATTCCCCGCCAAACAGCCGTTTGAGCCCCTTCATGAGGCCCCCGGATTGGGTCGTCATCTGCACGTTGGTCGACATGCCGACCATCGCGCCACTTTCTGCAACCACGGATTCATTCGGCGCCAACCAGCACTGTGCGAGTGACTGTGAGGGGCGATAGAGAAGGTTGACTTGCATTGTTTTCTTCCCTGTTTCCTTAGGTTTGTCCGCGCCTCACGGCGGCAACATCGGAGTGAGCCAATCAACGAGTGCGCTGGTGTTGCGCGTTTGAATGAGGATCCGTCCCTGCCCCTGAAACTCACACACGATCCCTTCACCCGAGGCGAGGAATCCGAGCAGCCCACCACCGCCACTCTTGATCTTGAAGTTCAGTTGCGGCTCGAAACCGACGATGTGCCCGTTGTCTACGACATAGCTGCCGTTGCAATAGATCTCTTCGATCGCTCCGTAGCTCGTGACGAACACCTGCCCGGTGCCGCTCGTCTCGATGAAAAACGCGCCTTCTTTCGCGAGAAGCGCGCGCAGTCCGCCCCATTTCATCTTGAGATCGATCTCGCCGATGCTCGCCAAATACGCGCCCGCGCTGAAGATCATCCCGTTGCCTTGCAACGTGATCGGCTTGATGCCGCCCGACAGCGAAGGCGCCAGCCACAACCAGCCCCCTTGCGGACTGGAAAAGTGATTCACGAAAAACGTTTCACCACCAACGATCTTGCGGATGAGGGCAATAAAAAGTGCCTTCATCTTGCCGAAAAACCCGGCATTCCTGCCCGCATTCAGCTTCACCTCCATGGTGAGGCTCGATGATCGCGCGACCATCGAACCCGCTTCGGCGATGAGCGTTTCGCCAGGTGCCAGGTTCACCTGGAGCATCGAAAACGTAGGCTCGTACTTGATGATGTGTTGCATCGAAACCCTTCCGCTTCGTTCGAGAGGAGGCACGAAGAAGTAGAACGCACTCTCTTTTGGTGCTCCGTCCCCGCGGGCCACCAATAAGCGGGCAGGCTATAACCGACCCATGCCTGGAGAGGAAGTACGAACTGCGAACAGTTCGACGCAGCAAGGTTTTGGCCATAGCCCACAACGCGTCGTGGCCGAGATCGGAATCGTGCTTTTGGCGCTCTTGCTGCTGATTTTTGGGGCTCGAGGTTGTGCTGGATTTGCCGCGGAACCGATCGTTGCCGCGCTGTCTCCCGACGTCGATGCCGCCATCGGAAAAGCCGGCGGAGAATCGATCCGCAAACAGCATTCAGTGCAGGGTGCAGAACCAACGGCGGAAGAAAAGGCCCGCGTCGATCGCGTCTTCGAGGAGCTCCGCAGCGGACTCACCACCGACGAAAAACGCATCCTCGTCGCTCCGCGCGTGACGGTTCTAAAAGACGAACAAGTCAACGCATTCGCTCTTCCGGGGGGCGAAATGTTTGTCTTGACCGGACTGCTCGAACGAACCAAGGGTGATGATGCGGAACTTCGTGGCGTCCTCGCGCACGAGATTGGTCATGCCGTCAAACGTCACGGTGTTCGATCCTTGGTTCGCAACGGCATCTTCGGACTCGTGATCATCTTCGTCACCGGCGACTTGAACGACATCACCACGACGCTCATCGCTGGCGCCTCGCAACTCGACTCACTCAGCTACAGCCGATCGATGGAAGAAGAAGCCGACGCTTTTGGGGTCGACCTCCTCGCGCGATGCCACGAGGATCCCGAAGGTTTGGCGCGATTTTTGGAGAGCCTCGAAAAACAGCCCGTGCCCGAGTTTCTCTCGACGCACCCAGACAGTGCCGAACGAGCGAAGGCGATTCGTGAACGGATGAAGAAGTAGAACGCGTCAGCGTCCTTTTCGTCCCGGTTTTCGCCCGTGCTTCACCGCCGGCACCAACAGATCCCCTTCGACGATACCTTCCACATCGAGCACGGTTCGTCCTTCTGGATCACGTCCCACACGTTCCCGGACGTACCGCGACGGTGCCGCCGAAAGCACCACGCTGAGCGCCTCCGCCGCTTTCGCCAAAGGCTCCGCCAGCGCATCATCCACCAGCTGCCCACGCGTTTGCTGCGAGCTGCCCGGGGGCACATGCACGGCGATCGATCCGATCACGTGCTTGCCTTGCACCACAACCGCGTGCTCCTGCCCGCTCTTGTCGAAGCGTTCGAGCACCAAACGAGCTTCATCCAGACGTTCGCGCGCCTTGTTCAACGCCGCCGACACTTGCTTGCGTGCAGCGCGCTCCTCGTCGGAAACGTCACGAGTCGTCGAATCTTTTGTTTCCGACTTCGCTTCACGGAGCCGTTCGACCTCCGCTTCGGCTGCCTGCACTGCGGCTTGGAGTTTGTCTCGAAAATCAGAGTTCTCGGATTTCGTCGGGTTCGTCATGGACACATTATTTGGAACGCGTAAGGAGAATGCTGCCTAGCAAAAGCATACCCATCACGGCTGAACCATACAGACAATAGCCGGCGAGTTGCGTTTGTCCGGCCAAGTGTAGTTGAAGGCCCGCAAATCCCGCAGCAATTCCAATCGCCGCGTAAATGCCTTGGCGAATCCCGGCGTACACCAGACCCGCCGCATGCGAAAGACCACGCACCCGAATCTCGGACTCGCCCCGGTTCGCCCGATGCAAATACTTCCGCAGATCGTCGGGAATCGTCAGCGCCTTGAGCGCCATGTCCTTCGCCCCTTCGACCGCGATCTGCGCCCAGTCGCGATTACCCAAGACGAAGTCCTGCAAGTACGGCCGAATCACCTCCATCGGCGACAATTCCGGATCGAGCTGCGTGCACAAACCCGTGAGGAGCAAGATCGTTCGTTCCAGAAGAACCCAATCACGCGGAATGTGAAACGCGCCCGAGAGCTCCTTCAGCCCGATGTTCATCTTGCGTAGGTCGATCAAACTCTCGATGCCCTTCTGCGGATCGAGCTTGATGTCCTTCAAATTGAAACTGTCGAGTTTGACCTCTTCCTGAAATCGCTGGTGGAAAAACTCGATGACCTTCTCGCTCACGTCGGGCGCATCGGTTCGCGACAAAAATCCCATCTTGCGCATGGCCTTGATGAGCTGATCGGTGTCGCGACGAATGACACCTTCGAGGAACTCCGGAATGCCCTCGCGCATGTGCGGCGACAGCTCCGCAACCGCTCCAAAGTCGAGCAGCACGAGCTCTCCGGTATCTGCGACGAGCATGTTTCCGGGATGTGGATCCGCGTGATAAACGCCGTCGACGAAGATCTGCTGGCAAAACACCTGCACCACTTTGCGGGCTAATGCCTTGCGATCGACTTTGCGGGCATCGAGGGCCGCGATGTCGCCGACTTTGACCCCGAGCATGAAGTTCGTCGTCATGACCCGTGTCGTGCAATAACCATCGAGCGGACGCGGAAACAGAACCGTTGGATCTCGAAGGAAATTGTCCGCGATGCGGGTGATGTTTTTCGCTTCGCGTTGGAAGTCGAGCTCCTCGGCGATCATCGTGCGAATCTGGTGGTAGTAGGCGTCGAGCCCTTGCACCGGGACAAACCAGCTGACGATCGACATGATGCGCCGGATCGTGTGCAGGTCGAGACGGACGATCTCGTCGATGTTTCGATGCTGAACTTTTACGGCGACGTGGGTGCCATCGAGAAGCCAGGCTTCGTGCACTTGTCCCAGTGACGCGCTCGCGATGGGTTCTTTGCAGAATTTTCGAAAGAGTTGGTCGATCGGTTTGCCGAGTTCGACTTCGATGCGCTCGGCGATTTCTTCGTACGGTCCGGGAGGAACGCGATCCTGGAGCGCTTCGAGGCCGTTACGAAATTGCGCGGGCAAGAAGTTCGCCATGATGCTGAGCAGTTGCCCGACCTTGATGAACAAACCTTGCAGCTCGACGATCGTGCCGAGTACGCGGCGCGCGTTGCGGGTGTGCAGATCCGCCATCCGCGGCTGCATCCAGGCCGATCCGAACCAGCGTCCTAGAAAGAAAAACCACAGGTAGCTGCCGAGAACGACGAACGTCGCGTAATATGCCCGGACAAACCTGTAACTTTGGTGGGCATGTCGGCGACGTGAGGTCTTGACGGTGCGGGCAGCGGGCAGTTTGCTGGCTTTTACGTCGACCTTTTGCACGAGGGACGCCACGCCGTTGGTTTTGGCGGCATGCGCACGGCCATTCTTCGCGATGGCGGCCTTTTTCTTCGGCCGCGACGGAGATGAACGCGGCTCTGTCGGAACGGAAGGGTCGCCTCGAGACACGAGGGGAGTGTACTCCGATTCAGGATCAACGGCTCGATGTCGTCATGAGCTGGAACATTGCATCGTAGGCGGCAGGACGGGCTTGGCGAATCGCGAGAGAAGTGCGGGTTGGAAAAACACGGTTGGATAGGAGCACTCCGACAAACTCGGCATCGGGGTCGATCCACATGCTGGTCCCTGTAAAACCCAAGTGTCCAAACGTGCGCGGACCGAGACGACTTCCGGAACTCGGAGCATCGCCGCTGCGCCCATCGAAGCCGGCTCGCAACGATCCTCCTGCGCGAGCGCGTACGAGAGGTTCGAGATCGTTGGAGCTCAACCAATTCGGACGACGATCGGCAAGGACATCGAGCACGGCCGCGCCAAGACGAGCCACATCCGTTGCTGTTCCAAAAAACCCCGCATGACCTGCAGCTCCGTATTGCGCATACGCCCAGGCATTTTCGTCATGCACGGCGCCACGCACGGTCCCTCCACGAAAGGGCACGATCTCGGTGGGGGCGACGCGGGTGTCGAACGAAGGATCCTGCGTGCGCAGTTGACGTGCAGAGCCCAAGCGCAAACCAAGAGGGGCGACGACTTCGTGCACCATCAGGGCATCGAGGTCCATGTTCGTACGGGCTTCGAGCGCTGCGCCAAGGAGCAGATATCCAAGGTCGCTATAGACCGGGACGAACCCATCGGGGGGAAGTTCGTCTGGACAAGGTGTGTGGCGCATGTTGGCGGCTTGCAGAAGAGCGTCGTCGCGATCGATGTGGTCGGCACCGTGAACGAGCGGCGTGTAGAGGCCGCCGTGGGCATCGAGACCAGCGCGATGGGCGGCGAGCAGATCCAACGTGACGCGGGCCGAGGCGGTTTTGGCGAGCGCGGGGAGAACGTTGGCCAGGGGTTCGTCGCGGAACACGACGCTACGACGCACGAGACGCGCCATCGTCAGGGACGTGATGGGTTTGGTGACGGAAGCAAGATCGAAGGGAGTTTCCGTCGAGGCCAAAGGTGCATCGTCGTCCGTGGAAAGGGCTCCGTATGCGCCGGTTCCGAAGATGAATTCATCCTTCACGCGCCATGCAGCAGCGACGACAGCACAAGGCGCAGCGTGAAAATCATCCACGACGATGCGCGCGGCGTGAGTGAGATCCACAGGTGAAGAGAACGAACGCACGTTGACCGCGATGGAACAGAAGCTGGGGTAGGCGTCAACCGAGGTCGGATTTTCGTGTCGAAATCAGCCTGCCCGACACGTTCGAGCGTCCGAGCGTTCACGACTTTGACCGCCGGTCCTTCACCCTCGTATTCTGAGCAATCAGGAGAATTGGGGCACCAGCATGGCCGAGTTTGCATATGAAGCCCGAGCGCGATCCGGAGAGATGCGCAAAGGCATTCGAGAAGCCGAGAACGAGGCTGCGGTGCAGACCTGGTTGCGGGGGCAGAACCTCACGCCGATCCGTGTGGGCCCGAAGAAAAAGGCGTTCGATTTCAACAACATCAGTTTTGGATCGGGCGTCAGCACGCAGGACATCGTCAAGTTCACGCGGCAATTCGCGACGATGATCGATGCGGGTCTGCCGCTGGTGCAGTGCCTCGACATCCAG
>DAOMZH010000622.1:0-6802 GCA_035437985.1 Polyangium sp. (in: bacteria) | reverse complement strand
AATACAAGCCATTCATATCTGCGACAAATAACCTCATTGCGTGGACCAGCGGTACGACGATTCTGGGGACACCGCCACATTTCGTAATACGAAACACTGAATTCGTAGTAGTATAATATAGCCAATCATTCACTGGCACTAGTTTTTTGGCGCAGTGCTCATCAACAAGTGTAAACGGTTTTCCTCCGCCTCTGGCAAACCGTTTCACGAAACACCTTGTCGTGTCCTGCTTCACCATAGTTACAGCCGCATAGACATATGATTCATCCACCGCTAAGTCGTCAAGCACCGGATCCTCCGATACGGATCCTATAATGGTGATATCCCCAGGAGTGTGCCTCGAAACTGTCAGAATTGTTGTTTCGTGTCCCCGATAGTAGCTCCAAAAGAATGCTTCTGAATCTACGATTAAGTTGCGCTCGCAGCGATTCGTGTCGTCCAGTGGCAAGACACAAGTAATCTCACCGCCTGTTTTGGGCATGCGCATGATTCCAGGGGTATCGCACCAGTAAAAGTAACCGCCATCAAGAGTTGTATTGAAATCGTTGGCAGGAAATTTTGCAATCTCTTGCGCGCTTCCCCCAACCTTGGGCATAGACATCAAATTATTTTCATTACTGCGCCAGTACACGTTTTCATTGTCGAGGTCGATTTTTTTCACAGCATAGTCAAGCTGCTTTAATTGGGTGAAAGTGGCATCTGAATCAGAATTCTTTGCGATCGTATAAATGGTACTTTCGCCAGCGTCATATCCTATAAAGTACAGGTTGGTTTCGTCCGCACGAAGTGAGTGATAGGCCTGCGGTTGTCCTGATGAACTTCGACCAATCACATACCACACACGATCTCTCGAAATTTTCGCCTTTATCGTCGGATATACATAGTCTGCTACTATGACTAGTGCAAGTACCGCAACTATCGCAAAAATAATTATTGGTGAATATCGCAACAGCTTTGCGGTAATGCGACCCATCAGATACGCTTTGTTTCGTTTCGCATTCGGCGGCAATGATGGAGCATTGTTTGAAGTTTTAATCGATTTTGTCACCGCAGGCGATACCGCCATGCCTCTGACCTCGTTCTCAGAGTGTGGGGTTGCAGTTCCTATGGTTTCCTCAGATCTGTTGCCAAGTTCCAATCCGTGCTCGATGAAATCGACGAGTACCGCAGCCCCAGCCTTGGACGCGAGTTCATGAAACCCGTCGTGCTTGAATTCGTCACCAAAATCGGAAATCCCTCGAATCACAAGCCATGGTATCCCATGTCGCCGGCATGCCTCGACGAGCCCCGCCGCTTCCATTTCACCAACTTCGATTTTGCCATGCATATCGCGGCGTAGTTCGATTAGCTTGGTGGGATCTCTAAGGACCTTCTCGCCTGCTGCCAGCGTTACACCCTTTTGAACTCGAATAGCCGACGCGACGTATTTATCCCAGTCGTTCGTTTGATCATCTGGCGCCTTGGGGAAGATCCCACCGATGCGGCTGAATTTCTTTGCAATGCGTGCCACGTCCGCCTCGTAATGCACCAGGTCTTGCTGAATAGTATGCGGCGCGCGATCAATCTCCGGCCTTGGCTGGACCGCGTGCGAGCCGTCTTTTTCTTGCACCAGAGCAGCGGGTTCATAGGCGACAACTCGTTCGGACAATATCACATCACCGATCTTCGTTTTACCTCGCATCCCTGCCGCAATGCCCATCAACAGCACGACCTTGGGTTGATACCGAAGAACAATCTCCGACGCGGCAGCCGAGGCAGCGGGATTGCCGGCGCCACCGACGCACGCCAGCACAACACGAACATCGCGTTTGCTCCGGTTCGAGGAAACCGAGCCTTCCAAAAACACGGTGCCGCTAAACTTGTCCTTGCGACGACTCTTGTCGGGGTCGAGGCCCAACGCGGCCCGCGCCGCATCGAGCTCGGGAGCGATGACCGTGAGAATCGCAATGTCAGCGGGCGGTGGATCAGCGGAAGCAGCCATGACGGAGTTGGGGCGAGCGATGATACCTCGGTTCAAGAGTGCGCGTGGCATGTTTTCACACGCGAACATTCGCGTCAAGATTGACGCGTGGTTAGTGCGAGGGTGAAGAGCGCGTCAACATTGACGCGAAAGCTACTCGCCAAGCACATTCAGCGCCATCATAGGTTGCCAGTTATCGAATCGCCTGCGCGTCAATCTTGACGCGCAGGTTGACCGGAAGGAGCGCATCTCTTTGCACTTGCGCCCGGACATTCAGCTCTGTTAGCGTGCGCCGGCACATCTGGCAGGTGGGTGGACGATGGGAGTTTGGGACTCAGTTCGAAACGCGGTGGATCGGGTCACGGGCAGCGCTGCTCACGTGAGTGTAGCGGTGGACCGAGGCGTGGTTCGTCCGGGCGACGACTTGAAAGTGCACGTCGTTGTAAAGAATGGCCCGGCGCCGCTCGAAGCCCGAGCGCTGCTGCTCGAAATCGAAGGCGTAGAAGCCATCGATTTGCCGCGGCACGCGAACATGAACAACGTCATCCACGACATTGCGGCTAGCACGACCGCAAAGCCTGGCACGCCGCAGCCCGCGCAACCCGCCTCGACGGTCAATTCGGCAACGACCTTCGAGGCGAAAATCAGCATTGCCACAGGTTTGTCGTTCACGGCCGGCCAGGAACGAAAATTCGATGGCCGTGTGCGCCTCCCGAAAAACGTGCAGCCGACCTACGAGGGGAAGTACGTCAAACACTTTTATCGTTTCCGGGCTCGCCTCGACGTATTCGGAACGGATCCGGACTCGGGCTGGATGGCGCTACGGGTACTCAGTGAATAGGGGACGGAGGCATGTTGGGACAGTGACGAATATTGGTCCAATAAAGTGCACTATGAACGACGTGATTGTAAATGGCGCTCCATTGAATTCTATTACGGCAAAGCTCCGGGCGACCAAAATATACACGCTCTACTGCCTGTGGCTGTTGCTGAGTATCGCGAGCATCATCGTTGCCCCGACTTGCCTTGCTGTGCTACTATATTACCTCTTCAAAGAAATCGGTGCGCCAGCCGCTCCACTAATGCTTACAGGTATCCCAATCGCATTGATCGGAGGGTTGCAGATTAGCTTTCAAACGTTACGCGATGCTCGTCAACACGCACATACTCCTTGTCAGCGTTCTGATCTCCCATGGGTCGACGAAATTCTCTCCGCATTGGAAACGGACCTGGGAACTCGCGTCGTAAAATTCACCCATATTGTAATTACGCATGATGCTGGTTTGTGCACGTACCAGTTTGGTCGAATTAGAATTCTCGAAATTGGCTTAATGACGGCGATCTTCATGCCAACAAACTTATTACGAGCCGTCTTGGCACATGAATATGGACACCACTTTAATGACAGCATGATCTACCACCGCGCAATCTGGTATGTGGAACGTGCCGCCATGAGATGGCTTAATTCCATCAACAGAGTTTGCGGGGCATGGGATCAAAAAGTCAGGCTGAGTGTAATGAAGTATAACTACTTGGCGGCAAATGCAGTAATGCGTCCTGGTATTATTGTATGCTTCAAGGTGCTTGAATTGGGATTGTCTTTTTTTAAAGATCACAACTCTCGACGATTGCACCATGATCTCGAATTCTTCTGTGACGATGTTGCAAGTCGCTTGACTTCCGATGGAGAATTTGGCGCCGCACTCCTCAACGTCGCAACGTTGCAGGAGATCTATTCATTATTCTGCGCGAAAATAGCTATGTGCCACGCATTAAGTGCAAATCAAAATGACACCGAATTGTATGCATTCCTCAAACTGGCCAAAAGTCGCACGGTGAACTTAACGCAACAAGCCGCGATGCCCAGTGAATCGCATCCGGCATTAATAGATCGTATCAAACACAAATTCGAATCGCCGCCGCAATTAAATTTGATTCGGCCAATCATTGCCGCAGACGCGGAGTCCCGCATCAGGTCACTTCCACAATGGTTGCATATTCTCTTTAAACTTGGTTCTTGCAAAGATGCGACACGCGCGGCAATCAAGACGACAGCTGGTGAGATATTCGCAGCGACTGGTCTTTCCGATGTCCATGATATAGCGCACCTTTTTACCATTTTGACAGTCCTTCATCGTCGCCTGTCGTCATTGAATGCAGTCATCAGGCTAATTCAGAGGTCTGGCGCAAATGCCGGAACACTCAGAACAGAATTTGCGGACTTGATTAGAGATGAGCTTCTACAATCTCCTGATCTCGGTATGGCTTTCAGACCCAACGCGAAGGCACATTTTTGGGCAGCTGCGTCGACTGGCATTGATAAGAACGTGAGTCAATTCTCGAGATTTTTAAGGCTGGTGGCACTGGAGTGCGAACGAGGAGAGTGCGATGTTTAGGTATGCAAACCGATCTACTGCTGCGTTGCACGTGGAAGAATTCTTGACGAGGAATCAGTGGGAGAGCGATGCCTGCCCATTCCTCGCGGATGTACTTGTCGATGCCTTTGTTGACTCTAATGCAGATGCGCCGTCACATCAGTCCAGCGCTGATTTAGTTGTTTCGCCACTGCGATGGATTATCAGGGATGACGACTTAAAGCTCGTTGATGCATTCAGCGACGCGCTCAAAGTGGCTGTTGCCGCCGCTTTGCTCGATCCTAACGGACACGAGCATCTCAAGGCACTGACCGCGAGCTTCACATTCGTCGTCAAATTAATCCATCAGATCAGAAGGAAGGGAGCAACCTTACCGCCCCATCTCTTTGAGGTAATCAAACTACTTCACAACGTGCCGAATGGCCTTCTCCTCGATGACATGCTGGCTAAACAGACCGAGCCGCGCATGACTCCGGATGAACTTCAAGAAGCATTGGGAACGCTTGGAAATATCCTCCTAAGTGACGGGACCAAAGTGTCCTTCGTCTTGAAGGACCCCGTAACGCACAAATGGCGCCTTTCGGGAATTTGATTTGGTTCCAGCAGTCTAACAGCATCCATCTTTGACGCAGACCTGCCCTCGATTCCCCTGGTCAACGTTGACCACGCGTCAACATTGACGCGCTCGTTCGCGCGTGCTAGTGCCGCGGCAACATGACAACCATCGCGGTCCTTAGCTCCAAAGGGGGCGTCGGGAAGACGTCACTTGCAATCTGGCTCGCTCAAGTTTGGCACGACGAGACCGGTGAAGAAATCGTGTTGGCCGACCTCGACCCCCAAGGCAGTGCCGCCATCTGGGCCGAGATGCCGAAAGCTCAGTGGGCCAAGGGCAAAATCACGGTCGTCCCGCACCCCAAAAAGTTCAATCCGAAGCAGAAGCTCAACTGGGGCGATCGCAACGTCGTCATCGATTGCCCCCCGCGGCTCGATGACGTGTGTCTCGCCGCCGCTTTCGTGGCCGACGTCGTCGTTACGCCGGTAAAACCTGGCCAATTCGATTTGCATGCCTGTTCCGATACGCTCGCGCTGCTCGATGCCGCCGATGCTCACCGCGGGAAAAATGGGCTTGGCCCGGTAAAACGAATCATCGTGCCGAATATGCTGACCCAAACGCGGCTCAGCAAAGACTTGATTACGGCGCTCAAACCCACCAATTACTGCTTCGAACGGGGCCTCAAATTGCGCGCCGAATACGCGAGCGTCTCCGCCGAAGGCGCCCGTCTCAAGCGCGGCCCGGCGCTCCACGACGTCGAATCCTTACTCGAGCAGGCGTTGGCGCAATGAGCAAAAAAGAACCGCCGGCTCCGCTGCTGCATCTGCCGACCAGCTCCAAGAAGGTCGAGGCGAAACTCACGCCTGGCGTCGAGCGGCTCGTCATCGAGCTGCCCCTCGACAAACACATGGCGATCAAGATGCGGTCGGTGGCCCTCCACAAGAGCTTGAAGGATTACGCGCTCTACGCCATCGAATTGCACGCCGAGCAAGCCATCGCCGAGATGCAGGCAAACCCGGATCGACCGACCATCGAGGGTGCATGGCACCAGAAACGAATTGCGGTCGACATCCCGCCGGACCAGGCCGCAGCCATTCGGGAAAAGGCGGCGGGGTTCAAGACGTTGCGGGAGTTTGTGCTGAGGTGTATCGAGGTGGAGATGGCGGGGACGGCGTCCACCGGGTGACTCGTCCGCCGTGACGTTCTCCTTTGATCGATACGTTCGAACTCGATACTGCTAGACTGACGTCATGCGGACGGGGATACTTCTTGGGTTCGGATTGACAATCCTCTGCTCTATTGCCGCCTGCAGCTCTTTGGATGAGCGCGTATTGGTCGGTATAAGCCCGGGTGCGGGTGGAAATGCTGGCGCAGGCGGAGACGTGGCTGGGGTAGGTTCGGGCGGACAAGGGGGCGCTGGTTCGGGAGGAGGACCGGCGGCCCCCGTTCCGTACATCGAGCCGACCTGGATCAAGGTCGTGCCCAATATCTATGTTATCGACGCGGCTGCGGACACGACCAACCATCTCGTCGCCGTCGCGATTACCGTGGACGTGGTGAAGTAGTAGTCCGCGAAGCTGAGGTACGCGTTCGGGATGTACTGGCTGTTCGGGAAGTCCTGGATGAGGCGGATGTACGCCTCCTTCATCTCGGACTCGCGCTTGAGCTGGCCGAGCTCGAAGGCGTAGAAGTACAGCGCCTCGTCGAGGCGCTTGAACTTGCCGAGCTGCGGCGAGGTGACGAGGACCTTGTAGAGCTTGACGGCCTGCTCGGAAGCCTCCTTGGCCTGGCCCTCGAACTTGGCCTGTTTGGCCTTCAGCTGGTCGGCCTTGCTCTTTTGGTTCTTCTCCTCGGCGTTGTAGATTTCCTCGTAGAGGGCGCCGACCTGGTTCTCGAAGTAGGCTTTCTGCTCCA
>DAOMZH010000621.1:0-6815 GCA_035437985.1 Polyangium sp. (in: bacteria) | reverse complement strand
CAACAGGAGGACACGCAAAGCAGGGGGGACACGTTTTCCCAGCAAAGACAGGACACCAACGGCAAACGCGATGTCCGTGGCCATAGGCACACCCCAGCCGCTTCGTGCAGGATGGGCATGATTGAGCGCGAAAAAGATCGCCGCCGGAACGAGCATGCCCCCTACCGCCGCAGCTGCTGGCAATATCGCTCGACGCACCTCTGATAGTTCACCGCTATGGATTTCGCGTCGAATTTCAAGCCCGACGACAAAGAAAAAGACGACCATGAGGCCGTCGTTGATCCAGAAATGCAGTGGTTTGTCGAACCGCCACTCACCAACGCCAATCGACAGCGACGTGTGCCATATGTGCTCGTACGTGTCACGCCAAGGCGAGTTGGCCCAGACAAGCGCGAGGACCGAGGCAATGAGGAGCAAGATGCCGCTCGACGCCTGGATGTGCAGAAATGCTTCGAGGGGGCGAACAAGCGTGCGAACAGCCTTTTGGGCAGGTTTCCAAACGCCAGGTGGGGCGGGCGGGTGAGAACTATTTGGATTGGCCATGCAATTTCCGGGTCATGTCGGCTCGAAACAGGTCGAAGCCCTCCATTCGTATGAACTCAAAGTAATTTCCCTGGGGAGTCAAAGCAAGCTTTTTCTTTTGCTCCGCGACATTTGTTTGCATATCCAGGCAAATGCCGCGCCAAAGCAGGACAAACGGAGCATGAATCAGGTGTATGCTCCGAACGCCGCGTGCTCCGCGGCACACAAACCGATGTCCGCCGCACTCGGCGCGATGTCCGAAAAAGCGGCACCAAGGGCTGTTCCATGTTAATGCCCAGCACGAAATTTACTTGGTATCCAAACGATCTGTGCTAGCAATCGTTTGTCACCATGATTGACGTACCCCGACCGAAAAACGCAGGCTTTCTTCAGAACGACTGGGCGCCTACCTTGCGCGCCATGGACGCCATCGTGAATTGGATACGGAGTTTCGAGTGACGCGCGACGTGGACACGCCTGCCCGGGCAGAGCAAAAATCGACCATGGTTCGCGTCGCGAGCGTCCAGTGCAACGTCGTCTTCGGCGATCCGCACGCCAACGCCTCGTTCGCCGTCTCGCAGCTCCGCGCGCTTGCTGCCCGTGGCGTGCAGCTGGCGGTGTTTCCAGAGGCATTCTTGACGGGATATGCCGTAAACGACGCAGCCGAAGCGCGGCGTATCGCCATCGACGTGCGCGGCAGTCAGCCCGATTCAGTCGACGTCGCACATCCGAGCGTTCGCACACTTCAAGCGGCCTGCCGTGACCTTGGCATACACGCGGTCGTGGGCTTTGCCGGGACAGACGGCACCGATCTCTATAGCGGCGCCATTCTTTTCGAGCCTGATGGGCGCATGCGTCGGTACATCAAGACGCACCTCCCGGAGCTCGGCTTTGACAAGTTCGTCGTCCGCGGCTCGAACCTGCCGGTTTTCGATACGGCGATAGGCAAAATCGGTTTGCTCATCTGTTACGACGTCCGCTTTCCAGAAGCCTCGCGCGTCCTCGCGCTCGACGGCGCCGACATCATTGCGCTCCCCACCAACTGGCCCGAAGGAGCCGAGGTTTCACCGATGTTCATGGCACCGGCGCGAGCGGCCGAAAATAGGCTGTTCGTCGTGACGTGCAACCGTGTTGGTGTCGAAAATGGCTTTCGATTCATCGGGCGATCGGCCATTCACGACATTACCGGGGTTGCCCTCGCATCAGCGGGCGATGAAGAAACCGTTCTCATCGCGGACATTGATGTTTCGCGGGCCAAACAGAAGCGAACCGTCGTCATTGCTGGCAAATACGAGACCGACACGTTTGCCACACGGTATCCCGAAATCTACGGGCGAATCGCCTCGCGCTAAAAAAAAACGTCCCTCCGCGCGCACTGCGCGTATCCGCGACCAGCGTTTCGATGAGCGATCTGGCTCATTTCATGCGCTCAAAAGATTTCGCTGACCGCAGACGTTTGGGCTACAACCGTTTGAGGTCCAACCATAGTGTTATGATCTCAAACGAATTTACTGGAGGTCGCATGGCGTAATGGAGGAGCTGATCGATTGGGATCGGGCCGGCGGGTGCCCGGAGCAATGGGGCATTTATTTCTTTTCGTTGACGGTCGAGTGATAGGTGAATTTCTTGCCCTTGATTTGGACGATCACGAGCGGTTTGTCGGCGTTACGGTCGGCATTGATCGTGATTTTGCCCGTACTTCCCTGAAAATCCTTCGTTTCGGCGATCGCATCGCGGATGGCTTCCGGCGTCTCCGCTTTGGCGCGCGAAATCGCATCGGCAAGGAGGCGCGTCGCATCGTAGCCTTGTGCGGCGAGTGCCGATGGTTCTCGCTTGAAACGTTCGAGGTAGCCCTTCACGAAAGCTTGCGAATGAGGCCAGGGAACATCGGGCGAAAAGTGGTTGGTGAAATATGCGCCTTCGATTTCGTCTCCGGCATCTTTCACGAGTGAATCGGCGTGCCATCCATCACCTCCGACAAACATCTCGCCGGGCACACCAGCGGCTTTGGCTTGACGCGCAATGGGGACCATCGCGTTGTAATAGACGGGGGCGTAAATGGCTTCGGGTTTGGCATCGCGTATTTCGTTCAGGAACGTCGTGAAGTTCGTTTCGCTCTTGAGAAAGCTTTTTTCGATGACGATTTTGCCCCCGAGCTTTTCGGCTTCGACACGGAATTCATGTGCCAGCCCCGACGAATAGAGATCGTCCGACGCATAAAGCATGGCGATGTTCGTTTTGCCCAGGGTTTTCACGACGAACTGGGCACCCATTTGTCCCTGAATGTCATCGGTGTAGCAGACGCGGAAAACGAACGGGCCCACTTTGGTCACGTCAGGGTTCGTGGACGACGGCGAAATCATGGGGATCTTGTAACGGTTGGCGACGATCCCCGCGGCTTTTGAGCGGGCCGAAGAGACCTCGCCGAGAAGGGCCACGACCTTGTCGCGGTTGATGAGTTGCAAGACTTTGTTCGAGGCTTCTTGCGGGTTCGACTTGTCGTCCTCGACGAGAAGTTTGATTGGTTTTCCCTTGATGCCTCCAGCACGATTGATTTCTTCGGCGGCCAATTCGATGCCCTCGCGCGTGTCGACCCCGAATGACGTGTCCGCTCCGGAAAGGCTCAAATAAATGCCGACCCTCCATTCGCTGAGCGTCGCGGCTTCTTCGCCTTTTTTGCACGCCGAAGCTCCCAAGGCGATGGTGATGGTCGTCGTAGCGGCGATCCCCAACCAAGTTCTGCGCTGAAGCATCTCGTGTCTCCTTTTGAGTCTTTCCTGAGGTTGCGAACGACATGCATACCACGCACATCCGTATGAACGCAAAATATTTGAGCACATACGATCGCCGGTTTGGTTCTTCATCACGGGGCGTTGATTTAGCCACAGCGTGCCGCAAATAGGTGACCATCACCTCACCAACTGCGGAGTTTGGGATTGCAAATCTGGAGACGACGGAGTAAGTGGGGGTTGAACAGAGATTGCCTGCGAAATCTGGATTTGTCCGCCCCGGGAGGGTTCGATTTTGCCCCCCGGACCCCCCAGAACTCGCCCGCTGCGCGGGCTCAAACAGCGGGGCCCCGCCGCAAACGCCGTAAAATCAAACCGCTCCCAGGGCTATCGCGATCTGCTGTGAAAACCTGTTGAACACCATCTAAGAAAAACGTGCTCGAGATGCTCCTGAAGACCTACCGCGGAAGTTGTCACTGTGGAGCCGTACGCTTCACGTTCCATAGCGACGAGATCACATCCGGCTGCCGTTGCAATTGTTCCATCTGCATCCGCAAAGGCATCGTCATGTCGTCGAAGTACATTCCATCGGATACCTTCACGGTGGATGGCGAGGAATCGCTGGCGGTCTATCAGTTCGGCGATGAGGACATGCGCCACTACTTCTGCAGGACCTGCGGAATCTGCCCGTTCAGCGCCGTGGCGAAGTTACCGGATGGTTATGAAGGGCGGGCAAAGCTCGGCGACCGTCGAGTGAACCTGGGATGCATCGACGGCCTGGACTCTCTTGCACTAGAAATCACCATCCTTGACGGAAGGTCGTTGTAAATTTCTCGGCCACCACCATGAATCTCGCGATTGTCCACTCGCGCGCTCAGGGCAATCGTAATGGTTTGCCTTGGGCGACATCCGCCCATGCCCGGTAAAACCCTTTGCGGCTCTCGATGAATCGGTCTTGTTCGTTGCGAATCGTTTCTCGGTCGATGTGTCGATGTGCTGAATTCGTTTCCGGCATTCGCGACTCGGTGCGCGTCAGGGCGCGAGGCACGCCGCAATGACGCCAGGCGACATGAGCACTTCGAGGGCGCTCTTGCTGCGTGATTTTCCTATACACCGCCGGAGCCAAACGATATCCTGCAGCAATGCGTACACTTCGTGGTTCTTTCGTTCGTCGAGTTTTTCCTAGTTTCTTGGGGCTTGGTGCCCCGCTCTTGTGCGCCGCGCTCGCCGCAAGCTGCAGCGACGCCACAAACACGCCATCCACGTCCGGAAATGGCGGCGGAGGCGGTCAAGGAGGTGAAGGCACTGCGGGAGGGCAGGGTGGCGTAGGGGGGTCAGGGGGGGACATCCTGTTCCCCGTGGGCAGCACGTCGACCGGAGGCGGCGGAGGTCAGGGCGGCCAAGGAGGCCAAGGGGGCGTCGATACCACCGGCTGTGGGGACGGAGCGATCCAGGCAGGTGAAGTATGTGATGACGGCAATAGCAATCCTGGCGACGGCTGTTCGGCCAACTGCGCCACGGTCGAACAGGATTACGCTTGCCCAAATCCCGGACAAGCTTGCGTATCCACAGTCGCTTGCGGCGATAGCATCATCTCTGGCCAGGAAACCTGCGACGATGGGGGCATCGTGGCTGGTGACGGCTGCTCGGCAACCTGCACCTTGGAAAACGGCTGGGTCTGCAGCATACCCGGCGTTCCATGCACCGCTGCGGCTTGCGGCGACGGGATCCTTGCCGGCAAGGAGGAATGCGAGGATGGTGGCAATCCCCCCGTTTCGGGCGACGGTTGCTCGGATAACTGCAAACGAGAAACAGGCTACGAATGCTCGAACTTGGGCATGCCCTGCCATCTCACGGTGTGCAACGACGGTGTCCAAGAGGGCGACGAAGCCTGTGACGACGGCAATGACGTGATTGGGGACGGGTGTAATCCCTTCTGCGAGGTCGAGCCGAGTTGCGGCATGGGAGCCTGCACGTCGGCATGCGGCGATGGCCTCATTTTGCCGGGTGACAACGAGGCTTGCGACGACGGAAACAGCAAAGACGGCGATGGCTGCTCTTCAATGTGCCAGGTCGAATCGGGGTTCATGTGTATGGCCATGGCCGGCGCGCTTCCAGATACGCTCGATGTGCCAGTCGCGTTCCGGGACGTCATTGCTCTGCCCATCAACGGAGGCGTTAGTCATCCGGATTTCGAGACTTTCAGTGGCAGTGTGCAGACTCCAGGGTTGGTCCCGCCAATGCTCGCTGCGGACCGCAAACCTGGATACACCGGAATCTGCGAGGCTTCTTTGGTCGGCCCTTGTCCTTATGGACAGCAGACGACAAACGTTGGCAATTTCGACCAGTGGTACCACGAGGCCGCCGGCGTCAATATCAAAGTCATTTCCAAGCTGACGCTCACCAAACAACCCAATGGCACCTACTACTTCCCCAATGCCCAGTTTTTCCCCGTAGACAACTTGGGCTGGGTCGCTGCTGGAAAAGAGACGGGCCCCGGGCACAACTTCGGTTTCACCAGCGAGATCCGCACGTGGTTCGAGTTCAAAGGTGGCGAGTCTCTTTCGTTCTCCGGGGATGACGACGTGTGGGTATTCATCAATGGCCGTCTGGCCCTCGATTTGGGAGGCCTCCATCCCCCGGTTTCGGGGTCCTTCACCATTGATGCAGCCATGGCGATGAACCTGGGGCTCACCGTGGGCAACGTGTACGAGATTGCCCTGTTCCACGCCGAGCGTCACAGCACCGGATCGAACTTCAATCTCACGCTCGGAGGGTTCGTCACGGTACAGAGCCAATGCGTGACCCAATGTGGTGATGGCATCGTGGCTGGCGACGAGACCTGCGACGATGGCGTCAATGACGGCACGTATGGCCATTGCAATGCCAATTGCACCCCTGGTCCGCGTTGTGGGGACGCGATTCAGCAGAATCCGCCCGAGGAATGCGACGACGGCGTGAATCTCACCAATTACAGCTTCACGGGTGCGCCCGGGTGCGCGCCGGGCTGCAAACTGGGCGCTTATTGTGGCGATGGTCAGGTCAATAGCTTGTTCGGCGAGCAGTGTGACGATGGTGTCAACTCCGGCGGCTACAACGGATGCGCGTCCAATTGTCGGCTTGGACCACGCTGCGGGGATGGAGTGGTTCAGACGGACAACGAACAATGCGACGATGGCAATACCGTCAGCGGCGACGGCTGCTCGAACACCTGCCGGATGGAAGGTCCCCAATAAGGCGTTGGCGCCCCCTTGGACCCCATAAGCGCTAACTTTACGTTTCAAACCGGCCCGCCCAGGGTTAAAACCCTGGGCTAGACAATAAAAAGTCTTCGCGCTACCGCGCTCGGACTCACCTCGTACGTAGTTGAAGTGAAATGGTCTCTCCTGCGAAATCGACAACAAATCTCGATAAGAAGACGAAATACCACAACGCCAGTCCGGAACGGTAGTGGAGGACTTTTTATTGAATAGCGCGGGATTTCAATCCCGCGCGGGGCTACGGATCGTGGGAGAATCCGATTAAGTTAGTTCCCGGCGAAAAACGCCAAAACTGCGCAAAAAC
>DAOMZH010000620.1:0-6817 GCA_035437985.1 Polyangium sp. (in: bacteria) | reverse complement strand
GCCATTCTCCTTGCGACGTCGAGCCGACATCGCAGGAGCAGCCGCCGCCACCCGTGGGCAGACCCCATGTTCCGCCTTCTCCACCGACGCCGCCCGTGCCAGCCTCTCCACCGGCTCCACTGCTCGATGACGCAGACGACGATGAAGATGATGAGCTGCTGGAGCTTCCAGCGCCGCCCGCGCCACCGCTGCCGCCACCGCCGTCGATGCAGCTTCCGGCCTGGCAAACTTGACCGGTCGGACAAATCACGCCTTCGCATGGGCAATTGCCGCACGTGAAGCTGGTGCCGCCATTGATCGTTTGGCAACACGCACCATTGGTGCACGGATTGGGGTTGCACATGTCGGTCACGCACGTCGGTTTCGGTGCCGTCATGTCGCAGACCTGGCCCATTGCACATGGTGGATCACACGTATCCACGCACGTTCCATTCACGCAGGTTTGGCCCGTCGAACAGGGCACGCCGGCGCACGTTGCGACGCAGTTGGTTCCGGTGAAATCGCCATTGGGCACGCAAACCTGATCCGGTGGACACGTCGTTGCAGTGCACGGATTGTCGACGCACGAGCCAGCATTGCAGACTTTTCCGCAACCCATGCAGGGCACGTTGTAACAATTGTCGACGACGCACGTGCCTGGTGCTGGACCCGTTGCTGCGCACACTGTACCTGCGTCACAAACCACGCCCGTACATGGATCTTGGCAACCCGCGGGACCTTTGCATACGCATACCGGCGGCGTGATGCAGCCGGGCAATTGCGTGCCCGCAGGCGCGCATTGGACGTTGCCATTGGTGTCTTTCACGGTCTTCGTCGAACAATCGCCGCAAAGCGCCGTATAGTCGGTCGTACAGTACGAACCAAGAGGCGTCCCGGTGCCGCTCTCGGTCACCTGCTCGCATTGTTGTCCAGGTGGACATTGGAATTCACCCGAACCACAAGGCGCTGCGCATTGGCAACCATTCGCGCCCGCGACGCAGGTCTTACCCGCGGTGCACGAATCGCTAGCGCCGTTGTCGACGACGCCGTTGCAATCGTTGTCCTGACAATCGCATTCTTCTGCGGTCGGACCTTGGCCACCGCGACAAACGAATACGCCATTTTCGCAGGCATATTGACCCGCGGCGCAAGTTCCTTCATTCACGCCGCAAGATTGACCAATCGACCCATTCGGCGGCGGAAGCGGGTTTGCCGTTCCATCCAAACCATCGGGGGCTGGACCAACTTCATCGACGTTGCCGTCGCAATCGTTGTCGATGCCGTCGCAAACCTCGGGCCTCGGACCAACGCCTCCAACACATTCCAGCCCACCAGCTCCGTTGCATTGCAACACGCCAGGTTGGCAAGGCGAACCCGTACGATCACCTGGGTACGTCATGGTGTCATACGTCGGTGCGCAACTACCACCAAGCGGAATGCCATTGTCGGTGGTTCCGTCGCAATCGTTATCGCGTCCATCACACGTTTCAGGAGATGGCGGAACATCGTTCGCGCAATCGAGGTTGCCATTCGTGCACACGACGGTTCCCTTGATGCAATCACCGACGTCCGTACCGCATTCGCCTCCTACGCCCGGAAGCGACCCGTCGTCCACGGTGCCATTGCAGTCGTTGTCCAGGCCGTCGCACGTCTCGCTCGCCGGACCTTTCGGAGCCTGACAAACCCAACCGCCAGCTCCGGCGCAAACCAGAGACCCGCGATTGCAGGGCGAAGTCAGCATCCCATTGTCATTACACGTTGCGCCTGGGGGTGGACACCACGTCAAACCGCCAAACGAACAACAATTGCCCGGATCGTTCCAGCAGCCGTTCTGCCCAGCTGGAGGACCATCCGAAAGCGGCGCATTGTCGACGGTGCCGTCACAGTTGTTGTCGACGCCATCGCAACGCTCGGGCTGCGGACCTACTCCACCTTGACAAACCAATACCGCATTGACACACGCGGTCACGCCGGCGCTGCACGGGGGTTGGTTCACGCCACACGGTTGGTTCGTCCCGAAGGCTCCTTCATCGACTACGCCGTCGCAATCGTTATCGATACCATCGCAAACTTCAGCGCTGGGTCCGATGAATCCGTTACACGCGCCGCACGTCATCGTACCTTGTCGGCATTGGCTATTACCGCCGTAATCGAGGCCGCCGGGCGTTCCCGCAGGAACACACGCCATCGGCGTTACGTTGTCCACCGTGCCATCGCAATTGTTGTCCGCCATGTCGCAAACCTCGGGGCCTGGATTGGCAGGACCAACGCAGGACCAACCCGCTGCGCCCATGCAGGTCAACGTACCTGTATGGCAAGGCGAGGTCAGCGTTCCCGAGCCCGAACAGGTGCCTCCCGGAGGCGGACACCAATTGAGGTTGCCGAAGGTGCAGCAATTGCCTGGCAGGGTCCAGCAACCCGTTTGTCCCGGAGGCGGACCATTGGTGAACGGACCATCGTCGATGGTGCCGTCGCAATCGTTGTCCACGCCGTCGCAAACTTCGCTTTGCGGCAAAATGGCGCCCTGACAAATGATTTGACCATTTACGCACGCGGTGGCCCCAGCCCGGCACGGCATGGTGTTGTTGCCACACGGCGTCCCGAGCCCCGAAATGCCTTCGTCGGTTTGGCCGTCGCAATCGTCATCGAGGTTATTGCACGTTTCCGTGGTTGGTCCCACCGAACCCACACACGAAGTCACGCCGTTCGTACATTGCACCGTACCCGCCGTGCACTCGCCCGTATTCGTGCCACAGCTCGCGCCAGAAAGCCCCTCGTCGATTTGGCCGTTGCAGTTGTTATCGACCGTGTCACACACCTCGGTCGAAGGCGCCCTCGAGTTTTGACAGGTCCAGCCTCCGTTGACGCAGGCCAGCGTTCCCGTAGCACAAGGTGCCGTCAACGTCCCCGGGCCATTACACGTCCCACCTTGCGGCGGACACCACGAAATGCCACCAAAGGTGCAGCAATTGCCAGGATTGTTCCAACAGCCGTTGCTGCCTGCCGGAGGTCCATCCGCGAGCGGTGTTTCGTCGGTTTGTCCGTCGCAATCGTTGTCGAGCGTGTCGCAAACTTCGTTTGTCGGACCAACTCCGCCCTGACAAACCAACGAACCATTTACGCACGCGGTCAACCCCGTGCTGCATTCGCCCGTGGCAATACCACATGCTTGTCCAATGCCGCTCGCGCTCTCATCGATTTGCCCGTCACAGTCATTGTCGATGCCATCGCAGACTTCGGTAGACGGTCCGATGTAGCCAATACATGCCGTGCTGCCACAAGCCATCGTCCCTTGTCGGCACTGGCTCGGCGCTCCGTAAACTTGACCACCTGGCGTTCCCGGAGGAACACAGGTTGTCGGGGCAATTCCCTCGTCGACTTGGCCATTGCAATTGTTATCAACACCGTCGCAGACTTCGGTTTGCGGCATATTCGTACACGCCGCATACGGATTGCCCATCACGCAAGCGCCAACGGGCCCCGGCGTCATGTTCTTCTGCGGACATGCCAACGTGCCCGCACAATTGGCCGGCGAAGGCTGGCCACACGCGACCGAAGTAATGCCTTCGTCGATGAGTCCATCGCAATCGTTATCGCAACCGTCACAAATTTCGGCCGAGGGGACGCAGCCAGAACACACGTTCTCGTCGACCTGACCATTGCAATTGTCGTCCTGACTGTTGCAAACCTCGGTCGTTGGACAATGCAGCGGACTGCCGCACCTCGTCGTCCCTTCGTCCACCCCGGCGCTGCAGTTGTTATCGTTGTTATCGCAGACTTCCAGGGGATTGTAACAGAGCCAGTTCACTGGGTCGGTTTGTTGGGTTGCCGTCGTGCACGGCAACAAGGCCACGTTGCCCGTGGGATTGCCCGGCGTAATGCTATTCTGATAATTGGTCAAGCATGCCGTGCGCTGCGCTGGCGTCCCCCACGAACAACACGTCGGATTCGTATTGCAATAATGCGTAAAGCCCTCGTCCGTACACCCATTGCAATTGTTGTCGGCATTGTCGCAGGACTCCGGCGCCACGCTTCCCGAAATAATCTGCGACAACGCTTGCGCCAGCTGCGCCTCGTTCGCCGTGGATCTCGCCGTCCCCGTTCCACCCGCATTAGCAATGTTGTTCAACGCCGATGTCGTGGCTCCAACGAACCCAATCACGTGGACCTTGATCTTGAAGTTCTGACCCCCAAACGTCACGCCCGCACCAAAGAGCCGGTTTGCTTCATACACCGCAAGCCCCTCGAAGTTCGGATAGGTTCCCGTGTTGTATGCGTCGCACGTCTCATCACCGTCCGTGATGAGAATCACGTTGATCGAACGACACGGTCGTTCACCTTGCGCCACCGTCCCGATGGGCGAAGCCACCAACGCATTCGTAAACGGATCCCTGAACGCCCCTGAGAAATACTGGTGCATGTTGAAGAGCACGCCACCCAGCGGCGTATTCGAGTCTGCACCGATCTCGTTGTTGCCACAGTTGTTGTCGACGAAGTTTACAATCGTCTGGGCGTTCGGCGCGTCGGGAGGGGTCGACCAGTAGTGATCTTGCAAGAGCGGAACAACCACGTTCGCCCCGCCATGGACGAGCGCGCCAAGCGTCGGCTCGTTGACCAACGGGCCACAAAAGCTGTCATCCGCGGGCGCATACTGCGGTGTGCACTGCGTAAAACACCCCGTTGTCTGACTACAGGTCCCGCACGTCACGTTCTGGCATGCCGTCTCGCGCCACGCGTACGAACTGAGACCGAAATTCACCTGGCCCGCGAACGCTTGCACCGTGTTTCTCACGGCACACCGCGCGTGTCCGATGCGGTTATTTTGGTAGTTGCACGAGTTTGTCCCGCCCGAGATCGACGTCCCCATCGAACCCGATGTGTCGACGACGAGCATGAAGTAAGGTCTCGACGACGCGGGCCACTGCGCTGGATCGGGGCTCAAACATGCCGCGGGCTCGGCGGCAGACACCCGATTTGTCGCCGTGAAAATGGCCCAAGATGTCGCAGCAAACAACGCAGATCTAGCGATGAAAGAACGGCGCCTATAGAACATACGGGCTCCCATGGATGATTAGGTATCAGCACTCCAACATCCTCCATGATCGGCGAAGCGAAAAAAAATTTCTACCGCTAAATACACGACGCCACCTTTTCCTCTCCCCAGTTCATCTCGGCTCGAGCACAGAGGCCAAGGGAGGCGAGGCTGGTGCGGGCGGGAGCGCTGGAGCGGACAGCAAGGATCCCCAGGCAGGTGACTGCACACTTCCAAGCGAGTCAAACAGAAGATCATGGCGATGTTGGAGGAGCAGAATGGGCTGAAGGCCGAGGCGAAACAGGAAGCGCTGTTCGTATTCCTCGAAGCACGTGGGCTTTCGGGTTAGGTTCAAGGCGTTTCGGCCCCTGACAGGACGAAGGAAATGGTTCCCATCGGATGAAATGCCGAGTACCGTAAGAAGCCGTGGTTCGATATCGGCTTGGTTTTCCCTTCCGCACGTGGCTGCTGCTCGTCGTATTGCTCGTGCTGCCTTTGGCCTGTTCGGGTTCGTCGGAGCGAATCGGGCGACCCGAGGTCTGGGAAGAGCGGTACTTCGTTCCTGGCCTTTACGAAAAGCGTTTGGCCGGCGATACCAGTTACCTCGAACCGGAATCGGCAACGGCGCTCATGAATTGCCCGGCAATGACGAATTGAACGATGGGCGGACGAGCGACCGCTGCAAGTTTGCGCGATTTTCTCGGCACGAGACGTTTGACTCGGACGCATAACCGGACAAACGTACGCCCATGGCGGGCACACGACATGATGTTCTGGTGACCATTCTGCGCGAGCAACCCGAAATCCTCGCCTCGCTCGTCCGAATTGTCACGGGTCAGGCAATGGCCCTGGGGCTTACCCCGGTGGATTCGGCGGTGCGCTTCGTAAAGTGGCCGAGGTGCGTCCTGACGCATTGCTTGTTGAAAAAAACGATGGGTGATTCTGGAGATCCAAAACGAGTGCGATCCAGACAAACAGCGCCGATGGCTTTTGGCGGCCGGCGTGTTGTTGAATCAGACCGGAATGATGGGCGACGTGATTGTCGTCACCTCGAAAAAGTCGGTTGCGAAATGGGCAAAGACCGTCGCAAACGTCGAAACACCGCTTGGGACAAAACTTCAATTGATACCCATCGTGCTGCATATGAGCAAAGATGTGATCGACTTATTGCTCACGGACGAACAGCCTGAACTGGCATTGGTCGCAACATGGGCCATTGCCCACCGCGATGGTCCAGAAGCAAGGCGCGTTGTCGGACGAACGATCGAATTGACAAACAAGTTACCAAAGCACTTGCAGGCAACTCAATTTAATGCAATCCTCTCGATGCTGAGCGTCAAGATGCTCGAGTGGGTGGACAGAATGAAAATGAACCCGAATCTATTCCCGCTGACCGAGCTCCAAGAGCGAGTCAAGCAGAAGATCATGGCCATGTTGGAGGCCCAGAATAGGCTGAAGGCCGAGGCGAAGCGGGAAGCGCTGTTCGTACTCCTCGAAGCTCGTGGGCTTTCCGTATCGGATAAAGAACGCGCCGCAATCAAGCGGTGTCAAGATCCACAGATGCTCGACGCGTGGATCGCCAAGGCCGCAACGGCAAGCTCAGTTCAAGAAGTGCTCGCGACCAAGCTGCCCAAAGTCAAGTCACGCACGACCAAACCGCGAACGACAAAACCCCGAAACACGCCTTCCACCCGATCGGCACAGCGCGCATAGATTCGTTCGTCCAATCGAGCTGACACGCATTGTCGCCCCCATCAACGACCGCGGTTCAAGGCGTTTCAGCCTCGGGCTTTTTCTTCGAGCGCG
>DAOMZH010000619.1:4434-6837 GCA_035437985.1 Polyangium sp. (in: bacteria) | reverse complement strand
CGTCTGGAGCGGCGGTGGTCGTCGTCGGTGAAGACGAAATTGGCGATCCGCGCGTGTTTACCAGGCTCTGCCACACGCATCGCGTGACGCATATCTTGGCGACTCCGGCATTTCTGGAACAGCTCGTCGAATCTGTTGCCATGGACACCGTGCCATTACGCTATTGCATCGTCGGTGGTGCGCGATTATCGGGCAAACTCGTAGCCGCAATCCGCCCATCGGGGGCGGTCATCATCAATATTTACGGACCCACGGAAACGTCGATTTTCGCGACCTGGTGGACGGCGCAAGGCGATATTCCAATTCCGCCGATTGGTCAGCCAGCGCCTGGAGCCAGGGTTTATGTCCTGAGCCACGAGCAGCAACTCATGCCCATTGGAGCCATTGGAGAATTGTATATTGGTGGGGAAGGCGTTGCGCGTGGTTATTTGGAGCGGCCCGAGCTCACCAATGAAAGGTTTTTTCCGGATCCATTTTGCCGAGCCTTGACAGTCGATGCGGATCGTGGCGGTCGTATGTATCGAACCGGCGATCTTGGGCGCTGGTTGCCTTCTGGAAATCTCGAATTCATTGGTCGGGGCGATCGGCAAGAAAAGATTCGCGGTCATCGAATCGAGCTGGGCGGTGTCGAGGAGGTCATCCGCGTGGTCGCGGGCATTCAGCAAGTCGCAGTCGTCGTGTGTGACGAGCCCCCTGGCAATCGAAGGCTCGTTGCGTACATCGGAGCATCGGCCGCCCAAGTCGACCTAGCTGCACTGCGGGAAGAATTGCGGCGCAAGATTCCCGATTACATGATTCCGGCGCGATTTGTTGTTTTGCCTGTATTGCCATTGACGTCGAACGGCGAGGTGAATCTGCACGCTTTACCTAAGGTACGGAGCGAGGTTCCCAATCATCGAGCCGCCATTCTCGAGCCCCGGACCAAAATCGAACGCCGCTTGTACCAGATTTTCCGTTCCGTGCTCGGAATCGACCATTTCAGCATTGACGAGGACTTTTTCCACATCGGAGGAGATTCGATGGCGAGTATGCGGGTCGTTACTCTCGCGGCTGCAGGTGATTTGCAAATAGGGGTGAAAGACATTTTGGAGGCGCGAACGATCGAGGGTTTGGCCCGGAGAATCCAGGCGCATGCGAAAGTTGCGCAAGACATGGAGCACCCTCGCCATGTTACGGGGTATCGCGACGAGTTGGAGCGCATATTGATTCGTTTTCGAACCTCCGGCAAACATGCGCCGTTGTTCCTGGTCCATCCAGCAGGAGGCACCGCGGCCGGTTATCGCGAGCTCGCCGATGCCCTGGGTCATGAACAGCCTGTGTACGGCCTCGACGCACCGAATGCTTATGAAGGGCAAACCATTTCAACAATGGCGGCTTCGTACATTCGCGCAATGCAATCGGTTCAACCATCCGGACCGTATTATCTTGGCGGGTGGTCTTTGGGGGGAATGATTGCGTTTGAAATGGCGCGGCAGCTCGAGGAAAGTGGCCAATCCGTAGCGCTTCTCGTCATGCTCGACGCGAGGCCCGCCAAGTACGCAAATCAGCGCACCTACCTCGAACATATGCACCGGGACGATGCAGCGATCTTATCGCTGATAGCGCGCCATTTGGGCGTGTTCTCCGGAAAGCAAGTGCCCATTTCGTACCAAGCGTTATCGTCACGAGCTTCGGCTGAAAGGGAATCGTGGTTTTATGAACGGCTCGTGGCCGCGGGGATTTTTACGAAAGATACAGTCGAAGATTATGTGAAAAGTTTCGTCAATAACTTCCGCAGCGCGGGTGCGCTCCTATGCGAATATGAAGAGACGAGTGTCAATGCGGAGATCTTGTTGTTGCGGGCCGAGACGATCTCCATGCATTATGAGGGTTTTCCGGCGCTAGAGGAGGCACTGCGGCCGGGAGTGGATGATAGTTATGGTTGGAGGCCGCTCACGCGGGGCGGGACGCGTGTGCAGATGGTCCCGGGCACGCACGAGGATTTGGTCTTTGCCCCCCATGCGGTGCCTTTGGCGAGGATCTTGGGTGCAGCAATGCGGCGTGCAGAGGAAGGGATGTCGATGAAAACGATGTAGCGGGTCGCGAATGGCGCGATTTCTATTTGCGTTCTCGAGCCGCCTCCGACGAACCTTCACCAGGAGGCACCGGGGTCTGGAGAATCTCGAGGAGCAAGGTACGCGCGGATTCGGCGTCGTTTAATTCGAGCGCTTCATCGCGCCAAGCTTCGATGATGCTTTGGTCGGGAAACGTGGCGATGCGTTGACAGAGACCAGCGTCCACCGTGCCGAGCCATCGAACGAGAAGCTTGTGAATGGTCTCCGCGTGGGCTTGCGATCGACCTTGCGAGTGACCTTGCGACAGACCTTGCGACAGACCTTGCGACAGACCTTGCGACAGACCTTG
>DAOMZH010000619.1:0-4334 GCA_035437985.1 Polyangium sp. (in: bacteria) | reverse complement strand
CTTGCGACAGACCTTGCGACAGACCTTGCGACAGACCTTGCGACAGACCTTGCGAAAGACCTTGCTCCTTGCCTTGCGCAAAAATGCTCTTGTACAGTGCGCTTTCCATGAGTTGTGCCTCTTTGATGTACGCCCTTATCAGTTGTGTTGGAACGTCCTCGGCCTCTGCGACGAACCATAATATCGCAAGATGGTCCGCTTGGCGGCTAGAATTTTGATCCTGACGTGAAGTAATTGCATCCCGCGCCGTTTTTACCGCGATTTCCGTTGCTCCATCCCGCGCGAGCGGCACCAGTGGCCAAAGCGCGGGCGGACCTTTCGCCAAAAGCTGCTGCCACCGCATCGCGCGCAGGTTTATCCGCACGTACGTCGAGTACGAACCCGGACCGACCTTCAGCTTGCGCCGCTTCATTAGCGGGCCGGAACGATCGCCATACAAATCCCAGACGTGCGACACCACCAGGCATCGCTCGCGCCGATGCAGCCGAATTTGCGCCTCCGCTACATCGATCGCCAACTCGTCGAGCCCTTGATGCCGACGATGAAACTCAACGTGAGCCACCATCTTTGCATCACCAAGCATCACGAGATAGCTGCCATCGACATCGCGACCTCGCGATGGCAAATCCGTTTCACAGGGACCAACGATCGTCAAGTCCGGGTCTGCAAAGCCAAACCGAAGAAAATCGGCCGGTTCTTCATGCAACAAATACTTCATCGATTCGTCGAACGATTCCATTCGTTTTTCCTACGTACACCCAACCTACCACGGAAAAACCGCACATGCAAATTTTAATAGCGAATTTTTAACGAGTATGTTCGTCATGCCGAACAGGTAAACCGGGAACGCCGTGCGTCGGGACCGACCACTTGGACGAACCCATTGCATGAGTGCTGGCGTGTGTCATAGGTAGAGGGCTGGAGGCGCGATGGTCATGAGTGGCTGGTTCGATCGGATTCGTAATGCCTTGGGAATAACTCCGAAGTCCTCTTCCGAGCCCGCTCCGGAGGAGACGACAGTCAGCATCCCCAACGTGAGTGACCTCCTTGGTTTGGCCTCGCCGCCGACGGATCTGCCGACTGGTCAACAGATTCTACGCCAAATTGACGAACTGAAGCTGTCTCCGGTCGCCTTTCAGGCGCTTTGGGACGGCGATACGGAGGGCTGGTTCTTACGCCTTGAAATGGTGCATCGTCGGGGCGACGGATATGCTGCGGTATGTGTCGCAGCGCTTAGGTTTGGCGGGGATATACGAGTATTCAGCGGCCAGGTGCCCCCATGGCCCGAATCCGTCGTCGGAACCAAGCTCGGCGAGGCCTTGGCTCGGCGCTTTCACGTCCCATTCTACTTCCCGTCACCGAAAGACCCCGATGACGATTGCCCCAATTGGTGGGAGCAGGATCGAGCCATTCGATGCGCGGATTGTGACAAGCAGATCGTCCCCTCGGATAGTCCTCACCTCCCCAAAGACGTTTGTTACCATTGCCATTCGGAGCGCGAACGCAAAAAGAACATCAGAATGGATGTTCCGGATTCACCCAATGGAGTGCGGATTCTCGTGGGCAAAGACGACAGCTACAAAGGCGTCAGTTATTCGAGCGAAGCCAAAGGTGTCGAAATCGTCCAAATGGTCTTCGAAGAGCCTGGACGCCAAGCGGCCGCTCATGAGCACGGCCAAATTGTTTTTGAAGGTGACGAGCTCGAGCTTCTCGCCGCAAAGATCGAGACTCGACTCGAAGTGTTGCTCGCGTCATTTAATCCAGACAAACATCTCCAGGAGATTTTTCCCAACGCCACACGGGCGATTGAATATCGTGGTCGCACCCTCGAACTCAATATGTACGATGATCAGGCCACATCCATCATGCTCCTCATTGAGCACCTGAAATCCGTCCAGCGTGCGCAGGACGAACACTTGCGGCTCTGGTTCGTGTTTCGTCGTGGAATGACCAAACGCGGGGATCATTTGCTCCGCATTGCCGCTCGCGGGCAATCATCGACCAGCATTGCGCAATTGGTCGATACGTGTCGAGGCGTGCTCGACGAAACCGAAATACGCGTACCGATTGAGCAGCCCGAAAAGCTGGGACACGTGCGCTGTTCGGGAGACGAAGTTCGAATCACCGCAATGGGTCGAGCCATATTGTAAAAACGCCGTGGACACTCCCGTTTTTCCCAACGTAACGAATACGTTCGATAGTGGGAAGCAGTTGGCGATCACTGCGCCGTCGGTTTTTCTCTGACAATCTGTATGCGCAGAGTCTGTTGGTGCAGGGGAAGGATACTTGATCGTCTTGGTTGCCCATCGAATTGCTTGCCGATGGAGCGAACGCGGAGATGACGATGGGTCCAGTGCCGAATGAGGCTTTTGGTGCGAACCCAAGGGACAGGTCCCCGAGGTTTTATCCTTGAATTTGGTCGTTTGCAGAATTGCGGACGCCCCGCTTGACAGCGTGATCGCTGTTGATTTTCGAGGACGATTGCGTGTACAGTTGCTTTTGGGCGACTATCACCGTGGAAATACGGATACCTCGCTTGGGTGAGAAGGAGTGAACATGATTCGACATCGACTGTCACGCAAAATGTGCGCCAATGGGTTGGCGCTTGCGTCGTTATTGGCGACCGCGTCGGCGTCAGCGCAATGGACCACGCTTGCCGCGTCGCCCGAAACGCGGTCGCAACATGTGACGTTGGCGGATGGATCCGGCAATGTTCACGTCATTGGCGGTTTTCTCTCGACGACGACGGTGACCAACGGACACTTTGTGTACAATCCGTTGACCAATACGTGGACCGCGGCAGCCGCGTACCCGCTCAACGTGCGAGGGTTTTTCTATGCCACGGGGCCGGATGGGAATCTGTACATGGGCGGAGGTACGGATGGTACGTCTCAACGAACCGAGTTTTATTCGTATGCCGTCGCAACGAACACATGGACCGCCTTGGCCAACCTGCCAGCCCAGACTTGGGAGTCACGCGGAGACTTTGGAGCGGACGGCAAATTCTACCTATTTGGCGGGGAGTCGACGCTTACGGCGACTCGAATTTATGATCCCGCCACGAATGTGTGGACGACGGCTGCTCCGCTGCCTGTGGCAAAAATGCAGCACGGCGCGCTTCGGGGATCGGATGGGCGCTTTTATGTATTTGGTGGAAACCAAAGCTCGAGTAGCCCCACCAATACGATGTTCATCTACAATCCGACGACGAACACCTGGACAACCGGGACGTCCATGCCTACCGCCGTCGTTTCATTTGCCTCTGCGGCTTCGCTGGATCGCTCGCAACTGTTAGTATTCGGCGGTTCGACTAGCTACTTCAACAACGGAAGTCCCTTTTTCAATAGCGTGTACACGTACGACGTTGCCACGCAGGTATGGACCGCGGTGGCCGACGCCATGCCTACGGCGAGGCGCGAAGTAAGCGGCGCGTTATCGAATAAAACATGCGGCTTTCACATCATCGGTGGCAGCAATGGCAGTCCATTGGCGACGCACGAGCGGTATACGGTGGGCACCACGGATACCGATGGAGACGGCATTCCGGATCTATGTGACACCGATCGCGACAATGATGGCATTGCCGATCCGATGGACAATTGTCCCGACAATCCCAATCCCGGTCAACAAAACAATGATGGTGACGCACAGGGCGACGTCTGTGACCCGGATGATGACAACGACGGTATTCTCGATGCCGCGGACAATTGCGTATTCACCGCGAATCCGGGCCAGCAAGACAACGATGGCGATGGCGTTGGTGATGCTTGCGATCCAGACGATGATAACGACGGTATTCTCGATGCTGCGGACAATTGCGCATTAAACGCGAATCCGGGCCAAGAAAACAACGATGGTGATGCGGAGGGTGACGCTTGCGATCCTGATGATGACAATGACGGGATTTTGGACGTCATGGATAATTGCGCATTGACGGCGAACCCCGGGCAAGAAAACAACGATAACGATCCCCAAGGTGACGTCTGTGATCCTGACGATGACAATGATGGGATCCTGGACGTCATGGATAATTGCGTATTCACGGTGAATCCGGGCCAAGAAAACAACGATGGTGATGCGCAAGGCGACGTTTGCGATCCTGATGATGACAATGACGGGATTTTGGACGTCATGGATAATTGCGCATTGACGGCGAACCCCGGGCAAGAAAACAACGATAACGATCCCCAAGGTGACGTTTGCGATCCCGACGATGACAATGATGGGATCCTGGACGTCATGGATAATTGCGTATTGACGCTGAATCCGGGCCAAGAGGACAACGATGGTGATGCGCAAGGCGACGTTTGCGATCCTGATGACGACAACGACGG
>DAOMZH010000618.1:4786-6838 GCA_035437985.1 Polyangium sp. (in: bacteria) | reverse complement strand
GAGCGCCGCGCACATGCAAAGCTCGATGCGGCATACGGCGCAGCTTTTTGCAACGGCCCGCCAACGGTGCGTCGAAACGGGCGAGATCCATTTGCTGGGCGTAGCGTGTTTCCTCGGGACCATGGCGCATTTATTCGCCGGCGATCAGTTGGAAGACCTCCTGGATTTGGCCGGGAAAAACCTCGCCATCGTCCGTCGGACGAAAGTGGCACGCAACAATGCGACGATGTCGGCCGTACGTCAAGCGATTGCGTGTTTGGTCGGAAAAACTCGCGACGCTACATCCTTCAGCGACGGCGTATTCGACGAAGACGAGTTTGTCCGCACATTGCTGGCGGGACAACCAAGCAGTACCAATGTTCATTACGGTGTTTTGAAGTCATTCGTGCTCCTCGTTCACGGACAATACGAAGAAGCGTGGAAAGCCTCCGAAATCGCCGCGCGGGCCGTCATGTTTGGCGGCGGAACGATTCAACCGAAGCTCGTTCCCTTCATCCGCGCGCTATTGCTCTTGCTTTTGCCCCCGGCCCCGGATCCGGCAGAAGCCGCACAGCGCGCAGAAACTTTCGAAAAATGCCGCACGGAAATCGGCCAGCTCGCCACCTTTTCGCCCAAAAGCTTCGGTCATTATGCAGCGCTCGTCGAGGCGGAGTGGGCCCGAACGCAGGGTGATCTTGGGCGGACAATCACGGCTTATGAACAAACCATTGCTCTGTGCATCGAAAACAAGGCTCCGCATATCGAGGCCCTGAGCAACGAGCTTTATGCCAAGTTTCTCGTAGGCATTGGTATGGGTACGGGCGCACGAGCGTACGTGAGGCACGCTCATCGGGCATATGTGCATTGGGGGGCCACAACCAAAGCATCGGCGCTCGAAGCTGAAGCGAAATCGATCTGGCCATCTTTTCGCGATATCTCGAGCTCACGTCCGTCACGCTCCAAAACGGCGTCGGAGCTCGGTATCACGCTGCTCGGCCAAACCAGTATTGGCAATCTTCGCGATGCGGGACTGGTCGTGCGGGCGGCCCAAGCCATTGCCAGCGAAATCGATATCACGAAGGTCGTGGATACCCTCTCGAAGCTCGTTTTGGAAAATGCGGGGGCGGATCGGGGTGTCTTGCTCCTCGCCCGCGATGATCAATTCGTGGTCGTCGCGCGTCTTGGCCATGGCAATACGACCATTGATGTTGCTGGAGGCATTACGCTCGACGAAGCGGCTGGTTGCGCCAGGAGCATGATTCGCTACACGGCGCGCACGCAAGAGGCCGTGGTGCTCGACGACGCGACCAAGACGGAACGATTCGGCGACGATCCGCACATCATCCGCGAAAAACCCCGTTCGGTATTGAGTTTGCCTCTTTTGCATCAAGGCAGATTGAGCGGTGTGCTTTATCTCGAGAATCGTAAAGCGACCAGCGTATTTAATGAGGCGCGGGTCGAATTGCTCGCGCTGCTGTCCTCCCAAGCGGCAATTGCCATTGAAATCGCCCGGCTCATCGAGACGTCGCGCGCCGCGAATGAAGCAATTGCCCAGGCCAGGGATCGTCTGGAGCTCGAGGTCGCCCACCGAACGGAAGAAATCCGCGACATCAATCAAAACCTCGCCTCGACAAACGTCCGTTTGGAAGCCGAACTCGAATTGCGGCGCCTGGTCGAGGAACAACGAGAGAATCTTCAGGAACAAGTGATTGCGGCCCAACGCGCCCGGCTCGCAGAAATGTCCTCGCCACTTTTGCCCATTACCCGCGATATCGTGGTGATGCCGCTCATTGGCACGGTGGACAGCGAACGGGCCGAGCAAGTGCTCGCCGTGGCGCTGGACGGAACGCAGCGACTTGGTGCGCGCGTGGTGATTCTCGATGTAACGGGCATGAAGGACGTGGATGCCGACGTGGCGCGCATGCTCGTCGATGTCGCTACGGCATTACGATTGCTCGGAGCGCAAACGCTTTTGACGGGCATTGCGCCGCGAATTGCCCAGACCCTCATCGCCATTGGTGTGGATCTGACGTCATTCGTGACCATGAGCACGCTTCAAAGCGGCGTTGATTA
>DAOMZH010000618.1:0-4686 GCA_035437985.1 Polyangium sp. (in: bacteria) | reverse complement strand
TCGTCGCCGTCGCGAACTCCATCTTCGTCGCGATCGATGCCCACTCGCTCACCGCTCCCCGGCGGTACGCAAGTGAACGTCAATTCGCGATGGAAGAAATGGCCCGCAGCAAGCAACGCGGACTTGGGAATGGTTCCAAACGCTTCCGAGCTGCCAATGAATTCATTGGCTCCAGCGTAAAGGAACCCAATTTCCTCGATGCCGAATCGAGTTTTTCCGACGAGATCGCATTCGCCAACATTGGCGCGGGCAATCATGAGGTCGAGACGAGCATTCGCGGCGATCTTGTTTGTCGAGGTGAACGTGACCTGTTGTCCGACGATCGGCGCGAGGTTGCTATCGAAGGCCAAGAGGAATTGCTCGACCTGGCGACGCACGACATCGCCCGCTCCACTTTGCGTTTCGTCGAATCCGTTTGGGGAGACGGGGGGACTGTTGGGCAGCGCGGTGATATTGTCGAAGCCGCGCGAATTCATGAAACGGAAGATCGTGTCTTCGGATCCGTCGTTCGTAAAACCAAACCCACGCACCTGATCGCCTTTGAATCCATTGTCCTTGGCGAAAATATTGGGCACTTGGGCCATGCCGAACATGCCGACCTTTTGATAAAGATTGCGCAAGTGCGGAACCTTGAGGGGCTGCGGTTGTTCGTTGACGATGTACTTACCTTCGGTCCCAAAGAAGCCCGGGAATTGCTCGCCATATTCGGCATTGGCCGTAGGATCCAGCCGATGGCATGTTTCGCAGGCCCCGGAAAGCGCTCCACCAATTTCGAAGAAATGGTCACGCCCAGCTTGTTGCTCGGCGTTGAGCGAATTGTCGAGAGCCCGGATCGGGTTTGGCGGGTACATCATTTGCAGCGCAAAATCAGCGAACGCCTCCATATCGTCTGCTGGAATCGGCTCACTGCGTCCGAGTAATCCCACAAAGCCCGCCTGAAACTGCCGGAATGCTTCGCGCTCGTCGAAGGTCCCCTGATCGGGATGGGCGCTGGATTCGAGTGTCCCGCCCGTGCGATCTCCGCGCCAATGCATTGGACCATGATTGGCCATGCCGCGAAGACTTTGTGTGGTCATCGGGCCTTTGAGCGCGGGGAAATCGGTGAATGCCGGGAAAAACTGCGGAAATGGCGAAGCAATCGGCCCAGGCATGGGGGTTGTCGTGATATCGGGATTGCCGAGATCCCAAGCGAGGCTGTCCATATCGCCGAAAACGTGACAGCTAGCACAGGAAGATTCACCGTTGCTCGAGGAAAACCGCGCATCATAAAGGTATTGCCGCCCGTGGACGACAGTCTCCGGCTCGGGATTGTGGAGCGGAATGCGCCTCGTCACCGTCTTGTTTGCCGTATCGACGATCGCGATCGAATTGTCGAATCGCGTCATGACGTACAGCCGATTTCGCGATTCATCGAGCACCAGGCCCGTGGGACCTACCGGTTCGCCATTGTTATCGAGGACAATCTGGTTCGCCACGTTTGGCGTGAACGTACCATTCTCCAATTGCGCCGTGTTGAACAGGCCAATTTTGCTCGAACCAAGGGCGGTTACATAAAGCTGGGATCCGTCGCTCGAAATCGCCATTCCTGCGGGTGTGGAGAGGCTTTTTTCGTTCGTGGCATTAGGCACTTCAGCACAGCACGATTGATAATCGATGTGCGGATTGAGATGACGTGCCGTCACGGTGCCATTCCCCAACACCGAAATGCGAGATTCATGCAAATGACCACGCACGGACGAACCTGCGAAAATACCAGGACCTTCGAATCGTTGCAGGTTGTTCGCATCCGTATTCGACACGTAAACTTTTCCGTTCGCGGGATTGACGACCATATTGAAGAGAACCGTGCCCACGCCCGAATAAAATCCCGCCGAACCCGGCAGTTGCGCGGGTGGATTGGCCATCGCATCGATGACGAAAACATCCTTGTCGGGCAGCGAGAGGCGGACCTGTTGATCCCATTGCCGACCCAGCGTATCGCGCCAGTGCTCACCATCGTGTTTGATGATCAAGGCCGCCGGGGGTTGTGGACTGCCAACAGAATCCGTTCGCGGCGGAGGCAAACCACCATTGGGGGTCACGAGATTGCGATGGATACTGGTCGTCTTATTGCCCGTATGGAATCCAGCAGCATAAACACGTTGCCCGTCGGGACTCACGGCCAGCGCACGGGGCGTGTCCGTGAATAAGGAGATGATATTGAGCGGAACGCCGCCAAGGGAGCTAGAGCCCAGGTTTTCCGCATCGAAGACCCAGACATCTGCCCGACCAATGCCGGGTGTCGTCAGTTGCGGATCATAAGGCACGTTCTGCCCACGATGGGCCGTGGTGATAAATGCCCGATCTCGGCCTGGGCCACCAAAAACGATATCGCGAGGCTCGTCGCCAACCAACAGCGTGCGCACGACACGCGGAGCAATCGGGTTCGTCACATCAACGACGCTCACACTATCCGACAGATGATTGACAACCCATACCTCGTGATTGTCACGCACCGCCACAGCCACCGGTTCGAGACCAACCGTGACCGAACCAAGCGGTATCAAATCGTGCCCCGTGACCAGAAAAACCTCGAGCCGATTATCTGGCGTATTCACAGCATAAAGACGGTGGCCATTGCTCGACAAAGCAAGAGGCCTGACTTGACCACTCTCGAACAGCGTATACGAGGGCAACGCACTCGCGTGGTTGGCCTGCAATACCAATGCCGACAGAGCAGCGAGACTTTGGAGAATCAACTGACCGCAACGTTTGGATCTGGTAGCCATACGGACTCCTTCTTGATGAAGCCTTCCCGCACCCCGAGTTCCAAGCACGAAGCAATAATTTAGGCGAAATGCCAGACTACACTCCTTCCAAGTATTATGCAAGCACGATTTGTGAACAATTTCAAATAGAAAGAGCAGCATTACGACGGTTACGTCAACAGGAGTCGGTCCGTATGAACCCCGACCCATCCAATGAGCAAACTGATACACCGTGCCCATTTAAGAGCCAAACGCAGATTTGGGTCGTTTTATCAAGGAATCGAGTCTCATTGGAATTGGCCGCTCTCGAGTCGCCTCGCGTGGGCTTTACCAAGAGATATCCGATTCCGAAACCCACGCGTGATGATTTTGCCGGACAAACGCATTTTGTCCTGGCATATCGACGCATATGGGTTTGCCGCGCCTCGACCGGACGAAATCGCTGCTGTCCACGGGCATATTCTTCGGATAGGCTGACCTTCAGTATCGCGGTCTATACGTTCGAGCCTCCGCACAGCCTCAGCGCTCGACAAACTTTCTTTCGTTAGCAGGCGGTCGAAAAGCAAAACGCGCGCCCCGTTCGTCAGGGTCTTGGCACTCGGGGGTTGCAGCTTCATTGGAGTATGATGAAACAACTCGAGCTTTCAGACGAGGAAGCCCAGGAACTTTGCCGCACGCTCGAACGACGGCTGCAGCAGATGCTCGAAGAACTCGTGCACACCGACGACAATGCTTACCGACAAGACTTGCACCGATCGCTTGATCGATTGGAGAAGATTGCAGAAAAGGTCGGCTATTCGATCCCCCGACCCGACGAACTCCGCAGGTAGCGAGAAGCGATGCGCACAATGCCGACAATAACCTGTGTGAATTATTTTTCGAGGACGAGACAAAATGGGACAAAGTCATTTTTCACCTTGACTCGCGTATGGGTTTTGCTCGCCGCGGGCGGACCATTGGAAAGACTTGTGCAGCCGACCCGAGTCGACCAACGCCGACGGACAGGAACGTGCTGCAATGCGTGAATACCGCTCGGATGCCGATTGCGTTGACGCTTGGATGAAAACGCTGGCGGCCAATCCCCCTTCCCTCGCTGTAGACGCTCTACTTCGGCATTTTCAACAAGCCCTCGATGCCATATGGCACCAGGCTCACGAGCCCCTGGGAGAAGTGACGCTGAACGCGATTGCTGCGCGGGTGCTCTTCATCAGCAAAGAGCGATTTCCGGGGCTATCGGGGATCAACATCGGCCGCAATGGCATTTCTCTGGATGAGCTGCAAGAGCGTACCAATACGTTACGCCCGCCCGAGCTTTCGGAGTCCTTGCGTTTTTTATTGACGGAGCTGTTGCGCGTCCTTGGAGTTTTGACCGCGAATGTACTCACACCCTGGCTTCACGCCGAGCTCTCGAAGATTGCATTGCCACAACCAGATCACGCCGATGCGGATGACGAAGCAGTGCCCATGCACCCTGTGAGCCCGGAAGGCGAGGAAGCGTAGACATGGCCAAAAACACCGCACTCGAGCGCATCAAGACGGGGGTCAGAAACCTCGATATGATTTTGCGCGGGGGCCTTCCTCGAGGAAATGCCATCATCGTCGCTGGCCCGCCAGGTTCGGGAAAAACCATTCTCACGCAACAGATTTGTTTTCACAATGCCTCGGTCGCCAATCCCGTTCTTTATTTGAACACGTTGTCCGAGCCGACGGCGAAAATGCTGCGATTTTTGCAGAGCTTCAAGTTTTTCGACGCCGATAAACTCAAAGAAAGCATCAAGTTCATCGACATTGGGACCATTTTGCGGAAAAACGGGCTCGAAGAGGTCTCGTCGCTCATCATGGCGACGGTCCAGAAAGTAAAACCGGCCATCGTCGTCATCGATAGCTTCAAGGTATTTGACGAGCTAGCCAAATCGCGCGAGGAAGCGCGAAAGTTTGG
>DAOMZH010000617.1:0-6842 GCA_035437985.1 Polyangium sp. (in: bacteria) | reverse complement strand
CGGATCGGGAAACGAACTGGCACCTGCGGCCGACGTCCTTTGGGCCCATCAATCTGCTCGTCGGGGTTAGCGGGGTCGGAAAGTCGCGCACCCTGCAGGCGCTCAATCGGGTGGCACGCTGCGGTGTAGGACTGACTTCTGCTCCGACGAATGCGCAATGGAAACTTCGGTTGAATGCGTCGGGGCGGACCTTCGATTGGGAGGTCGAGACAGGAAGCGCCGAAGAGGGAACTGCACGGTTCGCCATTGATTCTGAGTTTTTTGCAGTGGTCGAATCATCGAGTAGTGCGCGAAAGACAAATTTCGTGGCTGAACGTTTAATTTCTCAAGACGGTGATATTATCGCGTCTCGTAATGGGGATGCGGTTACACTGAATAACTTGCCTGCGCTCAAGCTCAAGGAAACGGAAAGCCTCATTTCGCTCTTTCAAAAGGAAGAAAGGATCGCTCCGCTATTCGAAAATCTGTCACACGTTTTCGCAAGTTCGGTTGCGGAGTTTGAATTTCCCTATTGGCCACGTCGACTTGTCAAACAATGGCAAAAAGACATCACCAACCTGGAGCAACTCCGTAAGGCGATGCGCTGTCCGCTGATTGTTCGTTTCGACCTGCTACGTACGCTAGCCCCAGGCGAGTTTGATGCCATCATTTCGAGTTTCGCAGAGATCTTCGACACAGTAAAAACGGTTCGCGTAGGGTGGGCGCGCGAGTTATTAAATACCAACGTCGACGAAGACGACGACCGGTTAATGGTCATCATCGAAGAAGAGGGGGTGAACACGCCCATTCGACTTCCTGATTTGTCGTCAGGTATGCGTCGAACCTTGCGCCATCTCGTGGAGCTCGCGCTTGCGCCGTCGGGCTCGACCATTCTCATCGACGAATACGAAAACAGTTTGGGCGTGAATTGCTTGCCCAGCATTACCCGACATCTTTTGAATCGCACGCGAGACATCCAGCTCATTGCGACCAGCCACCATCCGTACGTGATCAACAATATCGCGCTCGAACATTGGCGCGTCGTTGCCCGCCAGGGATCTGAGGTCGAAATTGTAGAAGCGGCAGCGATTCCCGAGCTTCAGACCGCGTCGCGCCAGGAGGCTTTTATCCGCTTGATGAATTCGGAGACCTATCGGCACGGGGTCTCGAACTCGTGAGCAGCCTGTATCTATTGGTCGAAGGTAGCGAAACGGAGCCCGCTCTGTACAACGCGTGGTTGCCCCTTTTGTTACCCGGCTCGAAACGACTGGCCCGACCGGAGGATGCCGCGTCGACGAGCGGATTTTATCTCTTGGCTGGTTATGGCTATCCAAGCATCTTGCAACGCGTCCAAATTGCCGTTGACGATATTACGAAGTTTCCAGGTTTCGGGCGACTTGTTGTCGCGCTCGATAGCGAAGATCGGACGGTTGATGAGGCCGCAGAGGAGATGCGTCAGGAAATTGCAAAATGCAATTGTCCAGTATCAACTTCTGTCGTCGTGGCCCAATGCTGCGTCGAGAGCTGGCTACTCGGAAACCACAAATTCGTCAAACGTAATCCTGTCACTGACGACCTATGTGCTTTTCGCGGCGAATACGACGTGGTCCAATTCGACCCGGAGCTCATGCCCAACGCGCGCAGGTCGCATTGCAATACGCGAGCCCAGTATCACGAAGCCTATCTGAAGGCGGCCTACAAAGAACATGGCCTAAAGTTTACCAAATCACGGCCTGGACCAGCGCTTGAAGAGCATTATCTGAAGGCACTCCTCGAACGAGCGGCCCGTGAGGAGAACCCAAAACATCTCCGAACCTTCGCCACAATGGTCGAGATCTTTTCGGCAGGTTAACCCCTCCCCCGCCCCTTCCCCTTTTTCGCCTTCGCATCCTTATCCACCCGCCCCACATCTTCCGCAATTCGGTCCAATACACCATTCACGAACGACGACGAGTCTTCTGTGCCAAACTTTTTGGCTAGCTCCACTCCCTCGTCGATAATGACCGCCCGCGGTACGTCCGGGCTATGCACCAATTCCCAGGCCCCCATTCGCAGGATATTCCGATCCACCCGCGCCATTCGCTCCAGACGCCAATTCACGCTCGCCTTGCGGATCATTGCATCCACACGCTCGATTTCATTGGCCACCCCACGCGCTAAGCCGTCCGCATATTCGCGTCCCTCCGGGTCTCCCGGAGTCAAACGCCAATAATGCATCATCACCCGCTCGATCGACCCTCCACTCTCGAGCGCAAATAACATCTGCAATGCCGCCTCACGGCCTGTCGATCGAGCTCCCATGTTTCGATTCTTTGCTCAATAACCCGCTGCGTCCAGCGCTCCAGCAAGCGCGACCATTTCAATCACGCTCACCGCCGCCTCCCAGCCCTTGTTTCCTGCTTTGGTCCCCGCCCGCTCAATCGCTTGCTCGATCGTGTCCGTCGTCAAGACGCCAAACGCCACCGGAACGCCCGTTTGCAACGACACTTGCGCAATGCCTTTGGTCACTTCCGCCGCCACATAGTCGAAATGCGGCGTCGACCCGCGAATCACAGCTCCCAGCGCCACAATGCCCTGCACCGCCTTTTTCTCCGCAATGCGCCGAACCACCACCGGAATCTCCCACGACCCCGGGACACGCACAATCGTCACATCCGCCGCTGAACCACCATGGCGGACGATTGCATCCAATGCGCCGTCCACCAAACGATCCACGATGAAATGATTAAATCGGCTCGCCACGAGCGCGAACTTCGCCCCCGCCGGCACCACCAAATGCCCTTCGACAAACCGCGGGCCCTTTTGCTCCACATTCGCGCTCATGGTTTTACCTTTTTATGCTTCGCCTTGCTTTTATGCTTCGCCCTGCATCGAGACCAGAGGCACACGCTCGACCACTTCCAAGCCAAACCCATTGAGTCCCGCAATCTTCGTTTGGCTATTCGTCAACAGGCGCAACTTGTGACAACCCAAATCCGATAACACCTGTGCGCCCAAGCCAAACTCGCGCAATGTCGCCGGACGCGACACAACAGGCTCCTCCGACGAGCCCCCAACTTTCGCCCCCAATTCCCGACCAATGTCGATCGTTGGCGAAATGTAGAGAATCACGCCCGCTCCCGCCGCCTCGATCGTCGCAATCGCTTCCCGCAAATTCGACCCACCCTCGAACAACGTCGAGCTAAACAAGTCCGCCACGAGCGATCCCGAATGCACCCGACAAAGCACCGGCTTCGTCCCGTCAATCGTCCCCTTCACCAGCGCCAAGTATTGCCGAGACTCGCCCACAATCTCGTACACCCCCGCCGACCACATCGTCCCCGTCTGGTCCAAACGCATCTGACGCTCGGCAACCTTGCGCACCAAACGCTCCGTCTGCATCCGGTACTGAATCAAGTCCGCCACCGACAAAAGCTCCAGCTTGTGTTCCGCGGCAAACTTCTCGAGGTCCGGCATACGCGCCATCGTTCCGTCGTCGTTCATGATCTCGCAGATCACGCCCGCAGGACGCAGACCAGCGAGGCGCGCCATGTCCACGGAACCTTCGGTTTGTCCTGTCCGGACGAGCACTCCCCCACGTCGCGCCTTGAGCGGAAACACGTGGCCTGGCGTCACGAGGTCACTCGGTTTGGCATCTGGCGCCGACGCGACTTGAATCGTGCGCGCTCGATCGGCCGCGCTGATGCCCGTCGTCACGCCCGTGCGCGCTTCGATGCTCACCGTAAACGCCGTCCCGAGCGGAGGTCCACCGCGGCCCGGAGCGCTCATCATCGGCAAATGCAGACGCTCCACTTGTTCTTCATCGAGCGCCAAGCAGATGAGTCCACGACCATGTTTGGCCATGAAGTTGATCGCTTCGGGGGTCACGAGCTCCGCGGCCATGCAGAGATCGCCTTCGTTTTCGCGATCTTCGTCGTCGACCAGAATCACCATGCGCCCCGCGCGAATCGCATCGAGGGCCCGGTTCACTCGCGCAAGCACTGCTGTATCAATCATCAATCGATGCGGCATGACGCCTCCCTCATCGGACAAATCCGCCAGCTCGGAGTTTTTCCAGGAGACGTTCGTCGTTGCTGTCGTCGCGAGGTTGTTCATTGGAAACGTCGTTCCGTTCTCCCCACCCCTTCACCACTCCAAGCCCTTGGTTCAACCCAAGCTGTCGCGCCACGTAGCGCGCGAGCACGTCGACTTCAATGTTCACACCCTGACCAGGACGAAGATTTCCTAGAAGTGTGCGGCCCAAGGTGTGCGGCACCAGCATGACCTCGAAGTGAACGGATGACGAGCGTTCGCCCAGACGATCCTCCACGCGGTTGATCGTCAGGCTCACGCCGTCGATACAAACCGAACCTTTCTCGGCCAAGTACGGCGCCAAAGTGCCAGCCACTTTGACCTCGAGCCGCTTGGCATCTGCACCTGCAGACAGGTCCACCACCTGCCCCAGACCATCCACATGGCCCAGTACGACGTGCCCACCCATCCGTCCACCAAGGGGCGTAGCCCGTTCCAGGTGCACCGACGCACCCACCGTCAAAACGCCCAGGGTCGTCCGCGTTAGTGTCTCCGGAGAAACATCGGCCTCGAACCCCTGCGCCAAGATGCGATCTACGGTGAGACAAACCCCGTTGACCGCAATGGACTCACCTAGGTCGAGTTTGCCCAGGGCGGCATTGATCTGCACACGAGCAACAGCTCCACCACTCTTGTGGCGCAAATGGCCGATCGTCTCGACGAGTCCTGTGAACATGACGGTGGTTTGGGTGCGTCTACAAAAACGAGTGTAGGGGCAAACTAGGAATCGGCAGCTCGACGTCCCTCGGCGGACAGCAAGCGGTCGATGATTTTTTGCGAAGTTTCGGGGAGTTCGATGAACACGAGACCCATGCCTGGCGGATCGTCGTGCACGCGAACGACCTCCCCCACGCCGTCGATGACTTCCACGTCATCCATGATGACGGTGAAGCGCAAGTTGACTTTTGTCCCAACGGCGAGGGGATTTTTCGACCGGACAAACACGCCCGAGCGCGAGATGTTGGTCACATATTCCGAGACGAACGCGTCGTAGGATTCGAACTCCTTGTTGATGGTGACGCGTTCTTCTCGGCGTGTTTCCTGTTTGAGCATTTGGGGCTGCGAGTCGCTTTCGGCGCTCTTCGCCCCAGACCCCGGACCGCCATCGCCATGCGAATCAGCTTCTCCACGATGACGGTCGGTTACGCTCATGTGCCCTCACCTGCCCTGCAAATCGAATTGCTCGAGGTGGTATTCCTTGCGCGGAACGAGTTCGATCCGGCGAGTGAACAAACGCTCGGCCTCCGTTACCGCAATCCGTTCTTCGTTCTTTAAAAGATCGACGACGGCTGGGTGCGCGTTGACAACGATGCTGTAACCCGGCAAGCCCGCTCGTTCGCGACGAATCTGCCGGATGATCTCGTACGCCACGCTCTGCTTCGACTGTAGCTGCCCTGTTCCATCGCAGTAGAAACAGGGCTCGAGCATGATGCGGCCCAAGCTTTCTCGGGTGCGTTTGCGCGTCATCTCGATGAGTCCGAGCTCCGAGATGCGATTAAACGTGGTCTTGGCTTTGTCGCGCCCCAAGTGTTCTTCGAGGCGCCGACGAACCTTCTCGCGATTACTCGCCCGTTCCATGTCGATGAGGTCGAGGATGATGAGCCCACCGATGTTCCGGAATCGGAGTTGGTAGGCGATCTCGTCGACCGCTTCGAGGTTCGTCATGAGGATCGTTTCTTCGAGGTCGCGCGATCCTTTTCCGACAAACCGTCCGGTGTTCACGTCGATGGCCGTGAGAGCTTCGGCCTGATCGATGATGAGGTGACCACCGGATGCGAGCGGCACTTTGCGGGACAACGCGCGGTGGATTTCGTCCTCGATCCCGTACGCGTCGAAGATCGGCTCGTGGCCTTCGTAAAGCTCCACGGCTTCGACTCGTTCCGGCATGAACATTTCCATGAAGCGTCGAAGACGGACAAACTCTTCTCGACTGTCGATGACGATCTTCTCGATGTCGTCGGTGAAGAGATCGCGCGCCGTCTTGAGCACGAGGTCTAGTTCCGTGTAGAGGCACGCGGGAGCATGCGCGCCGCTTTCACGTTTTTTGACCACTTCGCCCCAAAGCCGAACGAGGTAACCCACGTCGGCTTTCATTTGCTTCTTGGTCAAACCTTCCGCGACCGTACGAACGATGAGTCCACCTTGCGGCGGCTTCATCGATTCGATCGCTTCGCGTAGTCGCGATCGTTCTTTCTCCGAGCCGATACGTTTGGAAATCCCAACGTGATCGACGGTCGGTAGATACACGACGTAACGACCAGGCAGCGACACGTGACTCGTGACCCGCGCGCCTTTGGTCCCGATCGGTTCTTTCGAAACCTGCACGAGGACTTCTTGGCCTTCGCGAATGACATCGCGAATCGGAGTCGTCTTGTGAACGCGCGGCGGCTCGTGTTGGCTCCCTTGTCGTTTCGACGTGCGGTCGCGACGAACCCCAGCGGATTCACGTGTTGGCGGAGCATCTCGACGCTCGCGATTGTCCCGACCACCTCGCCCACGCTCTCGTCCGTCACGGGCCGTGCGGCCCTGAGGTGGAGATTCGCGAGGCGCTGGTGCGGGTGCAGGCGGAGCTGCGGCAGCAGCTGTTGCTTCGATCGAAGGACGTCGATCAGCAGTTCGTCCGGACCGACGCACTTTGCCACGATGCCCGCGTCCCCGAGACGAACGACCTGCACGAGCTGCCGTGGGCGAGACTTCGGTGCTCGCTTCGTTGGCTTCAGGTGCAGCTTCGATCGGTTCGGGTGCCGCGGCTGCGACATCGACCGGTTCATCGACGTCGGCCGCTGGAGGCT
>DAOMZH010000616.1:0-6856 GCA_035437985.1 Polyangium sp. (in: bacteria) | reverse complement strand
GGGACGCCGCTTGCGAAATACGTCTTCCGCCGCTCGTTTGCGAATATCGACATCGTGTAGCTCAATGCCCGCCGGAGCATCGCGCCACGGGCGCCGATCGATACCAATGACTTCATGACCTTGCTCGAAAAGTCGTTTGGCAACGCGTTGCCCGAGCACCCCGGAAATACCAGGAATGAGAACCCTCATCGTGCCTCCCCGTTTTTCCCGTCGAACGTAAATGTGGACGTCTCTTCCGTATTGCTCGACCACGACAACGCTTTTCGCCGCCGCTCACGACCAATCTCAATGAGCCCCGCAATACGTTGCTTCACCTGATCCACATACCCCTCGATGACTTCGTCTTCTTCCGTGCCCGTTCCGTCGAACATCATCGGTTCGCTGTACGTCAACTCCAAACGTGCCGGCGCAGGAAGGGCAACGCCCCACGGCGTAATCGGTACATAAGGCGCTCCGAAGAGTTTGCCCAAGGTCACCGAATTGGCAATCGTGGGAATCGCTTCGCCGCCCCCGACAAACCCAAACGGAATGATCGGCGTTTTCATCTTCATCGCAATACGCATGAAACCCGAACCGAAATGCACCAGCGAATTACGCTCCGGATAGAGTTTGGCCGTTCCCCGAGCGCCTTCCGGGAAAATCATCAACAACCGTTCGTCCCCCAAGAGATGTTCGGCCGTTTCGACAATTCCCGTCAATTGTCCACAACGCGTCGACCAAACCCCCATGAACGGAGCCCGCGCCATGAATTTCTCCGCCATTCCTTGCGCGAGCCGCGGAGGTTCTTTCTCGAAAAAACACGTCGTAATGACCATCGCCCCATCGAGCGCCACGCCGCCCGAATGATTGCCCACCAGCATCGCCCGACCTCGCCCCGGGACATATTCAATCCCTTCGACGCCGATCGTGAAATAATGCCGATAAAGCATTTGAAACATCGTGAGCACGCGCGCGAGGTGCTCCTTTGACGCTCCGTACGGATCACACCCGTAACTGTTCCACGGGAGCTCCAAACGATCTACGCGGGCCGCAACTTCCGAATCGATGAACAAGGACACAGCGGTTTCTCCGGACGCAGGATTGTCCGACCATAAACGTATATGCCCTGCAATGCAAGCCAAGAACGCGCTTTCCGCTTCTCGCTCCTCCATCGCACATCGCTTCCCGCTTGCTGCGGTGCGTTATGAGAATCGTCTAAGGAATGACCCGTACGTCCCCGACGACATTGGGCGTCAGATCCCATCCGAGCCCCGCGTCGTCGAATGCTGGATCGACAAACCATTGCCGTTTGTCCGTTTTGTCCACGATGACCACCCAGTCGTGATCGCGCAGACCCGGAAATGGTAATGCCCGGCCAAACACTTCGGCTCGCGAGCTATGGACGACGTGGGCTTTGGCGGCAATTTTTCCGCGCGTCGCCGTCATCTCGAAAATACGCACGAACAGGTGGGCATATTCGATACAATTGCCTGATCGATGTTCGGCGCCAAATGCATATTTCGTGGGATGACCCAGCCCAAACCGCAAGTGTTGCCCCGTTACTTTCAAAGAAAATCGTAATGCGTCCTCGATGTTTTGCGGCTTTTCTGCTTCGATTTGATAACGGATGGCGGCTTCGAGCGGAGCGTCGAATCGCGCCAAGGAAACTTGAACGACATGCGGCCCGAGCAGGCCCACGCGGGCGCGCGCCATCGCGATCCCGAATATCCCCAGGCCCACAAGCGCAACCAGCGCGAGCATGATGCGCACGAGAACGCGACGCAGGCGCGGGGGATTTCCAGGTTCGGGCATGCGGGATCAAGCTGCAGCGGGGCTTTGCGGTTTTTCCACTTGCGAACGGGCAAACCACGTCAGACCAGCGGACAGGAAAATGCCGAGGAGCACGGGGCTCAGGGTCGATTCCATGGCCATGACGGTCGGATGGTACGTCACTTCGGCAAGTTCACGTTTTAATCCTGTTTGCACGGCATACTCGATCATCGCTTGCGTGAAACCTGGATTGATGAATTTCAGGAAAAACCACCACGTCGGCGCGCGCAACGTAGCCGCGACGACGGATACGATCATCCCTGCGGCCATTCCTTGCCACCACAGAAGCTGCCCCCCTTCGAGCACATCGCGGCGATTCTTGATGGCCCGCCACATAATCAATGCAGGAAGCACGACATACAAGTTTGTTAGGATCGAATGCAGCGCAATTCGAGTCGTATGCAGCCCGGACGCATATTCCACGATCAACCACACCAAGTGGGCGAGACCGAGCACCACACCATAACCAACTTCCGGGAGATATGCCTTCATGGCTTTTCGCGATCCTTACCACGACGAACTCGCCGCGTGGTGCGCAACGTGCCTCATCGAACCCAGGGGGCGCAAGAAAAATCCGCCTGGGAACGGACCAAGTGCCCGACGAATCGTCTTCACCTGGCTTTACATCCTTTCCTTCGAGGGGGCAAATGCGCTACATTGGACTGCAGGAGCAGGTGGCCTATGCGAAAAGTTTTTCTTGCCGGCTTGTGGCTCGTGCCGATGGTGGTATGGGCCTGCGGTAACAATGCGACAGCCCCGGGTTTCTTGGGTTATGGAGGCTCGGGCGGCGCCGGTGGCGAGGGCGGTACGGGTTTTGGAGGAACTTCGGCACTTCCGTGTGATGTCGAGCTGATCATGCGGTCGAAATGCCAAACCTGTCATGCGGCGAAGCCTATTTATGGCGCGCCCATGCCACTCGTGGATGCAAACGACTTCGCCGCGCCGGCGCGCAGCGATCCTTCCAAGACCGTCGCTCAAGTCTCGAGCGACCGCATTCACGACAAAGCGCGACCAATGCCTCCGCTTCCCGCGACGCTCGACGCAGGTGAGCTGGCAACGCTCGATTCGTGGTTCGGCGTTGGTGCACCGGGAGGAAAAACGCCTTGTTCCACCATGGGCAGCGGCAGTTCCGGGACGGGTGGGGGAGGTTTGTCTTGTACGCCCGATGTGAAGCTACGCGCGTCCGCTCCGTACAAGATGCCCAAATTAGCGGCGGATAAATACATCTGCTTCGGGGCAACTGCCGCGATTACGGGAAAACGCCATATCACTGCGGTTGCGCCAGCTATCGATAACGAGGTCATCGTGCACCACATGCTGTTGTATGAAGTGGACACTCCCTACAGCAGTGCGCCGCAAGCTTGTGGCCCCAATAGCTCTTTGGATGCGCGCCTCGTCAGCGCGTGGGCACCGGGAGCACAACCGTTCGTATTGCCTCCGGAAGCGGGCATGCCGATCGATTCGACCAAGCATTACATGATCCAAATGCATTACTCGAATCTCATGCAGCTCTCGGGACAAACCGACCTGAGTGGATTCGATCTTTGCACCACCGAGACTCTGCGGCCCAATGAAGCCGACGTGCTCGTGTTCGGGACGCTCAACATCAGCGTTCCGCCACATGGTACGTCCGACCGAACTTGCGATTTGCAGTATCCGGTCGATATACCGACGATCAACCTCTTTGCCGCTGGTCCCCACATGCACACGTATGGCTCGCACATTTCGGCGCGCGTAAAGCATGCCAACGGCAGCACCTACGAAATGGCGACGCGCGATCCATGGAGCTTCGATAATCAGTACTGGAATCCGATATCGACGACCGTGGCTCCAGGCGATACCGTTTCGGTGCGGTGCGCGTGGAACAATCCCACGACGGAAACCATTACCTTCGGCGGAAAAACCTCCGACGAGATGTGTTTTGTCTTTACTGCATATTGGCCGCGCATTACGACTCCGGGTTGGAGCTGGCAAGCGACGGCGCTCTTCTCGGATTGCACCGATACTCCGCCCTGAGTCAACGCCGCTACTTCGATTCGTAAACCTGCCCCGACGGCAATTCCACACACGACAAATAACCGCCTTTTCCGCAACGTGTATCGATACCGATCACGCTCGGACCAACCCACACGTCCTCATCGTCACCGGGCGTGTAATCCGACAATTCCTCCGGCAAACACGCCGTCGGCGTGTGGCCAAAAATCACCAGTTTTCCTCGATAATCGCGCACGAAATCTTTATCGCGGCACCACATGAGCGCCATTTGCTTGCTCGTGGCCGACGGATGCTCATACCCCTCGGGCCCTTTGTTGAGCCCCGCGTGCACGTAAATCGCGTGTTCGTCCTCGTAATAAAGCAACAAACTTTCCATCCATTCGACGACGTCTGGCGGGAAAAACGTTCCTTTGAAGAGCGCCTCGAATTCGTCCGTGGCGATGCCTTCGTCATCGCGCGGTGCAGGTTTGCCCATGAACGATCGCAACGTTGTTAGGCACCCATTCCCGGGCGGAAGAATGAATTCCGGCCATCCGCGATCGATGACGCGCAGCCACGCATCTTCGTGATTGCCGCGCAGAAAAACCACTTTGGCTGGCGTTTTGTTGGGCAATGCCCGCAATGCTTCGACGACCTCCGCGGAACGCGGCCCGCGATCGATATAGTCCCCTACGAACACCAACGTGTCTTCCGCATCCAGGCTCGGCAAGTCGCCAAGAAGCCGTTCGAGCGCGTCGTAGTCCCCGTGAATGTCGCCTATTGCAAAGGTACGCTTGGCCATTCCCGCACATTACGGGAGTTTGAACCGATGATCAAGCATGTGAAATGCAAACGCCAGCATGTCCGCGGATTGCTCCACCCGCGACTTGATCGAATCTGCTCCGCGGTGTCCCGCATGTCTTTCCACGCGCATCAAAATTGGTTTGTCCGTCGTCTGCGCAGCTTGCAATGCCGCCGTCATCTTCCACGCATGCATCGGATGCACGCGATCGTCCGCGTCGGCGGACAACATCAAAAACGCCGGATATCCCGTAGGCACTTTTTTTACATTATGGTACGGCGAATACGCGAGCAGCGCGCGAAACATCGGTTCGTCTTGGGGTGAACCATATTCGGCCACCCACGTTTTCCCATCACCGAACAACGGGTACCGCAACATGTCGATCACCGGAACTGCACACAAAATTGCTTTGAAGAGTTCCGGACGTTGCACGGCGACTGCGGCAACCAACAGGCCCCCATTCGATCCTCCCCACGCCGCGATCTTTTCCGATTTCGTATAGCCATTTTTGATCAGCCATTCCGCTCCGGAAATAAAATCGTCGAAGACGTTTTGCTTGTTTCCGAGCATCCCGCCTTTATGCCAAGCTTCGCCGTATTCCGCTCCACCCCGCAAATTGGGCATCGCAATGGTGCCACCCGCTTCGAGCCACGTATAAAGCGTCGGTGAAAACCCCGGAGTTTCGCTATTGTTGAACCCACCATAACCCGTCAGGAGCAGAGGCGACGAACCATCGAGCGGCGCGTCTTTTCGGCGCACCACGAACATCGAAATCTGCGTCTTGTCCTTCGATGGGTAAAACACTTGTTCGACCACGAATGGCGCTGGATTCACCGGGGCTTTCGATTTGTACCATTCTTTGCTTTCCCCGGTTTTTACTTTGATCTCGTAAATCGATCCCGGATACGTGTACGACGTGAACGAATAATACGCCGTATCTTCATCCACCTGGCCCACGACCCCGCTCGACGAACCAATTCCCGGCAACGTCACATCGCGGATTTTTTTGCCATCCAGACTGTGAATGCTCAGAACGCTCGAAGCTTTGTGCAAATACGTCAGGCTCAAGTGTCCACCCACGATATGCACGTCCTCGAGCACGGAATCGGGAGATTCTGGCACCAAGTCTTTCCAATTGTTTTTCTCGGGTTTGGCCGGGTCGATCACCACGAGTTTGCCGCGGGGCGCATCTTGGGTCGTGCGCAAATAAATGCGATTTTCATGCGCGAACGCACTCATCGAACCTTCGTAGTCTTTCACGAGGTCGATCCAGCCGGCCTTTTTGTTGAGATTGTCGAGGAACTTGATTCCGTTCACGTCCCCGCCGTGAATCACCATCACCACCAAAAATCGCCCATCCCGCGACACCACCAAATCCAGTTCCGTCTCTGCATCGGCGTTTTTCTCTAAAATAAGTTCGTCCGCGGATGCTGGTTGTCCCAGCTTGTGAAACTTGACTTCCGAATGTCCAGGCAGGTCAGCGGGCTTGATGTTCGGATCCGTGGGCAAGCCGATGTAGTAAAAGCCGTCGTTTTTCGGAGTCCAGCGGGGAATTGCATATTTGCCGCCCTCGATCACGTCCACAGCCGAGTCTTTTCCCGTTGCTACGTCGCGCACACGCACGACGCCTGCATCTGCGTTGTTCGGATGGGCGACGTACGCGACAAACTTGCCGTCATACGAAGGAACCCACGCGCCGAGCGAGGTCGAACCATCGGAGCTCATGGTCGTCGGATCGAGCAGCACGCGTTCTGCCCCTTTATCTCCGTCGCGCACGTACACGATGGGTTTTTCCTGGCTCGCTTCTTTTCGTACGTAAAACGATCGCGCACCACGACGCACCGGGGGACGAACGATTTCGAGGTACGACAAGGACTTCAGTTTCGCGGTCAATTCTTCCCGACCTGCCAGCTTGTTCAACTCGGCGCGCGTCAGATCGTCTTGCGCTTTCACCCAAGCTTGAACATCGGGTGAATTGCCATCTTCGAGCCAACGATACGGATCGGTCACGCGCGTGCTGAAGTACACGTCCGTGACCTCCTCGCGTTTCGTTACGGGATACGCGGGTCCTTTCGGCGCAGCTGGTGGCGCGACCGTTGCTACGGGTTTGGGCGTAGGTGGTGGCTGAGGCGGCGTGCACGAAAGTGCGGTGAGTGCTGGAAGGACAAACCAGGACGCGCGAGCGGCTTTCATCGGGCCGCATCATGCCCGCGAGTTTGGAACATCGCAACAGTGACGTAGGACCGTTCAATCGGCGAAGTGGCAAATTTT
>DAOMZH010000615.1:0-6886 GCA_035437985.1 Polyangium sp. (in: bacteria) | reverse complement strand
AAACTGCTGGCACCAAAGAATCAAAGAGGTCGATCTCGCGGAACGTCATGCCCGCGATTCAGCATGCCGTGCGTCAGCTTCGAGCGCCATTCTTTTGAACGGCGAGGAGGATCTCTCTTCTTACTTGTCATCCAGCAAGAGACGCACCTGTCGGATCCGATCCGCCGGCCCCAAATCGGATCCGATCAGGCGGTCCGTAACACGAAAGGAGGAGGAGGATCGCGTCGACGTACCACTTTTGGGCCATGTCAAAAAGTGACGGGCATCTTTTTCGAGCTGCAAACGGTGCTAACGTGCTGGTCATGCAGAAACGTTTCCTGTACGTACTCACGGTCGGGCTTCTGGTAGGCACCTATGGCTGCGGTGGGGGCGAGACCCCGGGCAAGGGTACCGATCCGCCACCGACGCTGCCGTATTCAATCTCCCACGTATACGATATCGGCAATAGCAACAATGCTTCCGATATGCGCGTGGAGGTACTTTTGTCTTCGAGCGCCGATATTGCTCAATGGGCAGAAGTCCGTTTGGTCATCGCCAAGTCGTCTGCGCCTTTTACAGAGGCGCAAATCAGTGGTCTGTCGGATGCCAATTCCGTCGTGATTCCTTTGTCGCAAGAAACGAGGACCGTCGTTCATCCAGACACAGCCAAGGATGCTGATGGGGACACCATTGGCAATGATCAACCGTACGACCTTCATTTGGCGGCCATTGGCATTTCCGGTGCGCCCGTGTTGTCCAAGGCGACGAAATTGACGTTGGAGGACAAACCCGTTTTCGCCGGTAACTACTTGGGAACGTGGGAAGACCTGGGCCCACCCGGTCCCGGCAAGTACCCGATGTCGATGCGCATCGACGTGAACTACGCGGCGCAAATGTTTTACACCGGGAACTACAAACCTTATGGCCGGGGCGTGCAAGACGCCACCGCGATGTTTACCGTCGATCAAGGCGCATGCACCTTGGCCGTGAATCAATTCATTGCCAAATACATCGGCGGCGGCCAATTTACCAATGGCGCAGGTGGCGGTTGTCCGGCAACCCAAACCTTGTCCTGCAAAATCGTCGATGAAGTTGGGCTCGTTTTTGACGTCTTCAACTGGGCCGATTGCGACGGTACGCGCGATGTGCGCTTGAGCTACATCAAACAATGACCTGCAGTTTACACTGCAACCATCACCACTCGTCGTATTGCGGTCATCGCAAACCTCGCCACCATCCAGAATCCCGTCTCCACAACGAAAAATCGTGCAATCGAATCGGTACGCAGCAGTCGCCTTGAACGGGACCAACGAGCAAGGCGGTACGCCCGGCCATTGCCTTCGCCCACCGCCTTTCGGACATACGTGCGCGAGCCGCTACATCCAAGCGCTGGCTCGCGCCCCGGGCCATTGATGCGTGGACGGCACTTATCACCGCGCGCTTCAATTAAACTTTCGGTTCGCGACCGCATAACTTTGCTTTCTACGAAAGAATAGAAGAGCGCCGCCACTTGGGGGCCGCGACACGAGCGCGAGCCATAATGGTTTTTCCGACCGATGACGATTCCACGTCGGCTCCGCTCGTTCAGGCTATTGCCGATCGGAATTCTTGAATCGTTCGATGTCGCTTTTCAACTTGGCCATGTACTTGAATGCATCGTCGAGAGCGCGTGCACGCCGCTCGAACAGATCCTCCTGCGTGATGTCGCTCGGCAATGAACATGGATACGTTACGGCGAGCGCTCGGACCCTGAGCGTAGGAACGACTCCCTTTGCCGCGGAAAACCAATTCTTTCAACGATAACCGACCCAAGCTTGACGCAATCGCACGACCAAACTTGCTGACGCGGAAAGACGCGTCGATGGAGTTTGCAAACAAGCACGGGTTATGTTCACATCGCACGAACATGACAATTTCGCGAATCTCCGTGATCGCTGGCCTTTCCGCAACGCTCATCACTCTGATCGCGTCGGGTTGCTCGAGCGTCGATGGAAGGCTTGGATCGGGCGGCAATGGCGGCGCCATGGCCACGGGCGGCGGCGGTCCTGGAGCCGGAGGGGCCACGAGCGGGAGCGGGAGCGGGAGCGGCGGGTCCGGTGGAGAAGGCGGCGGAGGCGTAGTCAAGGGGAACTGTTCGAGCGCGAATCCGCTCGGCTGTTACCGCGGCATGTATCTGAGCCTATGGACCACCCACATCGGGCAGGTGACGTTCGAGGACGAGACAGAGCCTTACCGCGAAATCCTCGGAGACCCCACAAAGGAAGACGCCGTACTGGCTTTCCTGAAGAAGGAGCGCATCGAGTCGCTCTCGCTCTACGACTTGTACAAGATCCTCGGCGACGCGACGCGCGAGCCTGCGCTGCTCTCGTTCATCACGAGGGCGCGTCAGAATGGGGTGCTCGAGGTCAACGCCATCGGGGACACGACGTACGCCGCCTGGGATGCCATCGCAACGACCCAAGCTGCGAGCAAGCCTTTCGACGGTCTGGTCACCGAAATCGAGTTCTGGAACGGAAGTGCCACGTTCCAGGAGTTCACGGACACGCTGAAATATGTGCGGTCACTGAATATCCCGGGGCGAACCGGCGGCGAGGCCACGCTTGGCGTCTACACGGGCTGGCCTGACGCGACGCAGATAGAGGGCATGTTGCCGCTCATCGATCGGCTGTACGTGCACGTCTATGTGAAGTCCCCGGACCTGGCGTATGGCTACGGAAAGGATCGTTTTCAGCTCATCGCGAATGCCAATCAGAAGCTCGGCACCAACGTCGACGTCCGGCCCATCTTCAGCGCGGAGGGCGTCGCATGGTCCGCTGGGAGCGAGCATTTCATGGGGGACTGGCTCAGCACGGGCTCGCTCGACGAGGCCGAGGCACAGCTATTGGGAGCTTGGGAAGCCGTTCCGCCAATCGGGCCCGTGAAAGAGACCGGATTTCAGTATTACGACTACTTCTTTCTCAACCGCTATGTGAAGTGACGAGCTTGGCGTTTCACTGCAGCGATTCGTGGCGGCGCGTTGCTCGGGCATTTCATTGGCGTGATCGTGATGTTTGGAGCGCGAGGTTTACCCTTCGTACACTTCGTCCTGTTGAATACGCGAAAGCACCCAATCGAATTCGCCGGCAGTGAGGTGAACATTGCAGTTTCCACACACACCGGCCATGTTGATTTTCGTATTCGGCGCGCCGCAATTCGGGCAAATCGGATCCTCGCGCGGCGCTCCCCGTCGATTCTTGGCTCGAATCAACGTCCAATATTCGCTGTATTGGCGTTCTTTGTTCCGATTGCCTCCCACCACGTCGCCATTGCCATTGACGGTGTAATCCACGCACGATGCGTACACGCGCACCGTAATCGCATCGAAAACATTGTCGCTGGCTACTTTCGCGATATGAATCGCCATCACCCGCGGATTCTCGCACACGTTGCGTAACCCTTGCGCCTTGTACGTCTCGATCCAATACCGCTGCGTCGTCATCAAATTGTCCGACAGGTACGGCCGAACGCAGGCCAAATCGCGCAGGTTCCATCCTTGGTAAAACGCATGAAAAATCGCCGACACGCGCGCTTGAAATGCCGTCCATCCAAATTCCGGATCGTTTTTTGCCAACCGCGCGAATTCGTGTTTCACGTCCAAGGCCACGACCGTCGGCGAGTCCGACCCCTCTTCTTCCGTCGTTCCCGTCAGCATCGGCGTCCGCGCCTCGTTCTCAATCGTCTTCACCGCAGTCACGGTCCAATCGAATTTCCCCGGTGAACACACTTCCCCGCAATACCCGCATCGGGCCGCGATATTCTTGTCGAGGGACGCTCCGCAATTCGGGCAACCCAAAACCGTTGCATTCTCCGGTTTACGCGAAGGTTTGTCCGGATCTCGTTCGAGCGTCCACTTATCGACCACGGCAAAACTCTGTTCCTTACCACCCTTGAATACTTCCGTGTAATTCGCCTCGAAAACCACGTCGACTTGCATCCACGCCTCGGCATGTCGCCACGCATCCACCCGCGTGATCTGCATGCTTCCAACCACCACGTTCCGAATTTCCCGCATGTCGGAAGGCGTCGTATGTTGGGGCAAAGTCGCCCCAAGATAAGGTTCGAGCTGCGCCAATGCATTTTTCCCGCGCGCTATTTGCGTTTCGGTGTACAGCGCATACAAAAAATCCTCGAATACGATGAGCGAAAAATTCGGATCTTTCGCATTGATTCGATCCAGTGCCTTTTGCACCATCGGCCCTTTGAGCGCCACATGGGCATTCGTGTTCTGTTTGGGTTCGTCGGCGTAAAGATCGCGCTTGGGTGGCGGCGGCGGCGGCGGTCCCATCAATGGGGCATAGCGCGACTCTTTATTCGGGGCCGAACTTGTCCACGTTTGCTGCGCCTGCTGTTTTGATCTTGCTTCGATGATGATGGAGCCGACGCATGCAAAGAACCCACAACCAATACCGATCTTGAGTCCCGAATAGGCGACATCGAACGGATCGTTCCAGGACCAACTCGATGAGGTCGCGATGGGGCCCGTCGATGGCGAATAACTCGCTGGACTCGATGGAGGTGATGGACTCGAATACGATCGCGGTGACGGTGAAGGCGATGGCGACGGTGATGACGGGTGCATAAATTTACGCCAACGTTCATCTTCTTGTTCCTTCTCTTTGCGCTTGCGCTCTTCTTGTTCCTTCTCTTTGCGCTCGCGCTCCATTCTCTCTAGCAAGCTTTCACTGGAATCGTTGTCGGATCGCGACGATCCGCTACCAAAACTGCTCCCACTGTTGCTGCTCCCGCTGCCAAAACTGCTCCCGCTGTCGCTGCTCCCGCTGTTGCTGCTGCTGTTTTTGCGAAAGGTTTGTCCACCGCCGGGACGAGCTTCCGATTCGTTGCTCACGAGTGAACCGGCGATTCCGAGACCGGTTGCCAAAAGCCCCATACCGAATTGCCTTCGTTTCATGCCGCCACCTCGTTTGCGAGTTCATTCACGTCGTCTTTGGCCACCGGAAGCGCTGTTTCCAGCATCGTTCCCAACGCTCGCATCGCTTCTCCAAACTTCACGACCGCGTCTTTCGCCCCGATATTCGCTTCGATTTCGCTTTGCGTTTTGCTCAGCGCCGCCCGCAAATCATCCGTTTCATATGCCATGTCGCCCACGAGTAATGCCCGTCGTTCGAACGTAGATACGAATACGACCAATCCCGTCCGTCCCTTGGTCCGATGTCCGCCATTTTCGACAAACGCTGCGCGAGCTGTTCGTTCCACGTTTTCATTACGCCATGATCGAGGCGTCAAAACGCGTCGCAGGGGTGGAAAAAAAAGCGATAACAACATTCCCAGGACAAACGCAGCCAAAATCTGGAAGGGCACGAGGTCATCGTCGAACGGAGCCGGGTGAAAAAGAAAGATACAGATCCACACGAGCGCGAGCAATCCGCCGAATCCCATATCCGCGTGCACATATCGACCCGATACGGCCCGCACGACCACAAGGATCTCAGCCGACGTCTTCGTCTCGATCTCACCCACGAGACGCGAAATCTCTTCTTGGGCCTTCTTGGACAACAAATCGCCGCCATTCATGGACGTTGGGCCTCCTGCAAGCCGCCCAGGTTAAGCGGAAAAGGAACGAGTTTCAAGTCGGTAATGTTTTTCGATTTGATTTCCTCCACCGCGGCCGGAGCGACCGGCACCGCCAGTGCCACCGCTGCTCGAGCCTGGGTTGGTCAAGAGCCGGTTTGCAACCCCCAAAAATTTGCCCCCACAATCGGCCATCAAGTACAATCGGCCACGACCACTCGCCCCTTCCAAGGAGCCTTCTCATGCGCAAAATACCTCTCGGCCGCAGCTTGATTTACTTCCTCGAAGAGATCGAATTCTCCGACGCTGGCCTCGCCGCCGATCCCGACGCCGCATCGCTGGCCCCCGCCTTTCAACAGGCCATTAGCGAATGGGACGGCATTTTCAAGTCCGAACGTTTGGCGCGGCGTAACATCGTGCGGTCCGATGCCTTGGTCGCCGTCGCCAATGAACGATTCGACGCGACCACCATGCAGTTCGCCGCCCTCGCCCGCGCCTCCTCGAGCGAATTGCTCAACCGCTGCTTTTCCCTCGCTCCAGGCCAATTCATTCGCCGCAACCTTCGCAAACAATGCGAATCCACCCAAAACGTCATCATCCCCGAAATCGCCAAACTCGACGCCGACCATCCGTGCAAACCATTCGGCACGCGCCTGGCCAGTTTGGCCGAACAATCGTTGAATGCCCTCGAAAATCGCGCCCAAGCCATTGGAAATCGACAATCGTCCGCGAACGACGTGCTCGAATGGAAAGAAGGCATCAATGCCCTACGCACGACCACCTATGCCGAATTGCTGAAAATCTCCGTGGCCAAGGGTTACCCCAAATCGTGGGTCGAGTCGTTTTTCCGTCAGGCAGAGGACGATTCCGAAGCAGATACGACGCCCGAATCACCCACCGACCCCGCGAATCCGTGAGAAAACATCCCGGCAAGCCGTCACAATGGGTCGTACCGACACTGTTTTGGTGAGAGAGAACGCTCGAAGACCCGAAAACAACGCTGCTCAAACCATTACGAGGGCGCACAAAGGCTGCCGCTGCGCCGGTCAACCCCTTGGTGACCTGTCAAAATGCCTCGAAATTGTAAGATAATGGGGTGAATGAGGGGACACCAAGGCGTTTGCAGCGTCGGTAAAGGGCTTGGTGAAGGGTGAACAAGGCGTATGCCGAATCGGTTCGAGGGTTGGTGAGGGCAACTCCCTTGGCAATGTGTACACCCATGCACCTTCGCCCACTCGTATTCGCTGTTCCCGTTATGCTTTCCGCCATGACCGTTGCGCCTTCTGCGGAAGCGTTTTGCGGATTTTACGTGAGCGGGGCCGAAGAACGGTTCTGTGAC
>DAOMZH010000614.1:0-6889 GCA_035437985.1 Polyangium sp. (in: bacteria) | reverse complement strand
GTACACGACGCGTTTGTCGAACCCGGGCACGTGGACCAATTGCATCTCCACAATGAACTTCGCCCCAGAGCGATCGTGGCACCGCACATCGAGAATGGACAGTTTGAATCCGGGAATGAGCGGCAATTGTTCACTGGGCAGATATTCCAGCGTCTCAATGATCCGGTCGCCCGTTCGCTCGAGCAAATCATTCAGCAAGCACCGGAGAATCTCGGGATGCGTCGCGAAAATACGCCGAAATACGAAGTCGTTTTTCATGTCCGCGAACAGCATCGCCCGATCGTGCCACGATGTAGGTCAAAGCGCAAGACACACCACGGGTTTACAGCCTATTTCCTCGACACAGGCCAAACTCGAAAACACCATCACCAACATCGGCAGACCCAAACGCAAAAGCCACTGCGAAAACCACGAAATCAACAAATGCCCAATGGCCTGCATACAACCTCCCCGGTGAGAACTCATGTTCGCACTCGCGGCGGTATCCAAGCCGTTGGGAATGAGCTAATTTCCGGACCACTGCGCCATCAGCCAAATCGGCCAAATGGTTGCTCAGCGACGGCGCCACCCGCGCATCTAGGATTTGCGAATTTTCCACGTCGAGCACCACGGAGCACCAACTCTTCGAAAGTGGTTGGCACCTTTGTCGTGGTCCTTTGCTACGGTCGATCTCCATGACGTCCTCGACGCCCGCTGCCGCCCCCCAAAGCTCCGTCGCTGTTCCCCTGGCGGCCAATCCGCCCACTGGCAAGCTCGCGGTGCTCTCCGCTGCATCCATGGGCGCGCTCGCGTTGCCCTTGCCAGTTCTGCCGGAACGCGTCGTTGGGCGCCTGCGTGGCGCCCTCGCCCATGATGTCGCGGCCCGTCATGGCCTGAGCATCACCAACGATGCCCGTAAAATCCTGGCTGATCCTGCGCGCCAAGCCGGACCAAGCAACATCGCCCGCTCAGCCGTCGAAATGATCGGCCGCACCTTACTCAGCCGCGGCCCCCTCGGCCTTCTCACCTCCGCTGCCGGCGGCATCGAAGTCTATGCGTTCGGCCATCTTTTCGAGCGGTACCTCACCCGCGTCCGCTCGACCCAAGCCGTCCGCATCGGCATCGACGAAGCGAAAATCATCCGCCAACACATCGATCGCGCCATCTTGCGCGTCTTCTCTCCTTACTTGCGCCCCGCGTCGATCACCATGCAAGACCTCGTCGAAGACCTCCGCGACGAATTCACGCGCTGGGTCGACACCGCAATTCTCACGAGTGCTTCGCTTCCGAGCTACTTCGAGCGTCGTCTCGAAGCCGCTTTCGACGAAGTCGTCGCCGAACATCAGGATGAACGTGGTCGCTGAACGTACTGCCGAATCGACTCCAGGTTTTACCAACCGCAACGCCCTCACCAAAGTCCGCCGAGTCATCCTCAAGATTGGTTCCAAGAGCCTCACCGGAGATGCTTGGGACAGGCTGGCGCAAGACGTCGCTGCGTTTCGATCTGCAAACCAACGCGGATCGCGCAGCATCGTCATCGTGTCGAGCGGCGCCATCGCCAGCGGCATCCAGAAACTCGGCTGGAAAAGCCGCCCCAAAGACATCGCGCGTTTGCAAGCCGCCGCAGCTGCCGGACAGAGCATCCTCATGCGTCGGTACGAGGTTGCTTTCGACAAACTAGGTTTGTCCGTAGCGCAAATTCTTCTCACGCATGCCGACTTGGCCGATCGTACCCGGACAAACAATGCGCGAAACGCCTTTGCCGCGCTGCTCGAAGCGGGATGCATTCCGATCGTCAACGAGAACGACGCTGTAGCCGTCGAAGAGATCAAGTTCGGCGACAACGATCAGCTCGCGTCGATGGTCACCCCGCTCGTCGAAGCCGATCTGCTTTTGTTGCTTTCGGACGTCGAAGGTTTGCTCGATGAAACCGGCACACGCGTTCCTGTCGTGCAAAACATTGCGCGCGAAGCACGGCACTTGGCCGGAGGTTCGACGTCGGGAGTTGGAACAGGCGGCATGTCGAGCAAGGTCGAAGCCGCACGTCGCGCGACACTTGCCGGCGCACACGTCGTGATCGCGCACGCACGTGAACCCGGCATCCTCGGGCGAGTCCTCGCGGGCGAAGATGTCGGCACGTTTTTCCCGGCCGTACACCAGCGCCTCAATGCGCGCAAACACTGGATCGCTTTCACCCTTCGTCCCCGCGGAGCCATTCTCCTCGACCGCGGCGCATCCGAGGCGATCTGCGCGAAAAACCGCAGCATCCTCGCCGTCGGAGTGCTCGGTGTGCGCGGCAATTTCGAGCCCGGAGATGCCGTCACCATCGTCGACCCCGAAGGCCGCGAAATCGCCCGAGGTTTGTCTCGACTATCCGAGTCCGATGCGGCTCGTCTCGCGGGTCAAAAACGCGACGACGACGGCGAGGACATCGTCGTCCATCGTGATGACTTGGTCGTCTTGCCCCAAGACTGACCACCTACATCTACCTACCTATTTTGGGGCTTTAGCAAAAGATTTGGAACATTGGCTTTTGGCGTTGTCAGTGGCCACATGCGCTCGGCACTCCTCATTTGCAACGCTTTCGTTTTGACCGCCATCGCTTGGATCAGCTTCGTGGGTCCTTCGACGCCTTCGAAGAGCCTGCTTCCGAATGCCAAGGCTTCCAAAACGGCAGTGGCCACGAACTTGTCGTCGCTCGAGGAACGAGCTGCTTTGGCGCCGAGTGTCGAGACAGTAACAAGCCTTGCATCGGCCTATGTCGATCACGGACAGCCTGGGTTGGCGTGCGCAGTAATTGAGCGTTCTGACCGTTCAATCCAGACGGATTTGGCAGTCGCCGATGTGCATGCACGCGCACTTTTCCACCGTGGACAGCCGCGTCAAGCGTTGGCCGTTGTGGAAGATGCGTTGGCTGCTTGTGAAAGCGATGATACACAATGTCGCAATTGGCAGACCACAAAGGCACGTGGGCAAGCGGCATTTCTGCATGAAGTCGTGGTTGCGGGCATCGAAGACCCGATGACGGACCCGTCAGCACTTCGAGCAGCTTATGAGCGCAGCACCAAAAAAGTTGGCTTGGTTGCGATGCGTTGATCCAAAGTAGAATTTTTGAATATAACAACAAGAAAGCAGTTTAGCTACCCAAGGAGTTACGGTTTGCGTTGTCGGATGGTCCCAACGGCACCGCCATGCTCCTTGCCCTTCGGTTCGTCCTCGTGAACCTCGGTTCACGCCCCACTTGGGAGGCTACAGCGCCCGTGCTGACGAGTCGCCCCACATCCCGCGCAAATCAATCCGTTGCCGTTCGCGGCATCAGCGGATTGGTCCCTCTTCTCGTCTCCACGTCCCTGCTCGCTGGATGCGGATATGCGTCCAAGCGTGTGCCCGTTGCGACCCCTGCGTCGCACGCGGATGCAGACGATCGTCCCCTCACCTTCGAACCGCCGGTCGACCTTGATGTCGAGCATCCGAACAACGCGGTTGTGCGGGTCGTGAGTGATGTCACGTGCACGGGAACGTTGATTGCCGAGGACCTGGTTTTGACGGCCCATCACTGCGTCGCGGAACGTGATGCTGATGGAGCGGTGACCAACCGCGACAAACCACCGGAGAAGTTCATGGTGGAGCTCGGTGGTGACGACTTGCCGTGGGGCGAAGTGCAAGTGCGGGCGATTGTCAGTCCAGACTGCGGCTATGTTTCGGGAGAAGGGGACATTGCGATTCTGGTGCTGAGCCGGAAACTCGTTGGTGTTCCAACGATGGCTCCACGTTTGGAGGCGCCACCTTTGACGAGTGAACCGATCGTGCCGATTGGGTTTGGCCAGTGCGCACTGTCGCGCGGGGCGATTCATCGCGTCGAGCGCATGGGGGCCCGCGTGGCGCGGATCGAAGAGGGCAAATTCATCGCCGTTGCGTCGGTTTGTCCTGGTGATTCGGGCGGTCCAGTGGTCAGTCCCGGGCGCAACGATGTGCTTGGTGTCGTATCGGCATCGGTGATGGATGGTGACGACACGACGATGGCTCCGTCGGTGTTTGCGCGCCTTGATGTGTGGCCCGAGATCTTCAGCGCGGCGCGTGAAATTGCCGAAGGCGCGAGTCCGAACGAGTTGCCACCGTTTCGAAGCTGCAAACGCTGAAATCTCGTTACGGCACATGGGTCGTGTGAATCATTCACCGCCCAAACACATTCGATCGCGCTGTGATCTCGCCAAGCGACACGGCGATGCGTTACCCTTCGAGATTCAATGCAGAAGTTTTTGAAAGGGGTCTTGTGGACGGCGATCGTCGTGGGGGCGATCTGCGGCGTGCTGCGTCTCGTGCTCTTCAAAACTTGGACGCTTCCCGATGATCTGCAGCTCGCGGCTTCGGTCGAACCGACTTTGCACTACAAGGACACCGTCCTCTTGTTGACCCGGGGCAAACGGGCGTTTGGCGAATTGGTACGCTGCAAAGATCCCGACGATCCGTCTCGGTATGCGGTTGGCCGCATCGTGGGTTTTGAAGGGGACGTCATCGAACTCAAGGGCCGCCAGGTCTACATCAACGGCAAACGGTACGACCAAGTGCAAGCCTGCCCTCCTGCCAAATACTTTTTCATTCACCCTCACACCGAAGCGGAAGTGCCCATGGAGTGCGGTGTCGTCGAGATGGGTGGCGGCTGGTACTACCGCGGGCACGAGAAAAAAATGGCCCCCTCAACGTCGTTCAAAGCCGTCGTTGGCGAAGGCATGGTTTTTCTCCTCAGCGACAACATCGACTTTCACGACGACTCACGGGACTACGGCGTGCTCGAACGCAGCTCGTGTACAGAAAAAATCGTCTTCCGCTTTTGGGGCGAAGCGGGGATGAAAGACGAAGAACGCCGCATGACGTACATCCACTGATGGAAAGTTCATGCCCGCTCAGGATCTAATGTACGAAACTGTCTTGCATGTTGCTTGACCCCTCTCGTCGAGCACGTCTACAACCGATCGTCTTTTGGGAATGGCGTTGCGAGACGAGCAGCACGAAATAGGTATCGTTTGCGGACAGTGCGACACGTGGAGCACGATGAGCTCTACGAGTTGTTCTGTGTGCAGCAATGATCTCGCTCTGTTCACAGTGGCGTCGCCATCGTCGACGCCACCGGAACGGACGAGTTCACGCACGGCCGCACCGATGCCGGGCAATCGTCGAGCAACACCGTTTCCCCCGACGAGCGTTGCAACAACGCGCCGTTCGACAGGTGCCAGTCATTCGTCGGCCGCGGTATCATCCGCACCAGTCAATTTCTCGGAGCTGACGCAGGAGGAGCTCATGGAGCAAGCCCGCAATTACATCTGCCGCTCATGTTCGAGCGGTGTGCCCTCGGGTCACAAGTTCTGCGGAAGGTGTGGGACGGGTGTTCCGCTCGAAGTGCTCAACGCGCAGACCCTCTTTTTCGGGGACATGCAAAACCCCGCAAAAGCCAAGCTGATCCTCATCCGCGGCGAAGGCATGGATGGTCTCAGCTTCCACCTCAAAGCGGAACAACACATCGTCGGTCGGCAAGGGCAACTCGTTTTTCCTGACGACCCGTTTGTCTCTCCACGCCACGCCAACTTCTTCTATCGCGACGGCAAACTCGTCGTACGTGACGAAGGATCACTCAACGGCGTTTACATTCGCGTGCGGGGCACCGTCGACATCTCGCCCGCCGATACCTTCCTCGCTGGCGAACAAGTCTTCCGGCTCGATCTGACGCCCAAGCCGTCCGACGGCCAAGACCCCGATGGCACGTACTTCTATTCGTCGCCGAAGCATCCGAGTCCGTTCCGTCTGACGCAGCTCTTGCAAAGCGGCGCAGTGGGCATGACCGTGTGTGCGCGGGGCGCATCGCTGCAAATCGGCCGAGAAGGCGGCGATTTGAACTTCCCTGGCGACTTGTACATGTCGGGCTCGCACTGCCGTATCGAAGAAGCCAACGGCAAATTCACGCTCACGGACCTCAACAGCCGCAACGGCACCTACGTGCGGATCAAGAGCGAACGCGAACTCGGACACGGCGATTACCTCTTCATCGGGCGCAAGCTTTTGCGCGTCGAACTCAACACGAACTAGGTGGCAATGACCCCCCAATCCCCCCTGCCCTTGTGCTTCATCGATGCACGAGGTGGAGAACTTGCGCGCCTCGGAGCCGCCGTTGCGCACGCCTACGGTTCACCTGAGGCGATCGCGCTCGTCTTTGGTGAAGAAAAACCCGTCTCGGACGTGCTCCTGGCCGTGCTCGACGAAGTCGGCATCATGCTTCCAGCAGTCGCTCCCTTCGACGATGCTTTGACCTCCAAGCATAACTGCGTGTGGCTCGGTGAAGCCCCCGTCGAAGCCGCAATTGCCAATGCTCAGGTTTGGCCCGCCGCACTACGCAGCCCGGACGAACCCATGTTCGATCGCCTCGTCGTCGCGCGCTTGCTGCGCGACGAGCTTGGCAAACGCATCCGCGCCGCCACACGTTGAAGCTTGGGGTTTGGGGCGAAAGGCGCCACAGGCGACCTGAAGCCCCAACTGTTCAACCTGGTTCAACGTTTCGACGACCCGCGCGCCGGGTCTTCCCCGTCCACGTACACGCCTACCGATTCAGCCAACGACCACGCTGAACGCGCTGCCGTCATCAGCGACAGGATCACGCCTTCGGGCACGTGGGCGATGAGCCGCTCGAGGTCCACGGGACCATCGACGTTGGGCACACAGCGGTCCATCAGTTCGGCAAAAAGATCGTACTTACGCGACAAATCATCCAGGCGCTTACGCAACGCCGCCGCTTCATCGCCTTCGGCATCACCAAGCAACACCAGGGCACGCCGCGACAAACTTCGTTTGTCTTGAACGACACGCCGCAAACGCGCGAGGTACGCCCCGATGATCACGTCCGGATATTTTCCCCGCAGCG
>DAOMZH010000613.1:0-6899 GCA_035437985.1 Polyangium sp. (in: bacteria) | reverse complement strand
GGCGCGGAGGTACTCTTTCCCCCTGAATTCGCGCTATTGGAGCTATTGCTGGAATGAGAAGAGTCCGAATTCGGAGATCCGGGTAAACTACGCACGCCCGAACCACCAAGGCGCGGCAAATCTGCAGGATCGGAGAGTGATTCGAGTGGTGCGCTGAGGTCGAGCAAACCGGGAGCTTCCTCGACCGGTTGCTTGGCATTCAATTTGCGCAGTTGCTTTTCGATGATTTTCTTGATTTCGGCGCGTTTGTCGGCAAAAACCGTACAAACATACTCGGCAACCATTTCATTCGAGACTCGAATATGGGCTGATTCGAGATAGGCGAGGATATCTTCGCGCATCTGCGCCGCCGTGGCATAACGACCATCGGGATCCGGATGAAATGCTTTCTTGATGATTTTCAAGATCGCTTCGGGTACATCCGGACGAACGTCACGCAAATCGGGCATATCGCCGAGAGCCAACCGATGCAGCACTTCCATGTCGGTGGCTTTTTCCCAAATCTTGCTGCCGGCCATCGATTCCCAAAGCAATATCCCGACGACGAAAATATCCGCGCGGCGGTCAAGCGGTTTGGCACGGGCTTGCTCCGGGGACATGTACGATATTTTGCCTTTTACTACCCCGGCCCGCGTCTCGATCGACCGAGCTTCGGATTTGGCAATGCCGAAATCCAAAAGCTTCGTTTGTCCGTCGTAAGTAACCACCACGTTGTGCGGACTGACGTCGCGATGCACGATCTGCAACGGTTGCCCGTCGTAATCAGTCAACTCGTGAGCATAATGCAATCCCAAGAGCGTATCGGCGAGAATCTTGAGGAGCACCCCAGGCGGCGGAGGCTTGTTGCGAGCTCGATTCAAAATCCGATTGAGCGGCACGCCATCGAGATACTCCATCGCCATGAAGTACTCGCCTTCGCTTTCGCTCACCTCGAAGGTCTGCACCACATTGGGATGATTGAGGCGCGCAGCCAAACGAGCTTCATCGAGGAACATCTCGACATGGTCGGGATCTTCGAGGTAGTCGCGACGAAGGCGTTTGACGACTTGCAGCTTCTTGACGCGTGCAGGCCCCTCGACGACCGCCAAATACACGTCGGCCATTCCACCGCCCCCCAAACTGGCGATGAACTTGTACTTGCCTACACTGGTGGCATCATGCGTCGAAAGACGGTCTGAACCGGACACGGCGCTCATCATCCGCTCATTTTCGGCGCGAGGCAAGAAATATTGTCATTATTGACGATCAAGGCGGCACTGAGCAGGAAAACCACAACCCGTTCGCAACGGGGATGCACAACGGCAAAGATCGCTTTAATCTCGCCCCAAATCACGTTTTCGCCTCTCCCCAAACATGCTCGCTTCGCTCGAACGACCAGGTCACCGGACCACCCCAACCCTCCCGCAACTCGATGCTCTCCGCGGCATCGCAATCCTGGCCGTCTTCACCCAACACCTCGGCGACCGATTTTTACCCCTCGTCCGCCCCGCGATCGAAAGTCATGTGCCTTCTGCGCTCGTTCCGTGGCTCCTGACGATCCTGCATCACGCGTGGTGGGGAGTGGACTTGTTTTTTGTTTTATCGGGTTTTTCTTTGTCACTCTCCTGGTTGCGCTCGCGAGGTTCGGCAACCCGAACCTTCTTTTTGCGGCGCGCCGCCCGAATTCTCCCGGGCTATTACGTCGCGCTCGTCGTGACGATTCTTTTTCACCATTTCATTTTGACGCAAAAGCAATTCATTCCGGCGCTATTGATACATTTGTTTGTGCAACAAGGATATTTTCCCCTTGGTGGCATCGTATTCATTGGGGCCACCTGGTCGCTCACCACCGAGATTTCTTATTATTTGTTGTTTCCCTGGCTGCAGCGCGGCGTCGCCTCGACGAAACGAAACGTGGTTCTCTTCGTCGGGTTGCTCGTCGTCGCGACGTGGTGTGTCCGGGCAATACTTCATGACGCGTGTCTCGAACCGGGGCTTTTTTCGGGCATGTTGGAAGCAACGCAAAGACGATGGATCGTGAGCCGGCTCGATCAGTTTTTGCTCGGGGCATTGGCGGCCCGGGCGTTCGTCGCGCTCGAACATTCTTCCCGCGCAGCGCGCTGGGCTCCTTGGGGCTTGGGTTTGTCCATGCCGCTACTCATTGGTGCATTTCGCTTGGAGGGCGCTTATTATTACGAGCGCGGAGGAAGTTTTCCTTATGCTCTTTTGTCGCTCGTGACGACGGCGTTGGTCTTGAGCGCGTGTTTATGTGGTGGCGTTTGGAGACGACTGCTGACGCCCCGACCGCTCACGTTTATTGGAATCGTGAGTTACGGCGTGTTTCTGTATCATCAGCTCGCTTTGGGACTTTGTGATTTCGACGGTTCGGCGCCACCCACCTGGACGAACCTTTGGCGCACGGCCATCTTGGCCCTGGGTTTGTCGCTTCTCGTGGGTTATGCCTCTTGGGTGCTGGTGGAAAAAAGGGCGATGAAATGGGTGACGAACGTCAATTCCCCTCGTTCTTCGCCCGTCCGTGCTTCGAGACCACTTTCCGAATGATGCTGAGCGCATCTTCCACGGAAAACGGTTTTTCCAAAATGGGCCGTCCCGATTCGGACAGAAACCTCTCGAAATCCGCACCAAATCCGACGCCGGTCATGAATACGAAACGCACGGCGACCTGGGGTCGGTCACGACGCACCTTTTCGAATAAAGCTTCGCCGCTCATGCCGGGCATCCGCACGTCACACAAGATCACGTCGAATGGCGTCGTATTTAGTACATCGAGCGCTTCAGCGGCATTTGCAACCAGCTGTACCACGTGCACCCGACCAATTTCCGTCGCCAACGCGCGGGCCAGTGATGATTCATCCTCGACGATGAGCACTCTTGCCGGTCCGCCAATGGAACGCGGCGGCCAGGACGGTACCGGAGGAAACGACGAAAGCGCAGCAGAAGACGCTGGCAATTCAACGATGAACCGCGACCCGCACGGAGGGCTCGTTCCCGGAACCGGACTTTCCACATACAATCGCCCGCCACTACGATCGATGATTTCGCGACTAATCGAAAGCCCAAGACCCGTACCCGCCCCCGGATCCTTTGTCGTGAAAAACGGATCCCAAATGCGCTCCTGAATCTCTTGCGGTATTCCGTCTCCCGTGTCCCGAATCTCGATCTCCACGGTGCGCCCATCGTGACTTCGCGTCGTAACGTAGACCTTGGCCTCGCCATGCGTGCCCCGCGGAATGGCTTGCGCTGCATTGACGAGTAAATTCACGAGCACTTGACCAAGACGTCCTTCGTCAATCAGCACATTGGGCACATCGCCCAAATCTCGAACGACTTCGGCACGTTCGGACACTTGGCCACGCGTGAGCGTGAGCGCACTTTCGACGGTGCGATTGACATCCACGGCCATCCGTCGCGTGCCCCCGGGCGCGCGGGCAAACATCCGCAGATCGCGAACGATATCGACGATTCTGCGTGTGGAATCCCGCAATTCTGCGAGCAAATCCCGCATTTCTTGCGAGGCATCCGTTTGGAGCAATACGCCGGCCCCGTCGAGGAGCCGGCCCAGCATATCAAGGCCCAGCAAAATGAAGGCTGCGGGATTGTTGATTTCATGCGCCACCCCCGCGGCCAATGTTCCCAATGTCGTGAGCCGATCCGCTTGAATCAATCGGGTTCGGGCGGCGTGTTCGGCGCTGACATCCATGAACAACCCTTCAATCGCCACGACATTACCTGATTTTCCGAGCAACGGGTAAATGGTCCCGCGCGCGGTCATCAATAGGCCTTCGCGCCGGGACAAACGCGCTTCATACGGCGATGAACACAACCCCGACGACGCTTGGACGACCGCTTCGTCATAAGCGACGACTCCCTCGATATCGACATGCAAACCCCGCAAAAAACTGCGCGTTGAAAGAGCTTCGTCGCGAGGGACCCCAAGGAGTCGCTCCGCACAATGATTCAGATACACGAGTTCAAAACTACGTGGATCAAGGCGGAAAATGATGAGCGGCGCATTGTCGAGGAGCGTGCGGTGTTGTTCTTCGAGCTCGTGAATACGCGTCAAATGCAAAACGACTTCGCGCTCGCTCATTTCCCAAGCCGTCAAATCGCGAAGAAGGGCGTGGCACGAAACGAGCGGATCATCTTCGACTGCAGTCATCGTTGCGGCGACCGACAATCGTTTTTCCGCACCATGTTCAGTCCGGGCCAAAAGGACGATTCGCGTATCTGGCGGGGGCAAACCCCGTTGACGATCGGGACGAGGTTCGAGCAGTGCACCAATATCGCGGCCCAGAAGCTCCTCCCGCGACAAACCCGTGAGCGCACTCGCGGCGCGATTGGCATCCGTTACCCGACCTTCAGAATCCCATGCGAGCATTGCGTCGCTCGAGGTTTCGAGAATCATGGCCAAACGCCGTTCACGTCCGAAACGGACAGCCCGCTCGAAAGTCAAAGCAAGGGCGTCCCCGATTGCGAGCAACAAATCCAGTGGTGCTTTCGACGCGGCCCCGAGATCTCGAAATAGCCACGCCAATTCACCGACGGTTCGCTCGCCATCGGCTGATTTGATCGGCAACAAAACATACGAAAGAAATCCCGCCGCTGCAGCCATGCGATGAACTTCATTTCCTTCGCGCGTGTCGTCACATACGTACGAACGGCCTTCGACATAAATGCTCTCGTCAATGACCGCCATTTGCTGAATGCGACTGCCGGAACCAATGAGCGGCGGAGAAATCGGGGCGGTAATATCAACATAAATGCGCTGATAACCTTCACCATCGGGGACGAGCGCCACCAAGCCTGCAAATGGAATGTGCTGAAACAATGTCTCGACGAGTTCTTTGAACGCAACGGGGGTCAGCAAACTCGGGTGTTTCGCCATGACCCGCAAAGCTGCATTCAGGACGACGAGTCGCTCCACGGAGGCTTCTTTGTCATTCACGGTTCCCCTTACCCCCTTTTTCTTTCTCCTCGCCGAGGGTGTTTTTCCCGGTACAGCGCTGCGCAAATTTGATCATCGATTGACGACGAGCTGGAAACAGGTCTTCTCGCGCAAGATAGGGCCCAACCCATTTTTCGACAGCCACAGCATCTCCTGACGCACACGCTGCAACGATCCGCAATCGCTCCGCCTCCGCAGCAACGCGCGGAATCGACAATCCCACCTCGATGGATCGCGTAAGTCGCGGCAACGCCTCATCAAATTGTCCCGCGCTCAGCAAGCCACGCGCCAAAAGATACTCGGGCAAACCATCGTCCGGCGCCGTCGCAGCCCAAGTCGCCAAAGCTTCGGCCGCCCGAGCTTTGTCTGGAGTTCGACCTCCACGACCAATCAACAACTCGACGATCGCCCGGCGCGCACGCGGATTACGCGCAGCTTCGAGCTTCACCTCGAGCGTGCGCAAAACATTCTCGTCGAGCGACCGGGACATCACTTCGCGATAATGCCTGATCGCGGACTCGGTGTCGCCCTTTTCCAACGCCATGTCCCCCAATTCCTCCATTGCGCCATCCCGAGCACTTCGTAGAAAGAGTTCATTCTGGGCAATCGCTTCGAGTGCTGTACGACCTTCGATCACGCGACCGAGGCGCACGAGCGTGCGTGCTGCGGCCACGCGCGCTGCGACATCGCCAGGATCCAATGCCACCCAGCGCTCAAACGTATCGTTGACCCCTTCATCATCACCGCGATTACGCAAATCCTCCGCTTGTTTTCGACACGCGTCAATCACATGCGGACAGCGGCGTGAAAAGAGCCCCGGGCGATCAAAACGCGCCCGAGCTTGCGCCATGGCTGCAGGGGGCAATTGAACGAGCATCAGATCCGCCTGAAACGCGAGCTCCATGTCGCGCCACGAAACTCCGGTCACGTCGGGCAAAGCTGCTCCGCCATACCAGGCCCGCAAAGCAGCTGCACCGTGACGTTCCTTGACAAACCCAACGAAAGCACCGCTCACGGTGTACGCAACAGCCGAGTTTTCCTTATAAAACCCGAAGGCAAAAAGACGTTCGAGCCGGGGCAAGAGATTCAGATCTTTCATGGCGCGGGCCCATTCTCGCGCGGAAAGTGCATTTTCGTGGGGGCTTGCCGCAACGGCCGTCCCCTCGATGAGGCCCGGATTTGGCCAAAGTCCCGATAGTCTTCCGGCCACGTAAAATGGTCCCGAGGCAAACGCTCCGGCCATCACATGGGCAATTTCATGTCCCAGAATCGGATGCGGAAAACCATTTTGCTGAAGATAAACTTCGTGCCTCCAAGGTTTGGCGATATACGTGTCCGCGGCCCCCATGAGGGCGCCTTTTTGAGCCGAATCCGCAAAAAGATACGCGGTGATGCGGGCCGGACCTCGAGCCTCGAAATATGCCTCTTGCTCGGTGATGTGGGTGTCGCATTCCCAGGCATATCGATTTACATCGGCCTTGGGAATTCCCTTCGCTGCAAATACATCGCAACGCCCCACAGAAGCCCGATTCGAAAGTTGTTCCTGAATGGTGCCCGCAGTTTGCCAATGCCCAAAACGATAACCGTTGGCGTTCAAAAGAACACTCGCCACGAAAGCACCGGCCCCGAGCACGAGAAGACCTGGACGGCCGAGCGATCGAAACGCAAGTTTGCCGTTGGTTTGTCGTTCGAGATGCAGCGCCAACACGACCGCCGCCACAAGCGTCGCCATCGAGCCCACGCGATACGTGTACAATCCAGAATAATCAATGATCGTATCGTAGAAGCTGCCGCTGAAAAAACCCACGAATGGATCATAAGCAAAGACCATGGGGCTCGTATAAAACCGCCCCAACGAAATCAAGACGGAAATCAACGGCGCCGCTAGGCCAAGACAAACAGCCGCCAAACGCCGCCGTTTCACGCGCCCCGCCCATTCACCCGCGACAGACCC
>DAOMZH010000612.1:0-6900 GCA_035437985.1 Polyangium sp. (in: bacteria) | reverse complement strand
TTTGCATCGGCGGGTTTAGGATCCGCGGGCTTTGCATCGGCGGGCTGAGTGCCTGCTGGGGCCGCCGCAGGAGGCGGTTGAGGAGCAGGGGCGGGCGCGGGCTGCGCGGCTGCAGATACCGAACAAAGCACGCTCGAAACACACGCCACGAGGGCAGGAATCGAAGTGCGCGAGAAACCTAGAGACCACGACGAATTTCGCATCGGTGCTGCTGCATGCCACACGCAGGCGGTCCCCGCCGTTGGAAACTGCTCCGGGTGTGCTCGGTTTTGGAGGTTGTTCCGATTCGTCCTGCCACACCGGCTCTGTCGAGCCAAACGTGTACGCGCAGGCGGTGTCTCACGCCCGGCCAGTGTGGTCAACGTCGATCGCTGTTTCACGAAATCCGGATCGCTCTCGACGGGGAAAACCCTGACGCGCTTTCGCATGCCAGACACAGGGGGCTTATGTCAACGATGCTGTCGCGCAAAAGAGCACGATCTGTGGCCAATGGACGGCAATTCCGCCCTTGTTGGGTGCTGCCGCATCGGAAGGTTGGGCGTTTGACAACGAACTCGCATCCCGACACCTGATCGCTGTTGCAGTAGCCGGAGCACTCTTTTATTCCTGCAATTCTCGAAGAACACCGTTCCCAACGGGAGCGTGTGGGTTCCGTCCACTCCGAGTCGAGAGGATCGATGAGAACGCGACTATCGCTCAGGTTGCTGCCATTCGTAGGACTCTGCAGTTCGTTGCTCGTGTCCGCGACGGCAGATGCGCAACAAACCCAACCGGCATCTCCACAACAAGGGGAGTTTTCCGTTCAGAGGTTCGACGCTGCGCCCGGATCGAAGAACTACTTCACGGTCGAAGGCGCCCGCATGGACTCCGTGATGGGTTTGACTGCGGGTGTATTGTTCAACTACTCGAACAAGCCTTTCGTCGTGAAAAGCTGCAAAGCGGAAACGGATTGCAGCGAGCCCAATGCAACGAACACGCGTGACGTGAACGTCATCAACGACATGTTCAACGTCGATGTGCTCGCGTCGTTCATCCCCGCATCGTTCATGCAGATCGGTCTGCGTGTTCCCATCGTGTACGTCAAAGGAGACGGCATCGACACGAGCACGGGCGGCCCGGACCCGAAGGGACTCACGGCATTTGGTGTCGGTGACGCAACGCTCGAAGGCAAGTTCCGCTTCGTCGGCGATCCACAAAAGAGCCCCATCGTGCTCGGTGGCGCCATCGACGTCTCCGCTCCGCTCGGAACGCTCACCGCGACGAACAAGTACATCGGCAACAGCTTGCCCATCACCGCGGGTGGTCGAATCATCATCGACGGCAATCTCGGCAAGCTCGGCTTCGCCCTGAACCTGCGTGGACAATATCGTCCCGAAGCACGTCTCGGCTCCACGACCATCGGGCCGTTCGAGTTTCGTTACGGCGCGGCCGTTGGATTCCAAGCGAGCCCGATTTTCAGGGTCTTTGCTGAAGGTTTCGGCGGCACTCGGTTCAGCAATTTGAACGGGACAAACTCGCTCGAGATCGATGGCGGCGCGCAGATCACGCCCCTCAGTTTGCCCGTGGCCTTCACGATCGGCGGCGGTGGCGGCGTCCTGCAAGGCGTAGGCGTACCTCTCTTCCGCGCCATCGGCGGTATCGCGTTCGTCAATGAAGTGGGCGACGAAGATCACGACGGGGTCAACGACAAGAAAGACCAGTGTCCGGCCGTCGCCGAAGATCAAGACGGCTTCCAAGATGACGACGGATGTCTCGATGACGACAACGATCAAGACGGCGTCACCGACGACAAGGACAAGTGCAAAGACAAACAGGAAACCATCAACGGCTTCCAAGACGAAGATGGTTGCCCCGACATCTTGCCCGACCGCGACAAGGACAACATCGCCGACGCCGACGACAAGTGCCCCGACGAGTACGGCAAGCTCCGCAGCAAGGAGTTCTACGGCTGTCCAGATACCGACGAAGACGGCATCACGGACAAGCAAGATCAATGTCCGAAAGAAGCTGAAGACACCGACGGCTTCCGCGACACCGATGGCTGCCCCGAGCCCGACAACGACAACGACAAGATCCTCGACGAAGCCGACGAATGCCCGGATGTGCCGGAAGTCGTCAACGGATTCAAGGACACCGACGGTTGTCCGGACGAAGCTCCAGACACCGACAAAGACGGCCTCCCGGACAACCTCGACAAGTGCCCGCAGAAGCCCGAAACGTTCAACGGATTCGACGATGAAGATGGTTGTCCGGACAAAGGCGTGAGCCTCGTCGAAGTCACCGACAACGACATCAAGATCTTGCAGCGTGTCGAATTCGCCACAGGCAGCGACAAGATCCAAGGCGCCGTCAGCTTCGCCGTCCTCAACGCCGTCGTCGGCGTCCTCCAAGCTCGCAAAGAGATCTTCTTGATCGAAGTTGCTGGCCACACCGACAACGTCGGTCCGGCAGACCAGAACCGCACTCTCTCGCAGAAACGTGCCGAAGCCGTCGTGAAGTATCTGACCGACAAGGGCATCGACAAGACTCGTTTGAGTGCCAAAGGTTACGGTCCGGACAAACCCATCGCCGAAAACAAAGACGCGAAGGGTCGCCAAAAGAACCGCCGTGTCGAATTCAACATCTTGAAGTCCATCAAGAAGCAGGGCACGGACGTTCAGACCGCGCCCCCGTGAGACCCCCCAAAGCCCTCCAGTGACATCAGGGCGTCGGAAACGACGCCCAACGATGTCGCGTCTTCCGCATCCAAACAGCCTCCAACTGCGCACGAACCGCACATGCGGAACCAAAGACATCGTGCGTTGTCGTGAGTAGTCTCGGGATCGGGAGGGCGTCCGGCTCTCCTTGTCATCTCGATGCGGAGGCCAGAGCCGCATGTCCTTAAGAAGAACTCGTCCCAGTTTCGCGATCGTCATCATCGCGTTCCTAGCGTCCGTTTGTCCGACCGCCCTTTCCGGCTGTCGGGAACCCGAACGTCCCATTTTGCCTCGATCCCAGACCTGGGCCGAGCTGCGTACCGTACGGCGTGATGTCGTCGTGACGCCCCCAAATGAACCCGAACGCGCCCCCTACCCGCGCGAGCGGCTCGTGGATGGCGAGGTTGTTCAGGTCAAACCCGATGGTTTGGCTTGGCTGAGGCGCGACGGCGGAGCGACCTTGCTCGTCCGTGGTCCCGCCAAACTCGTCGTGCGTGCCGAGGTCATCGACATTCAGGAGGGACGGGTTTTTGTCGACACACCCGCTTCGCTTACCACCGACCTCTCCACACCCACCGGTCCCCTGCATCTCGCCCACGTCCGCGCGAGCATCGACGTCGCGAAAGCCGGTGATTCGACGGATGTTTACGTGCTCGCCGGCGAAGTGCGCACTGACGGCGATGGTCGAGCAACCGCGGGCGAACGCATGATCATCGACCAGAAAAAGGGCGGTCCGTCCGTCAAAACCTCACCCGTTATGGCGTGGGAAGACTGGACCGGCGGACTTGGAACGACCGATCGCGTGGCTGAACCAGCTCCGTTCGGTGTTGGCACCGTGGGTGCCCGCGCCCCAGGAAATCAAGGCGCTCCGCGCTTCCCGCTCACGATTCAAAAGCTCGATGTGCACGTGACCATCCAAGACGACTTCGCCCTCACCGAAGTCGACGAGGTGTTTTTCAATCCAAGCTCGACGACCGTCGAAGGCGTCTATCGGTTCCGCACACCCCTTGGCGCGACGTTGCACAAGTTCGGCGTGGATCGCGAAGGCGTCGTTTTCTTCGGGTACGTCAAAGAAAAACAGGCCGCGGCGGCGCAGTACCAATCAAACGTCTACCAAGGCAGCAAAGAAGATCCCGCGCTGCTCGAGTGGGAATCACCAGGCACCTTCAAGGCTCGCCTGTACCCGATTTTGCCCGGACAATCTCGTCGCGTGGTCGTGCGTTATGCCGAGTGGCTCGGACGAACCGGCGTGAAAGGTGAACGCCGCCTTTACACGTATCCGATGGCCGCTGAAGGCGCCGAAGGCTCGTTGCCGCACATCGAGGAATTTAGCGCCTCGGTCGACTTCATGCGTGCAGGCGCGCGTGAAGTACGCGTGGGCATGAGTGGCGTGCGTGAGCAGAACTCGGTGACGATCCGCGCCCAGGATTTCGTGCCGCGCGCCGATCTTTCGGTCGAGCTTTTCGACGATGGATTGCTCGCTCCACGCGGATACACCGCGCCGCACACGATGGACCTGGAGACGGTTGCTCCGTCCGAACGTTCCGAAGCATCACGACGAGCAAAGACGGAAGCCAACTACATCGTCGTGCCTGTTCGAGCAGCCGATGCGCCGCTCGCCAAAGGTGGTTTGGATCTGGCGATCGTGATCGACACATCCGCCGCGACCGATGCGCCTTCGCTGGCAATTGCCCGCGCAGCAACAGCCGCTCTGTTGGCGCATCTCGGCAAAGACGATCGCGTGGCGGTTTGGGCAGGTGACACTGGACTCACGCCCGTCGTTCCTGGCCGAGACAAACTCGAACCGATTGATGAACCGGGACGTCGGGAAGTGCTGGCTCGTTTGTCGCGGATCGATCGTGGAGGAGCAACGGATCTCGGCAGCGTCCTGAGCCTCGCCGCAGCTTCGTTGGATCCTGCTCGTCGCGGAGCAGTCGTGTACATCGGCGATGGAACGCCGACGGTTGGTGAACTAGGTCTGCAAGATCTACGAGACAAACTCGCGAAATTGCCGCGGCCAGTGCGCATGTTTGGCATTGGTGTGGGCGACGAAGCGAACGTCGCGTTGCTCGAAGGTTTGGCGCGTGGCGGTTTTGCCGAGCGCGTGTCCGATGCCAACGCAGCTGCACGAACTGCGCTCCGTTTGCTGGAGCATGCAGAACGTCCCGCATGGCTTGGAGCGCAGGTGGATCTGGGCCCGACGGTCGAACGGATCTTTCCGCGCGATCTCGGAGCGCTGGTGGCCGACGAGAGCATCACGGTCATCGGACGACTGACAAAGGGCGGGCTTCCCGCGACGGTTTCTCTCAGCGGACCTGCCGGTAACACAAAGACAAACCTGAAGATCACCCCGATCGAGGAATACGGCGATCTGCGTCGTCGTTGGGCGGAAGGGCGTTTGCTGCAAATGATGACGGAAGCCACGGGACGAGCGGCAATGGTCGATCTCGGATCGCGTCACGCCATCATCACGCCCGTCACGTCGCTCTACGTACCGACGAAAAACGAGATGACGCCGGAAGAACGTGCGGATCTCGAACGCAAGAAGGGCATGGCCAAGAGCCTCGTCGAAACGAAGCGCAGTCGTTCGATTGGGTGGACACCGCTCATCAAGTCCGACGCAGAGAAAGAGGAAGAAGAAGAAGAAAGACCCGTCGAGGAAGTCGCCGAAGCGTCGGCAGACAACAAAGAAGGTGGAACCGGAACGCGAGCCAAGGGCGAAGAAGGCTCGATGGGCAATCCGAACATGCGTTCGGGCAATCGGTTTGGCGTACAAGGTCCCGCGGATGACCCGTCCATCTCGCGCCAAGCTGCGCTTCGCGACGCTGCGGAATTCGGGATGATTGGCCTGATGAACGCCGGGGCCGGAGGAGATCCGAATGCTCCATCAGCGCCCTGGGGTCGTGATGATTCGCTGGGATCCGATCCCACGAGCGCCCGCGGCAACATGTGGGGTGATGGCATCGGCGATTCGTTTGGTTCCGGAGGAATTGGTTTGTCCGGTGTCGGCGAAGGCGGTGGCGGTCGTGGTGATGGCGAGGGCATTGGCCTAGGTTCCATTGGGACAATCGGACACGGGGCTGGAACGGGAACAGGCCAAGGGTTTGGCTCGGGACACGGTCGTTTGGGTGGTTCACATCGGTCGAAACCACCGAGTGTGGAGACCGAAGACAAACCCGCAGAAGCTCCTCCGGCTTCGAGGCCCGCACCAGGTCCCGTAGCAACGGCAACTGCCGCGCCGAGTTCACCTCCCGCGCAAGAACTCGCCAAGGACCAGGTCGCAGCTCGCGCAATTGCCGAGATGAAAGCCGCCATGGCAGCTGCTTCGGACGGGAAGGCGACAACCGCAACGACGACGCCAACACCCGACATTCCGGCCCTGGATGGCTCGAAGCAAGTCGACAACGCGAACAATGAGCTCAAGTCGAAAACGAAAAACACCACCGAGGGTCGTTCGTCCGGAACAACCATCACGATTCGTGTTGGCGACCTGGAGCATCGCCCCTCGCCGTGCAGTGGAGCGGCGCTGGTTCCATTCGAAGAACGGATTGGTTTGTGGCGAGAACGATTTGGTCGCGCGACGGGCAATCCCAACGCAGTCGCGCAGATCTATCGCAACGCCTTGGCGACCTGCGAAGCACCAACCTGGCGTGAACGCTCGAAGCTCGTGGCGTTGATGCTCGACGCAATGCCGAGCGTGTCGGGCAAAGTGTCGTTGTGGCGGGTGATGTTCACGGATCTCGGCGTGGCCGATGCGCTGTATCGCGGGATGCTCGCACGTGTCCGCACCGCCGCAGAGGTCCGCGAGTTGCACACAGCCCTTGGACTACAAACGATTGACCCGGGGGTCCTGGAAAAACTGCTCAAGGACTCCAAGACTCCGGCCGATCGGGTGAAGAAACTGCGCGAGCTCGTCGCGCGATGGCCAAGCGATTTCGCTCTCGCATTGCGGCTGCTCGATGAACTCGAAGACGCCGAAGATTTTTCTGGAGCGCGTGAACTTGGACGAAGCTTGCGGGCGCGCCCGGATGCTGATGCGCATCTGCGCACGGCCGTGGGTGAACTGCACTTACGCATCGCGGCGCGGGAAAAGGACCCGGTGCAAAAGGCCTATCACCAAGCGGAAGCGCAACGCGCGTTTGGAGAGATTGTCGAGTTTGCCCCGGATGATCCCGTGGCTCGAAGAAGGCTCGGAGATCTTTTG
>DAOMZH010000611.1:0-6902 GCA_035437985.1 Polyangium sp. (in: bacteria) | reverse complement strand
TATGGGGGCAGAGCCGGAGGGTCAGTCTCTTTGGCGCAGCCAAAGAGATTGTGAGGGCCCCCCAACCCCCAATCACAAACAAAAGCCTCGCGCAGCGCGCTTGTTAGCGCGCGAAGCGAGCGTCCAACTCACCGGACCCACGCCTCGGTTTGTCCCCGTCCAACTCACCGGACCCACGCCTCGGTTTGTCCCCCCCAACTCACCGGACCCACGCCTCAGTTTGTCTCTCAGCGATTCAACAAAGGCCACGCCCACGTGCCGCTGGGTGGTGTTCCAGAAACGGCCTTGTTCGTGAGGTCCTTCAACATCCCCAGCAAAAAGCGGGCAAAAGACGTGTCGACCGGCATCGTGAACGCCAAGTCGTTGTCACGTTGCTCCACCTGCATCGTCGGCACTGTTCCTATGAGCCCCAACGATGACAAAAGACCCATGAAACCCGTGAGTTTCTGCAAATCCGCCAGCTGCACGGCTCCTGCCGCCGCCGATGGCGTATCGGCATAGGTGAACGAACCCGCGAGGTTCATCCCTGGATCTTTGAAGTTCCCGATCGTCCGAAACTTCTGCAATCCCACGAGAAAAGGCATCTTCTGCGTTGCCGCATCCACTGCCGATTGGTCCCCCAAGTCGCCCGCAATCGTGAACGCGGCCCCAGGAGTGTTCGACAGATCTGCCATCCACGTCGGCAACGAACGCGTGAGTTTGTCTCGACGCAACCGATCGATCGCCCGACGCATCCCGGTCTCATTTCCTGACAAAACCGTGTGCGGCGTCAGGATCACGAACCCCACGTTTCCTGCGGTGTACAAGTCGAATTCCGCGTAGCGCGAACGCACGAGCGGAACTTTCGACGCCACCATCGTGCGCGCTTCGGCCGCGCGACGAATCGAAGCGACATCGAAATCGCCCTGCAAAACGGCACAAAAATCCGCTCCCTGCATGGCGTAAATGCCGCCGTAGACCTTCTTCACGTCGCGCGCAGGAACGAAATTCGACTCCGCACCAAGCGGCAAAAGCGTCGTCACGATTTGGTTCACATCCGAACCAAGGTTCGAACGGAACATCTCGGCCGCATCGAGGTACCCCAACATCACGGGGTGCGTCGGCAACAACGCCATCGGATCCCGATCAATCGTCGCGGGATCGACCTGATTGGCCCCCATCAAAATGAGGTTTTGATCCGCCCCACCACAACCCGAGGAAGTGGCAAACGCGGTGAGCACGGCCAACGCCGCACCCAAGTGCACGCAAAATCGACGCAAAGCGTTCATCAGCAAGTGTCAGTTGAGACGAGCCGCTCAGGACGTTACTCGTTCCGGCCGCTCGAGAGGAAAAGAACCGACGATGACCAGCATTTTTGCCTCGCGCTTGATGCCTTCGAGCGCAGCAACGAGGTTGCGATCGGTCACGTGCCCACTGACTTCCACGTAAAACTGGTACTCCCAGCCTTCCCCAGGCAACGGGCGCGATTGAATGCGGCGCAAATTGCAATTCTTGTCTTTGAAATAATGCAGAAGTTCGTGCAATGCACCCGGACGATCGTGAACGCCGAAGAGCAACGCCGTCGCGTCGGCTCCGGAGCGCGGCGCAGGAAGGCGCGAAATCACCCCATAACGCATGCGAATCTGCCCTAAATCGCCAATGTTTTCCCGGACAACCACGAATTTCTTCGCTGGATCTAGAGTTTTACCCGGAACAAGAGCCGCACTGTTCGCATTCACCTCGGCCTTTTCGATGGCCGCCAAAGGCGAACGCACGTCGATGATTTGCGCGCGCGGATGATTCGTTTGGAGATATTGCGCAGCTCCTGCGTGATCTTGCGCGGCTACGTAGATCTTTTCGACGTTTGTCGCATCCGAACTCACACTCGCCAGCACCAGGCTTTGCACGAGCTCCCGTTCCCCGACCAACTTGAGCCCCGTGGCCGCAATGGCTTGAATCGTCGGAAAAATCGGCCCATCTGACAAAGATTCGTACGGCACCACGGCAAACTCCACCCGCGATTGCGCCACTTCTTCGAGCGCTACAGCGACGCTGTCCGAGCGCATCAAATCCGCGCCCGCACCAAAATGGTCCCGCGCCGCCATCCACCCGAAGCCCCCTTCAGGACCGACGAACATCACCCGCGGCGCGACCTCGAAAAGACGACAAACACCATCGATTGCGACAAACGCCTCGCGAACCGCTGCCGGGGACAATGGCGGCATCACCGCTTGTTCCAACGCCTGAAGATGCGGACCATCGGCAATCGGAGCAAACCGCGCCGTCCCCCCGCGCTGCCGAATGATGTCTTGAGCAATGCGCGCCCGACGCTCGAGTTGCCGAAGGATTTGATGGTCGAGGTCCGCAAGTTGGGCCCGCAGCTCGTCGAGGCGCTTTCTCTCGTCCATGGAGAAGCACCGTAGCATCCGACGTGCCGCGTCGGAGCGTGGGCCAACGTCAATGCTCACGGAAAATCGCGCACCTAATGTGCAGGCGACGATGACGTAACCGCTGCCGCAAAAAAGCCGCGATCACTGGCCCACCGAGCGATGGGCCCAGGGACAGAAACGTTTCAGGCGGGTGTTGTAGACGTAGACGGCGTAGACGATGTCGACGACGCAGTAGAACCCGTGGAACCTGAAGAACTCGAGGAAGACGAACTCGATGATGACCCGGACGAACTCGAGCCATCACTCGAACCACCGTCGGAGGATCCCCCCGAGCTTCCATGTGGTTTGTTGCTGGTCGACGAGTAAAGGTCGGAATACCATCCGCCACCCTTGAGGATGAATCCCGTACCTCGTGAAATTTGCCGTCGCGCCGTCTCTTGATGGCAGTTCGGGCACACTTTGAGGGGATCGTCCTTGATGGACTGTTCGAATTCCCACTCGTGAGCGCAGGATTTACAGGCGTACTCGTATGTGGGCATGTTCAACACCTCGCGAAAAAGCAGCGTGCTGGTATGACTTGCTTTCAGCTCTGTCAACCTCCTTCGGCACTTCAACGCATCTTTTCTGCCGTGAACGAACGCTGCCTCACAACCACCGCCGCCCCACACGCTTGACGCTCTGCGTAACGACAAAGTCGACGCGGCACGAAGACGCGCTTGCCGCAAACCTCTGCCAGGTGTAACCCATAGGGAATGGTGGATGGCGGTACGTGGCATTATGTGACGCCATGTAGCCATCGATTGGTCCGTGGGAATCGCGAATGCGCATCCGTAAGCTCGAGATCGCCGGCTTCAAGTCGTTCGTCGACCGAACGGTGATCCATTTCGACGAAGACGTGATTGGCATCGTCGGGCCCAATGGCTGCGGAAAATCGAACATCGTCGATGCCATTCGTTGGAGCATGGGCGAGCAAAGCGCCAAGCATCTCCGCGGTCGCGCCATGTCCGACGTCATCTTCAATGGCTCGGAAACTCGTGGCCCGCACGGCATGGCCGAAGTCACGTTGACCTTCGACAACACGGATCCTGCCGCAGCCCTCACGCTCCCCATCGAGTACCGCGAATACACCGAAATCGCCGTCACTCGCCGTCTGTATCGTGACGGAACGAGCGAATATCTCATCAACAAAACCATCGTCCGTTTGAAGGACATCACCGACTTGTTCCTCGGAACGGGCGTCGGCACGAAGGCCTATTCGATCATCGAACAAGGCAAGATCGGGCTCATTGTTTCGGCTCGCGCTGAAGATCGCCGCATGCTCATCGAAGAGGCCGCGGGCATCACGAAGTACAAGGCGCGCAAGAAGCAAGCGGAGCTCAAGATGGAGCAAACGCGGCAAAACCTGCTGCGTATTGGCGACATCGTCTCGGAAATTCAGCGGAGTTTGTCCTCGCTCAAGCGGCAGGCAGCAAAAGCCGAAAGGTACATCGCGTACCGCAAAGAACTCGAAGACCTCATGCTCCACGAGGCTTCGCACAAACTCCTCGAGATCATTGCGCTCCGAAAACGCGACGCGTTTGCCCGGGCTGAATACGCGGAAAAAGTCCTTGCTTCACGAACGGCCCTCGCGACTCGCGATGCCGAGCTCGAAGTGCAGCGTTTGGCCGTACATCAGCAAGAAGAGCGCACGGAAAAGTTTCAGAACGAAGCGTTTGGCGCGGACAACGACGTCCGCACGCATCAAGCCGAGCAGCTTCGCGCCAAAGACAAACACCGGCACCTCGAAGAACGACGCTCCGCCGCAACGGCCGAACAGCAAGATCTCGAGAAAACCATCGCGGACTTGGTCGTCGAACGCCAACAACTCGAAGAACAACTCGCCACGGTTCAAGCTGACGAACAGCGAGAAAGTGCCGAAGCTCTCGACGAACACGAGCGTCTCGAAGAACTGCGATCCGGCGAAAAAGAAGCCGATGCCGAAGCTTCACGTTTGCGCCGGCAAGCCGCCGAAGCTTCCGCCAAAGTCGCCGCGGCCGAAGCCATGTTGGTCGGATACGAGCGGCGTTTGTCGGACATGTTGGTGCGTCGGGACAAGCTCGAGGACGAACTGCAACGCCTCGTTTACGACGCCGAGAACCTGGAAACGAAGCGTGCCGAACTTGCCGAAGAGTCGACGAATGCCGCGGAACGCAAACAATCTTCGACGACGCTCCGGGCGCAGTTGGAGACCGAGGCGAAAACGCTGCGTGAGCAGGCCGTAACCAGCGACAAGAAGGTCGAAACGGCCAAGAACGAGCTGAATCAAAAACGCAACCGCTTGCGTGCCCTCGAAGAAGTGCACGCGCGTCTCGAAGGCGTAGGTTCAGGAACGAAGGCGCTGCTGAAGACGAAAGATCCCTCGTTTGCGGGGCTCGTCGCTGATCGCATCGAAGCCCCCGCAGAACTCCTGACGGCTTTTGCCTCGCTCCTTGGCGAACGTCTGCAGGCGATTGTCGTCACCGACACCGAACATGCCGCGACGCTTTTGGCGGATTTAGCGGCGAAAAAGCAAGGTCGCGCGATGCTCGTGGCGGCGCGACCCGCCTACGTTGCGGGTATGTCGCGACAATCCATCGAGGATGAAGACGTCGTCGGGTTGCTCTTCGACAAACTTCGTTTTGCGGAAATCGACGAACCTCTCGTGCGGGCGCTCGTGGGTGACGCGCTCGTCGTGCGCACGACGGCTGCGGCCATTCGTCTCGCTCCGCAGGCCGGGGGCGCTACGCTGGTTTCTCTCGATGGAACCGTGGTTCGTCCAGATGGAACGGTGAGCGGCGGTGCTGGTGATGCAGTTGCCGCAGGATTGCTCGAGCAGAAGCGGGAAATCCGCGAATTGCACGATGTCGTGGCCAAGCTGAGCGATCAGGTCACGGCCGTTCTCGACACGCAGCAAGCCGAACGTACGCGCCTTGCTGAGATCACCGCGGCGGTCGACAAAGCCCGCAGCGAAGCTCACGCGAGCGAGATCGCGGCACTAACCGCAGAAAAAGACCTCAAGCGCATCGACGAACAAGTTATTGCCGCGCAAAAGCGACGGTCGGTCGTGGAGCGCGATCTCGAAGAAATCATCGGAAACCTCGAGAATACCGGCGGCGAGCAAGGCGACGCCCGAGACAAACTCGACGAAGGCAAGCGCGTTCAAGGAGAAGTTGCTGGGCAATTGGAGAGTGCCGAGTATCTGGCGACGGAATGGAAAGAACGCGTTCTGGCGCAGCAATCGGTGGTCACCGAACGAAAAGTTCGTCTCGCCCGCGTACGTGAGCGCGTGACGAGCGTGGGAAGCACAGTCGAACGCTTGGCCCGATCCGTGGACGAACTCTCCGGGCGTATCAAACGCCTCGACAACGAACGTACCGAGTGCGCCAAAGGTGCGGGCGAAGCTGCAGCCTTGATGATGCTTTCCCGCGAAGCGCTCGATGAAGCCGTGGGACGCGCGCAAAAGGCACACGGTGCGTTGGATGAAGCTCGGCGCAAGCTGGACGAAGCGCGACAAACCCTCTCGGGCAGAGACGCCGAGCTCAAGGACCTGCGCAAGGCTCTCGCGGATGCGACGGACAAACTCCGTGAGCATGAAATGGCGCTGGCTCGGCTCGATATCGAAGAAAAACACTTGCTCGATGGAGTCCGCGAGAAGTTCCGCGGTTTGGAACTCCATACCGTCGTCGGTGACTACCACAAACGCTCACCCATCGAGGCGCAGCACCGCACACGCATGACGGAGCTCGGCGAGCTTTTGGATCGCATGGGCCCGGTGAACCTCGACGCGATGCGCGAGTTCAAAGAGGCCGAAGAGCGGCACACGTATTACGCGAAGCAAAAAGAAGATCTCGACAACGCGCTGGCGGATCTCGAAAAGGCGATTGCCCAGATGAACCGCGAATCGAAGCGTCTGTTCAAGACGACCTTCGATGGGATCAACATGCGTTTCAAGACTCTTTTCCCGCGCATGTTCCGAGGTGGTGCGGCCGAGCTTCGTTTGACGAACCCGGAAGACATGTTGGAAACGGGCATCGAGATTTTGGCGCAGCCGCCTGGAAAAAAACTGGGCAACATCGAATTGATGAGCGGCGGTGAAAAAGCGCTCACCGCCGTGAGCCTCATTTTTGCGATCTTCCAATTCAAGCCGTCACCGTTCTGCGTACTCGACGAGGTCGACGCGCCTCTCGATGAAGCCAACGTTGCTCGCTACAACGAAGCGATTCGTTCGATGACATCGCAATCGCAGTTCATCCTGATCACGCACATCAAACGCACGATGCAGTCCGTCGACGTCCTTTACGGCGTGACGATGCAGGAGCCTGGCGTGTCGAAACTCGTGAGCGTGCGCGTCAACGAGAACGCCAAGTCGAAAGAGACTGCACCAGCTGCTGCGGTGGCGTGACGCCTGACCTGGAGAGTTGAAACATGACAAACCGAGGCGAGGCCCGGTGAGTTGGGCGCTCGCTTCGCGCGCTAACAAGCGCGCTACGCGAGGCTTTTGTTTGTGATGGGGGC
>DAOMZH010000610.1:0-6906 GCA_035437985.1 Polyangium sp. (in: bacteria) | reverse complement strand
AAACGTCAGGGTCGTAAAAAATGCAACGGGCGTGTCGTCGGGCCGTGATTGAAGCTTGGCCGAGTATTCCGTTGATACTCCGTCAATGACGGCCACCTCCTGCCAGGGTGCGTCAGGACGATCGAGGTCCCACGAAATTCGCCGTTCTCCTCCGGGCAGGGTGATATCCATGGATCGTTCGAGCAAGGAGCCTACGCGATCGCCGCCAAAAAAGAGTTCCGACTCCCGGCGCTCCAAGGCCAGCGCATTGGGCTTGAACGTCTCGAATTCACAGGGGAACGCGCGCTGGCCAATGACGACGGCCGTCGAGTAGACCTCGACTTCCATCAACATCGGTCGACACTCGACCGTCGTGCCTTTGCGGACACGCGTGCCCTCGTTGAGCATCCAGATGCCATCGAGTGCGCTGGTTGGAAGCGTTCCTCCGGGCTGCTCTTCGCCACATCCAGCCGAAAATGCCAAAAATGAACCAATGATGGCCTTGTAAAACCACTGCACTCGAAACGGACGCGGCGAGGTCATGGTTTTTTCTCCCAATACAAGTGAATAGAGACAAACTTGAGCGTAGACAAACCAATCTCTAGTCGCGGTTTGGCCCGGGCGTACTCCATTGCGTCGAGCGAATGAAATACGCGCCGGGACCAAATGGCCTTTCTCAGGGCAACGTGTCCGACGCGAAGCGTTCTGCCGGTTGCAGACTCGCTTGAATGGCGGGAATATCGCAGGCCTGCAAATACATCGACAAGATCTCCGCCCTTCGTGGGAGGAAATTATCGGTCATTGCCGGCGAAAGTTGTCCGCGTTCGTCAATGTGCGCCCGTTGCGAGACGAGGGGCCAGGTTTGTCCACACCCGAGCGAACGGCTCGAACCCAAGTATTGCTCGGGCGCATGACAGCCCGCGCACGAGAGCATGGACACGCGCTGCATGAGGTGCTCGGGATAAAGCGGATCATCCGGCGGGCAATCGCGATCCAGATTTTGTTCGTTTATCGCCGTTTGAATTTGGGTCCAGAACGTTTGTCCCGCCTCGCCATCGAACGCGCGCGACGTGAAATCTGCGGCGGGATTGGAGGTAATCATGCTCGCCCCGGCATTCCAGCGCGAATTCTGGGGCGCGAATTGAATGCCAAACGTTTCCTTGGCCGCCAGGGTGGGCAATTCTTGCAGCAGTTGTGCCCGGAATCCCTCGCTGTCGGAATTGATCACGGAAGGATCAAACAGCTCGGCGCGCGGATTGTTTTTGGTCGTCACGGGTTGGAAAGCAAAAACCGGTTCAGGGTTTGGTACGCTGCCGAAGCCAATGTGGAATTCACGGAACTCCCAGGGTTCTTGCATGCCTTCGCTCACCCGCAGCTGCCCATGACGGGGATGGCCCGTCTTGTCGCCATAACCACCCCCATCGTCTTCACCGCCAAAAAGCGACGATGAATAATGCTCGGGGCTCACGACGGGACTGAAGCCGGCATAACCATTGAAATACAAGGCTTCCATTCGGTCGCCAATCACTTGCAGATTGGTCTCGGTCGCCAAACTCGCCCATAACGCGGCAATCGGGCGGCAACCAACGAGCGTGTCGGACGAGACCACATTGTCGATGACCCCCTCGAATGCTAAGAATACCCGTTCATTCGGGTTTGTTTGGCCGGACAATTTCGCGAACATGATTCGGTGCTCGCCGCAATTGGAGCCGGCCGCAGGTGTCAAATCGAAACGATTGACGAGCGCGACAGGAACGAACGAGTCGGGGTGCCCCTCCTGGAAAAACCCTGTGCTCGTCGCCAGTTTTCCTTCCGCACGAGGACAGAATGCCGCAGGCGCTGAGCGAAATGCGATATTGGTCGGATCGTCACAATGGGTCACGCCGGGAAAAACACCCGTGCCTATGGAATTTTGCGTATCAAAAAGTTCTTGCATCAGTTGCAGCGGCGTGTTCGGCATTCCCGAACGATCGATGAGCTGCTGCAGAACACGTTCCAGACTGAAACGAGCGAGAACTTCGGGATCGGTGACAATGAGCGCGCGGCTGTTGGGATCGACGACGATGTTGGGCTGACACGTCAGTGAGCTGGGAGGCGGATTGTCCGTTGGGGGCATGTCCGGGGGATTTACTGGAGGCGGCTGCTCGAAAATGGGCAGCGTGTCAACGTACTTTCCGTTGTTGCCCGGTTCCGGAGCGTTGCCGCATCCGGCGACAAATGCCGCCGCTATCACGACAAGACCCAATGAACTTCGCGACGAATGCTGCTTGGACCCAAACATGCCGCACCTCCAGCCAATAGCGTGTGTACCAGGCTCTCAGAACGTTTTCTTCGAAACACCCCAAGCGTACATGAAATTTGGTGAGAAGCAAGAAGGTCTTGGAATTTGAGTCGGTGCATGCGCCGACGCCGAACGAGAAGCAATACCTCGATGAGCCTCGGGCTCGATCGCGCGCTAGGTATCTACCGCGACGGCATTACGTCGTTTCGCCGAGTCGCACGGCTGCACCCGGACAAACCATTGCCGCTTCCATTGCGGATTTGTGCACATCGGCCGCGGGTTGGGCATTGCGCAAGATGCGTTTGTCCCGCCTCATCATTCATAATCGGTCACGGGGGCCAACCAGAGCCCCATCAAAGCATCGACGAGCCCTGTCGCCGCAGCGTTCCATGACGTACGCGGCGTAGGTGTTCCTGCATGTAACGCGCGCTCCCGCTCGACACACATGTGCACGATGAGCTGGCGGCTCATATCGCCGCGCTCCGCGAGCACCTCGGGCGGAAGACTCGGCAAGATCCGCGCCAAACCCGTCGTAATGCCCTGCATGGGCGCCTAATTAATCGCTTCGTCGATGACCATTTGATGCAATACAGGATCGGTCAGAAGGCGCCGCAAAAGCACCGGCCACAAAATATCAAAACGACGGCATTCATGGCGCAGAGCGAGGTGGCTCGGGGCCCGAATGTCGTCGTTTGTGAAATGTCTTCAATGGAGGTACTCCAATCGAAGAACTTGTCGCCGCGGTCGCTCTTTCATGTGCAATTCGTTTTGCTGCGGGCGACAGCAGCGATGTCGATACCTCCACCTTTGCTGCGAAATGCGAAGACCTCGACGATGCGCATCGGCACCTTTATCGCCCATGTCCACGCCCACGACCATGCCCGCGATCATGATGCCGAGGCTTGGAATGTCCCGGAGGCTCATTGCCGCGCCAACTCGAGCCCATTTCATTGTGTTGTGGTCGGTGCTCGACATTCGTTTGTCCGCGACGAACTCCCGGCGTAGCGCGATGTCCTGGCGGCGGAAGCGGTCTCGTCGCTACCCCGCGCGGCGGATTGTAATAAACATAGCGCGTCGAATCGCGATGCACGATCGTCACGGGAACGATGGTCACGTCTGCGGATACCCACCCGCCGTTATAACTGGACGAACGATACCAGACGTTATCGCGATAGGTCCAGTAATAATCGTCAACGTAATAGACCGCAGTCGGCTGTCGACTCACGACCCAAATACCCGGCTCGACGGCCACGAGTGTTGGGGAAGCGTCGTACACATAGGCGCTCTCGGTCTCGACGTAGGTGCCCGCTTCGGCATAACAACCTGCGGCAAACATACCCATCCCCGCAACGAGGATAGTTGCAAGCAAGCTCATTCGAGATTTCATGATTCGACTCCTCTCCGACCTCATGGTCCCATTGTGGCGAACGTACCAAGAAAAACCCGAGTGCGTTGTTCCTCCTTTCGTTGGCGCACTCGAGTTTTCTTCTCACGCCGCACAGAGACGTATTGCATTCGGTATGCCACGACGACTCATTGTCGTTGCTGCGGGAGAAACGAGAGGACTGTCGCCTGCATGTCGCTAGAATGCGTCGTTTTTTTGCGGTGGTGGGGCATTTTGCCCAGATGCTCGGGACAATGCGCCCCGCCCAAGACGATCTTGCCACGCGCAGAGAATGGACGGATGGCAATTGCGAGAATTTAGAAAGCCCTCATGCTTGTGCGCCGCCTTGAGCTGCAGCCCACGGTCAATCGAAGTTGCGCGCAAATATCTTCGCCACCGGCTCTTCCTTTTCGGCACGCTCCACTGCCCGCATGCACAAAGGCGCGACTTCGCGAATGCGCTCGCGACCTGGACGCCAACGCGAAATCATCGCTGCATACACATCGACCATGGTCAGGTTTTTGCCGAGCAAGAATTCATCGGGTCGAAGAGCTTCTTCAATCATCTTCCAAGCCTCGAGGGTGCGGCGAATGGATGCGTCTTTCAATTGTTTCTGCGCATCTTCTCCTTCTACCCAACGCGCCGGAAAATCACCAATCGTGTACATGGGGTAAATCGTCGAAACAAAAAAGACGAGCCACCGCAGAAACGCGGGACGTCGAACATCGCCCACAAGCGGCGCCAACGTCGATTCCGGATGCCGTTCGAGCAGCCAAAGCAAAATTGCAACGCTTTCGGTCATCACCGTTCCATCCGGCAAACGCACCGTGGGAATCTGCAAGAGCGGATTGAGCGCCCGAAGTTCCTCGATATGCGGCCCGGGATTCCAGGGAGCCGCAGCGCGCATTTCATACGGCTCTCCCAGAATTTCACAAGCCACTTCGATCACCACCGAACCGCACCCTTTGTAGCCATAGATCGTCAGCATGCGGGACAAACTCGCACAAGATCGACCCCTGGACAAACGAAAAAAAGCCGCCCAGCGAAAATGATTCGTCGAGCGAACCGTGCTGGTGACACGCCGCAGATATCGGAGTATCGTGGACCCATGGGTTGTCGATGGTTTGTCTGCATGCTCGTTTCGCTTCTCGCTTCTTGCAGTGGATCGCGTGAGCCCTTGCAGGAAACGCCGGTCATTGCCCTCCAATCTCCCAGCGCGCACGCTTCTGCCTCGGCAGCCACGGCATCGAGCAAAGATCCTGTCCCGCCCGAGCCTTCCGCAGCGCCCGCCATGTCGACTGTCGCCGAAAGGGCAGCGCCTTCCGCCAGCGCTTTTGGGGGTCCGCCATTGCCATATCCTGAAAATTGGATCCTGCGCGCACGCGGCGATAATTCAGGCCGCTCGTGTTCGGAGCTCGTCTATAAAAACGGGTGCAGCCAAACGCGTACCGGAATCGTGACGTTCGACGTGACAATCGACGACGACGGTTCGGTGGTGAAGTTCGTGGAAATCAACAACCAAATCCGCAATGACAAAGCGCTCGTGTCGCAATGCCTCCAGAAAAACTTGCCAAACTGGAAGTTTCATCCGCCGGAGGGACACGAAAAGACTTTTCGATTGCCCGTCGCTTTATCGGACAAGTGTTGATTCTTCCGACGAGATTCTCGTCAAGGTTTGCCGTATACGACCGACGCTGCGCAATGCCCGTCGAACGTTGGTTTTCCGGCGCGCAAGGCTTTTTCGACGCAGGCTTTGACCTTTGCGTCGCCTTTGGCTTCAATTTCCAATAGTTTGCCGCCCCGAGCTTTCCACACGACGCGCGTTTCAGTTTCTTTCCCCCCGGGCGCGCAAGCATCGAGGGCTTTCTTTTGTGGCGACATCCACGCCGTCACGAGCACGGCGCCGAGCAAACCGAGTCCCGTGCTTTCGCTTTTGCATTCGATGTTTTTCGTGACGAGCCCATCGGCTTCGAGGCGACCAATGGAAATATTGGCGCCAGGCACGTCGGACGTCGCTGATTTGTCGGCCGGTTTGTCGCTTGGAACGGGTTTGTCGCTGGATGGTGGAGGCGCGTTCGTTTGCGCCGTCGTTGGATTTGTCGCGACGGTAGGCGGTGGAGTTTCAGCAGCTGGTTTTGCGGCCGTAGCCGAATCATTTCCTTTGGGTTCGTCCGGTACAGGTGCGCCTGTCGCTTCTGCAGCGGGCATCGGTGCAGATGGAGCCACCTCCGCGCCACCACAACCCCATGCCAACCCAGCCACTATCCCCAAAGCCCAACCCACCATGCGTGCATTCATTGTCGCGTAATAAGTCCGTGGCGACCAGAATGCAAGTGGCGCAAGATGCTGATTCTTCAGTTTCGACGCACTTGCCGGAACGCGTAAGCAATGCCTTCGCGCAAGGTCGCCCGCGTCATGATGCCCGACATATCCAGTCCCAGCTCGATGATGGTCCGCGCAATCGCGGATTGAATCCCGGTCACGACGACTTCAGCGCCCAGGAGCTGCGCGGCATGAATGGTTCGACGCAGTCCGTCAGCCATTTCCGGACCAATTTCAGGAACGCCGGTCACATCCAGAATGGCAATCCGTGCCGAATGTTTACCAATACCTTCGAGCAATATTTCCGTTGCTCGTTCACCCACCTTGTGGTCTATATTTCCGACGAGGGGCATCAAGACGACATGTTCACGTAATGGCAAGAGCGGCGTCGCTACGGCGAGCAAAGCTTCCTGCTGCGCACGAATGACTTCATTCTGTATTTCATTTTCTCGCGCAATGGCCTCGGCCCGCTTTCGTTCACTGATATCTCGGAAAGCGACTTGAATACCGCGTTTGCCTTGATAAACGACGGACGAACCATTCGATTCGACGGCGACATACTCGCCATTCATTCGGACGAACTGCGTTTCGACTGGACTACTTTGTCCTTTTGATTCGCCGATTTGGCGAATACGTTGCCGCACGATTTCCCGGGCGCTGGGAACGATGACGTCCAGCGCATCTTTTCCGAGCATTTCCGAAGGATGATGTGCGCCTAGGATCTCTGCCGCTTTCATGTTTGCATAAACGTATTTTCCATCGATGTGAATCATGATGCCATCTGGTGCGCAATCGAGCAGCGTCCGTAACTCTTCTTCGCGGGCGCGTATCTCGCGTTCGCGCTGATTACGCGCGGTTACATCCACGGCAATGCCAATCAAACGCAGTTCTTGAATGTTTTCATCTTTGATGGCCCGCACATCGACTTCGACTTCAATGA
>DAOMZH010000609.1:0-6915 GCA_035437985.1 Polyangium sp. (in: bacteria) | reverse complement strand
GCCTCGGGTTAGGTTCGTAAAGACGAACGGGGTTGATCAAGTTTGAGCACTACCGCTCATCCACCCCCTTGAAGGTGTAGGGAGCAAGCAGGGTATTCAACGCATCATGCAAAATCCCCCAAGTGGGAAGCTCTTGCCCATAATCCGCTTTGGCTTTCGTGCGCAAGTAGTCGAGATTCACGATCCATGCTTAATCCCCTGAGATCGTGGTCGAAGCGCACCGGAAGCCGAAATCGTTGGGGCAAGTGCCTCGTGGCTCCGGTGCTGGACAACCTCGTTGATATTCGGGCCTGCCACGCGTTTCGGCGGAATCAATCGATGCACATCGAACGCGACGATCAATCCTGTGGAACTACGACTCGGTGCCCCAGCGGCGTTTATCCATGGCTTGTAATTCTGGTCGAATTGTTCGTCGGGGTAGGCACCTGACTCATCGATGATGGTTCGCACAGCAAAGCACCCACGCGCCTTCTTGAGCGTGTCTAGCCAAGCCATTTCGATCTGCGCAGATGCGGCACCTTTACGAATGTCCTCCACACCGAGCGGATCAGCGCCGAACTTGCTCCAAAGTGCCGTAAATGCACCACCAATCGCGCGAAGCACGGAGCTCTTGCCGGAACCGTTGCCTCCTACGAGCAGTGCCACGTTCATCGGCACCTCGACGTCCTTTTCATCTGGATCAGTGAGGTCGAGCTGCATCGCGTCGAAGCAGCGAAAGTCCCTCAGAGCAACATGACAGAGCTTCATCTTCGCCAAGGCTAGCACAGAGCCTCGTGCGGCGTTGAAGGAAGTTGCTCGTTTTGTTGACGAAGCCCTGTGCACCAAGACGACCGATTGCTTCCCGCTCCAGCGGCCCCGTGAGCAGCACGATGTCGGCGTAACTCCGGTTGAACATTTGGGGCTGCAGATCGCCTTCGGCGTCTTACGCCCCAAACTCCGGTTGACAGATCCCCCGATGGCTGCGATGCAACGCCCAGCACACCGTTAGACCGAAAGCGGCACAACCACAGAAGGGAGGAACCGATGTCAACCCGAGCAAACATCACGTTCAATTATCGCGGGAAAGAATTGTACACGATTCCGATATCGAGTGACGGGTATCCCTCGGGGATCGGTCAGGACTTGGTTGAGATGTTGAAGCAGACCGATTGCGAATCGATCCGCAACAATAGAGTTTTCTTGAAATTCGCCAACCAATTCGTCATCGAGGAACGAGGCCTCGACTACCTCTACGAAGTGGATGTCTCGGGGAAGCAATTCAAAATCGCTGTGTTGTATGGCAGCAAGAAGAAGCCGGAGTTCAACGGCAACCTGGAGGAGTTCATCGCCTATGTTGGCGAGGAATGAGAGCGTGTTGATCAGGCTGCTGCGCAAATCGGCGCGTTGGTGTGTCGAGTAGGCGCCCCCCATGCGCGTCGATCCTTGTTCTGTTGGGCCTTCAGGGTTTCTTGACATCTTCGGATTTTCGCGCCAAACCTGTTCCGGTCATGGCAAACTCAAAGACGCCAAAGCATCGTGGTCCGGAAAAAAATCTCGCTTCGATTCATGATACTTACGTCTACAAGGTCCTCAGCGATCCCGCCCTTGCGGCAGCGGAGATCAAGCACCTGCTCGACAAACGAGTTGCCAGCGAGATCGACTGGGGCAGCCTCGAACAGGAGACCAGTCGACATCCCGATGAAAACCTGAACAACCATTACACCGATCTCTTGTTCAAAACGACGTTGCGAAAAAAGCCCATCAAGCTACGTCTTTTGCTCGAACATTCCAGCCATCCCAAGCCGTTTGAATTGTTGCAGATTCTGCGCTACCAGCTCCGTCAATGGGAACGCGATGCCCAACCGAAAAAGCAACGCAACCATTCCAACCAGCACCTGACCCCCATCATCACCGTCATCTTGCATCACAGCAAAACAGGTTGGCGTGGACGAACGAGGTTCATTGATTATTTTGGCCTCGATGACGACCTTGCGCAGCTCTTGCGCCCCTATCTCGTGGACTTCGGGATCGTCCTCGATGACATCAGTAAAGTCGATGCCGGTGCTTTGATACAGCGAGCGATTCCTCCCGAGGTACAGGTGATGCTCTTTGCCTTGCGTTTTGCCAGAAGCGGACGAGCGCTCTTCGACGAACTACCGAAACTTTCCCCGCTTATGAATGTTCTTTTGCAAGAGCCCAACGGCGCGCTTGTGCTCCACTTGTTCTTGGTGTACATCAAGCGCGTCACCAGATATTCGGAGGCCGAAATCATGCGGACCGTGATCCCTGAACACATCGAGGCGCGTCTGGATCCCGAGATGGTTGCTGTGTGGAAGGATTTCGAAGCGGGCGTCAAAGTGGGCGAAAAGAGGGGCGAAAAGAGGGGCGAAAAGAAGGGCGAAAAGAAGGGCGAAAAGAAGGGCGAAAAGAAGGGCGAAAAGAAGGGGCAACGCTTGGTGCTCCATCGCCTGCTCATCGAACGTTTTGGCGCGTTATCTCCAGATGCCGAGAAGCGGCTCGAGTCGGCCACTGCCATACAACTCGACGCCATGACGCTGCGGATACTCAAAGCCTCGAGCGTCGATGAAGTCTTGGGTCCGCGGTGAGTCGGACTCTACGTCGTTGGCAATCTTGCCAGCGGATCTGTGCCCGCCCGTTTTCCATCACACCTTCACAATGAAGAAACGACCGCGAGCCAAAGAGCCCGAACGCCACACCATGGAATTGGCTAGGCTGATGATCACACGGGAATTGACAGAATCCCAAATCGATCTGATTTCGATTTTCGCTCGTCGAGCTTCCTGCAAGCGCCATGATCCCCGGCAAACGTGAGCAGGCTTGATACGCCGCTTTTGCGTCGCGGGTCAAGGCGACGAGACGGGACGAACGAGCCGCTGCTGCTCGATGTACCGTTCCCTTTCGTCGTCATTGCGGGCTCGTGAGTTTGGGCGCAGCATCAAGCAACTCGTGACGATAAAGCCCAGGAAGGCGGCGACGCATGCAGCCCGGATGGCCTTGCGAAAAAGCGGCGTTTGCCACCATCGTGGTGGTTGCAATTCGCTCGCAGAATCGTTTTTTTGGGCGTTGCTGCGAACGAGGCGCCCAATGACGTAGATCACGCCGGCCAATACGAACGCCACCACCGCCCAGAAAAACCCGAGCATGCTGAACTCGATGGGCCCTGGCACAACATCGGCGCGCGCCGTGGCTGGAAGGATCGAGGCAATGGCGCCACCGCCAACAGCAACGAACCGATATTGAACACGAGCACCAGCAGCGGACTTCGGAACCATCAGAAACCTCTACGTGGTCGGAAAAAACACGTCATCACGCTCGCCATCGAGAGGTCATTGGAGATACCATGCCCCCGTGAAACACGACAAGATTTCGAGACGTGGAAAAGCGAAATGTGTCGGAAACCGTGGCCCCCGCACTTTTCCCCTCGCCTTCTCCAGCGCGTTCGTGTAACGTCGCCCGCACTAGCTCAGGGAGACGTGCACATGGCGGACAAATTCATCGACCAAGACGAGACGCAGATCTATGGCCCCCATGCAACCAATGCCATTCGCAAGCGGCTCATTGGAAAAATCACCGAATTCGACTCGGCGCTCGAGTTCGTCGCCCACCAAATCGACACGAGCACCGGGATGGTGAAGTCGACCGTCGATGCCGCGCGGGCCAAAGATGCCGAACGTCGCGAAGGCACCAAGACCAAAACGTCGCTGCTCAAAGACGCCCAGCGACTTCTGGGCCGATTCAGCAATCATCTGTCGGGGCACGACGATATCGATCGCAAGTTGTTTTTCACGCGCGATGGTACAGCGGGTAGCGTGGGTCGGGGCGCACAAGACGTGCTCCTGGCCGTGACGCATATCGCGACGCGCCTCGATGATCACCGAACTGCCGTGCGGGATCGGGCTCATTGGCACAAGTCCTTCGACGACATGATGAAATCGCTCGCGCCGGCCGTGGAATTCTCGGGCGACGCGCATGCGGATCGACGATCCATCACGCCCGAGGTCGAGGCGGCTCGGCAAGCGTGGCTCAATTCGTACATGTCCGCGAAATGCCTGGTCGAGAGCGTGTTGCGACAGCTCGGAAGGCTGGAGCAGATGCCCACGTTCTTTTACGACCTACGCGTGAGTGCGGGGTCCAAGGTGACCGAGATGCCCGCGGAAGAGCCGATCGTCGCGGACGACGACGACAAGCCCGAACAGGGCTAGCGCGCGCATGCCGCGCGAGGCGTTGGGTTCATCCAGACGCCTTGCGCGGCAGTTACTCGATGCATTGGGTGCATCCAGATGGCGTGCGCGGGTAGTCGCTGGATGCACCTGGTTCATCCAGACGGCTTGCGCGCGAGGTGCGCGAGGCGTTGGGTGTAGCTAGAGGGCGTGCGCGGTTGGGGAGCGAGGCGTTGGGGCCATCCAGGTAGACCGAGGGGCCAACATCATGACGAGGCTGGTCGGCGAATGGGTCGAGCGGCGCGTGGAAGCCCAACCTCGCTCGGTTTCGGCCACGATTTTCCAATCACTCCTAACAAGTCGTCGGAAACGTAGTGCCGGTAGGCATCGTAAGTGAGTGCCGCGTAAGGTGCCTCGACGTCGAATTTCGACCGCGCTTCCTCAAATAACGAGCGCGCTTCCTCCAAATTGTTTGCTTCGAGAAGTCGTTTCAATTTGGTGGCAGGCGTTGTGACGTTGCCCTTCACATGATCGTCGCGTAGTTCCAAGAGGCCGCCGCGGTTCAAGCCATACACCACAATGGATTGATTGCCCCGCACGCTACCGTTACGCGGTCGGGCGAACCAACGCGGAGGTGCTCCAAGAACCAACGCTTCCAAGCGAAACACAATGTGGTCGACAGGATGATCGAGAGGCTCGGCAGGGTCGAGCAGCAGCGGTTTTTCCTTGCCGTGTGGAGGGTCCTCCGGCTGCAATGCCTCGCTACCAACTGCTAACGGGAATTGGATGTTCTTGTTCGAACGATTGCAGTTCGAACAGGCATAAAGCAAATTCGCCCAGGTAAACGCAAGCCACCAATATCCGTGTCGATCCGACGAACCCGGACTGCGATCCGCCATGAGTTTGGGTCGGTAATGCTCGACGTCGTTGTGTTCGGCTTCGCCCTTCTTCTCGCAATAACAACACTTCAAATGCTGCGCTTGCCAAAGGTCATCGCGTACCACCTTGTAACCTGTGATCTTCTTTTGAATCTCGTCCGATGAGGCCCCATCACGCACCAATTTGCGCAACTCCCCCAATTGCTCGTTGCGCTTGTCGATGAGTGCCTGCGGCTCGTTCTTCGGCCGCGTGACCCGAATCACGAGGGTTTCCTCCGCCGCGCGCGTTTCGGCGCTGCCGGAGCTGCCTCGGCGACTTCGTCCTCGATCCGCGGCACGACCTCCAATGTCGGCACAATTTCCTCGGCCGCCAAGCGCTTCTTTATCTCGCCCAGCTCGCGCTCTTCTTCGGGGCTACGTGCCGCGTATCCGGATAAAAACGCATAACGCTGCAAGTCTCGACCCACAGTAGCCGGGAAAATGTCATCAACCTCGAAATATTGCGTGAAGATCTCACCGCCGGTCAGGAACATGGGACGCTCGCGTCCACGTTCCGCAACGACTTTGTGATCACGTAATTTCAGGATATGAATCTCGTCGGACTTTGCGCCCACGAGCGTGAGAGCGTTGTGGGTCGTCACGATGAACGACATTTGCGGGAGCAGTTCTTTCACGCGCCGCATCGACTCGAGCTGCCATTTGGGATGCAAATGTAAGTCGATTTCGTCGAGGAGCACGAGGCCACGCATGGTTTGCATGAAGTCGCCGCGCACGTCTTGTTTGGCGCGGTGACACATTTCGATCCAGCGCGCGAGCAAATCGAGGAACCACCCGGCTGTGGTCAAGTAGCCATCGCTGAGCGCCGACAGGTGAATTTCGCGCTTGTTCTTTTCTTTGATGTAGACCTGGCGATCTCTGACAAAGACGTCCTCGATGTCCAGCAACTTGCGCATGGCGATTTGAATGGCTTCCCAAATGGGTTTGCTGTGTTCAGCCTTCGCTGCGTCGGCGTCCCATTCTTTGAGCCATGTTTCGGCATGCACGAGGCGGTCGAGTTCATTAAACAACGTCCCAATTTCGGGGCCTGAATCGGTGCCGAGGTCCAGGGCGCGAACTTCGCCGCCCACGGCGGAGCCTCGTCGACATCCATAAGCGAACACTGGGAAAAACTGCGGTTGGGTTTGCGGTCGCGTCTGTTCGGGTTTTTCGTCGCCATTCTTGAGGCGCGTGGAATAGACGCCCAAGCCGTCTATGGTGACCCGGATGTGGGGATCGGCCTTTTCCCCCGAGGTGCGCCAGGTGGAACCCCACGTTCCTTTGGGCCAGATGCCCAGCTCCTCGGTATTCCGGAGGGCCAAGCAGAGACTGCGCAGGAGGGTTGTTTTTCCCGCGCCGTTCGTTCCAAGAAAAACGATCCACTGGCCTTTGTTTTCAGTGGGAGGAGCGAATTCGAGGTGCAAATCGTCAATGACGCGGACGTGCTCGATGTGCAGACTTTTGAGGACAATGGGACGCTCGGGAAACACGGCATGTGAACGGCCTGTTTCAGAAAGTTGCGGATACGGTTTGGGCAAATCGAGGTCGGTCCAGACATCGACATGGTCGAGGCGCGAACGACGCGAGGTCAAGAAGGTGCGCAATTTGGAAATCGATAACCAGGCTTGCCTAGAGTTCGTCGTGACGGCGTGCCATCGGAGCAACAAAGCTTCTCGGGTCGGCTCGTCATAATTGGCCCTCAAGATGTGATCGGTGGCATTGATTGATGGCTGGTGCACAGCGATGAAGGGCAAGCGCTCGTGTGCTTCGCTTGGGGTAAGCGTGCCGAGCCAGATTTGCCACAGGGCCGCAACCGCTTGGGCTTCTGGCGCAGCGTAGGG
>DAOMZH010000608.1:0-6916 GCA_035437985.1 Polyangium sp. (in: bacteria) | reverse complement strand
GGGTTGTGGAGCTCCGCTTGTCGCCGTGACGCGGCTGACGGGAGGCGGCAACTCTACGTCGCAATATGTCCCGCCACACGATGGTCGGGCACGGGCGGTTTGGCATGAAGATCGGGTCGACGCGGCATTGCCGGCTGAAGCCAATGATCCGACGTGCATGGCTGCAGTCGGCGAAATTCGGGCCGATCCCGTGCGATATCGGACGTATTACGGTGGTTCACCGCGGGTTGTCATTTGGCATCCGTGGATTGTCGTGACAAGCTCGAACCGTTCAACGACAGGGCTGGGCCCGCGTACGGCTGCGCGACCTACTTCCAGCCTTTCTTCTGGTGGGAGCAGCGGTGGCGGCGTCGGTTCCCTGGGTGGAGGCGGCGGTTCGAGCAGCGGAAGCAGTGGCGGTGGTGGAGGTGGAGGTGATTTGGGCAAAGCGGCGCTGGCGATCGTCGTGATTGCTATCGTGGCCTTGCCGTTCATCAACCTCGGTTTGGGGTTGGGCCGACCGGAACCTTCGGAAGAAGTTGCCCGAGAAATCGACAAGGTCAACGCGTACAACGATTTGGCTCGTTTGTCCGGGTCGCCTTGTTCGGCCATGGAGGCTCCATGAATTACCGCAGCATTACGGCAATTCTTGGTTTGTCGAGCCTGCTCCTTGCGGGATGTGGCTCGGGGCTGACGGTCGTGCATCCGCGCGTTCTTGGTCCGCACGAACTTTACCTGCAATACGACAACGAGTTTCAAATCGCGTCGCCCGAAGGAATGGTGGCAACCGGCCTTCGTTACGATGGTTTGACGGAGTACGTCGGTTGTGTTCCGCAAGCGGCGCGGCATGCGGAAGCTGCAGAATCGTCGGGCAATGCGGCCGTTGGTTTGACGGCAGCGGGCATTGGTTTGGGGATTGGAGGGTTGGGGGGCCTCGCTGGTTTGGCTTTCCCGGACAACCAAGACCTCATGGCCACGTTCCTGTTGGCTGGATTGGGCGCGGAGGTCGTTGGTCTCGTATTGACCGCAGTTGGTCGCGCCACGAAAGTCGATGCCAATGGGCATGCGGTGGATGCGGTCAATTTCTACAACGACGCCGTGGGTAGTCGTGGAGGTCGTTGCGGGCCTCGGGGGGCGGAAATTCCCCAACCTCCGCCGGCGGCTGCTTCACCGCAGGCTCCGATTTACCCGGTGCCGCCCAATCAGATTCCGCCACCTCCCCCGGTCAAACCCTGGCCCGTCCAAACCAGCCCGGCACCTCCCGATCGCGTGATGCTTCCGCAATGAAACGCGACGGAATTCAGGCGACTTTGTAGACCTGAACCGGCGCTGCCCGCCCTTTCACTTCCGTTTTCTCCAAAGCTTCGACCGGTACGGCAAATGGTTCGGCATGTTCGACTTGTGCCCGGTCCCATACCGCGTCCGATACGAGAATCTGCGCCTGGAACTTTTTCGTCAATTGCTCGATGCGGGACGCCAGATTGACCGTATCGCCAATGACGGTGTATTCCTTGCGAGATTGCGCGCCGATCGTGCCGGTGATGGCTTCGCCTGCGTGCACGCCAATGCCCACTTTCGTTGGGGGAATTTGCTCATTCGCGACCATTTTTTCGACTTCGCTCACGATTTCGAGCGCTGCCGAGATTGCTTCGCGACAAGGTTGTCCTTCTGCAACGGGCGCGCCAAATACCGCCATGAATCCGTCGCCCAAAAACTTGTTCACAATGCCCCCATGACGATTGACGATCGTCACGAGCGGATCGAAAAGCACGTCCAAAAAAGCGACGACTTCTTTGGGGGGAATACGCTCGGAAAAACTCGTAAAATTACGAATGTCCAAGAACATCACACAGACAAACCTTTGTTCACCGGCGAAATCTCCGCCGCTTTTCAAGAGCGCTTCGGCGACCTTCGGAGAAACGTGCCTTCCGAACATTTCAATGGCCCGGTTTTTCTCGGCCAAGGTTTCGAAACCGCGCACCATGCGCCGGCGCATTTCCCGCGCGACGAATCCCGCCATGATTCCGCCAAGGATGAAAAGAATGCCCTTGACCAAAATCGGCACTGGCGAAATCAATACTGCCGGGATCGGAACCAGTGTCGTTTGGGAAAATTCGTAAAGCCCCGAAGTTATGAAGGCCGCTGCCGCCGCCACGCCCGTGAATATGGACAACCCCAAGTCCAATTGCAAAATCGTGAGCATGATAAAAAGCAAATACAAATATGTCGGCGGAGACGTGAAGGCGAAAATTGGATCGGTGACGCGTGAGAATGTTAGGACAAACCCCGTCACGTAAGCAACTTCGAACAAACTATTCCAAAATCGCGCCGACCGGGGCATTTTCTTGCCCTGCGCCAGCAAACGGCCAATGAGATGACGGCTGATGAGTCCATAAATCACGGCGATACTACCGCCAATTCCCGTCGTCACGATGAGCCGCTTGAACGCTGCAGCCTCGAACGCTCCGGACCATTTCGTGCCCAATTGCAAAATGGCAAAAATGAAGGGCATCGCGCAGAAGATGACGATGGCCAAAATGGTTTGTCGTAGCCGCTCCGAACGCAGAATCCCGCGCTCGATCTGCTCCTCGAGGGTACGCCGACGTTCGTCCATACGTGCAGTTTACACGAGCATATGGTCGACGCGATCAGAGATCCATTCCGAGCAGTCGCCCTTCGGGCTTGGACGCATCGAGTAATGGGGCGAGCAAATATGGTTCTTTTTGCATCTCTTTCGGCGGCGGCGCAGTCGTCGTCACGATGTATTGAAACGCCGCCGCTTTACCCACAGCCGATTGATCCTCGAGGTGTTTGGCATAAAGGAACAGGCGTTCGTAAATGCGCCCGTCCATGTCCGCTTCTCGTGGACCGTCGTGCACGAGCATCCCTGGCGAAGCTCCATGTCCGTCGATGCCGAGTTCCAATGCTGCAAGGTCAAACGCCAGCAGCTTGATGGTCTCCATCGCCGCGCCGTCACGCTCCCCGCGATCTTCCACGTAGAGCTCGATACGCCGGTTTTTGACGAGTGCTTTCGCATCGACGTGTTCGCCGAGAAGTGCCCGCACCACGGCGCGAAAACGATCCGAGATGCGGCCTTGGGCGTCTTGTCGTTGCCTTTGTAACAAGGCCTGCCGCTCGATCGAGGCTTTCAACAAGTCGACGACCCGCGCCAATCGCTCGGCATTCTGCTGCGCTTCGATTTCGGCATTCGCCATGTAGCCGTAAAGCCGCTCGAGCTCTTCGATCGCCGCTCGCTCCGAGGCGATCTTCTCGCGTTGCGCTGTGAGCTCCGCGCGCTTTTGCGACTGCACGGTTTCCGCTTCTTTCTGCTGTTGTCGCGCCTCGTCCAAGGCCGTCCGCGCTTCGGTAATCGCGGCTTCGAGCGACGCTGTGTCTTCGCTCGGCGGTTCATCCGCTGGAGCGGCGTCGAGTTTGTCTTGGGCTTTCTTTTCGTGGGCCAGGAAAAGCTTGCATCCTTTGCCACGGGCCACGTCAATCGGCACGCCACACACGTTCGTGCGGGCGTCCGGAGGAACCGTCACCAGGCGTGGTTCTCGGGCTTTTCCGCGCTTCTTTTCCGGGCGTGGAGCTTCGAGTTCCCGCAAACGTTCGGCGCACGCCCCCGATGTTTCGGCAGCGTCACGCGCGAGTCTCTCTGCATCTTCGACGGCCGCGGTTGCTTCTGACAAACCACGTTCGATTTCTTCGACCGCGCGACGCCGACTCGACACGCGCTCCCGAAACCGCGCCGCAAAGAGCGGACCTGCATCAACGGCCGAGTCGTCAAAGCCCAGCAGCTTTGCCAATCTTCGGCGATCTTCGGCCACGCGATCTTCGAGCCGCGGTGTCGTCTCGTCGAGCCCTTGTTTTTCCTGCGTGAGATCCTCGAATTGGCGTTGCGCTTCGCCTTCTTCGTCGGACATGAGGCCACACAAGGCGCGCAACACGACATGACGATCGTCCATCACGACCCGCGGGCTCTCCGATTCACTCGACGGATCACGCCACTCGACGAGCCCCGCGAAACGCGCTTCTTGATCACGCGTCACCCACGCGAGCACGTGTTCCCATGCCATGGGTGAACGGGCGTGCGGGAGTTCTTTCACCGGCACGGGATCGATCACAACTCGACCCAGCTCCGCGAGGAATTCTTGATACCCACCGCGACCTCGTTCGGTCAGAGCCTCGGCGATTGAAATTCCTTGGACCGCAAACGGATGTGCTCCAACGCCAAACGGACGGCCCACGATCCATCGTTCGTTCCCGACAAACACTTCGCCGACGACCCATCCGTTTGGCAGAGCTTCGCGGATTTTTTCTTGCGCGCGCGTCGTGCCAAACCTTTGTTCACCAAGCAAATAGCGGATCATGCGGCAAAACGTGGTTTTTCCCGCGGTGTGCCCGGTGATCTGCCCGTCGCCCAAACGGTTCTCCAGACCTTCGGGAGCCGGCGGGGCCCAAAGAACGTTGAGTCCACGACGCAAACGAAGCTTACGCAGAACAAACGCGTCCGAGGCGTCGAAGTCGCGCAGGAAGTGCAGTTCGGACACCCAAACCAAAGGATCGGGTCGACCTCGAACCTCGGGCTCGGAAGGAGGGGTAGGCGTTTCGATCGCAAACAGGTCGAGCTGCGTCATCCGGCGCTTACTCATGGCCGCCCAATACCACGACGTACCCACATTCGCCCAACGCCCCGTAACATTCCGGCGCATTTCTCTTTATCGCCCGGGGTGGTACACCACCGGCATGCGCGCGCCTTCGACCCCAAACAGCACGTCGTTCGTCCTTGCGATCGCGGTTCTTCTCGCGGTTGCACCAGCCCCAGCCTGCTCAAAAACGCAGGAGCAACCCGGAGGAACCCCCGCAGCTTCGAGCAGCGCTCCTCGCCAAACGTACTCGACCCGCGGCAAAGTTCGCGCGATCGGCGAACGCAAGGACAACATCACCATCGCCCACGAAAACATCCCCGGATACATGAAGGCCATGACGATGATGTTCGAGGTCGAGAAATCCGAGCTTCTGAACACCATCAACGTCGACGATCAAGTGGCCTTCACGTTTTCGGATCGTGACGGTCAACTCTTCATCGAGTCCATCTCCAAGACCAACTGAGACGGATCCTCGTGGGTTCGTCATTCTGTAACTGGTTTGTCTAAACCAGACCAACTTTCCGCTCTTCCCAATTCGGATGACTCGCGCGATCATGGCGCGACCCGATGGATCCCAACCGCCTCGTCGCTTCGTTTCTCGATGGTCGCGCTCGTGTTGGTGCGGATGGATCGCTCACGTTGGGTCCGCGGCGTTCTGCGAATCTCGCGGGCAAGTTGCGACGTGCGTATCGATGGATTGTCGAGCAAGCGCTCGTGTGCCCGTACCTCGATTTGGAACTGGGTGAAGTCAAGAGTGTGGGGCGCGGTGAAGCGACGGTTGCTCTGTCGGGAGCAGGGTTTGCCTCGTACGTACTGTTTCCGTTATGCAATTTGGCGACGTCGCAACGGCTGCTTTTCGTGGGTGCGCCTGGTCGCGGTAAAACCACGATGGCGACGCTCATGGCCGCGCTTGCGGGCATTCCGCAGACCGAGATTCGGCGCCTGGTGCAACATGGGCATCCACAATTGACGACCGCGGATTTGCTGGGCAGTCCGTTGCCTTCGAGTTTGGTGAAAGCTGAGCAAGCGAGTGCGGTGAAGGTCGAATGGCGCAGTTGGATTTCGCGCCGGGTGAAGATCATCGACGAATACAACCGCATCCCGACGAAGACGCAATCGGCGCTGCTTTCGCTCTTGGCCGAAGGATATGCGGAGAGTTTTGAACAGGTAGCTTTGGCGGGTAAATCCGCGTGGTTTCTCACGGCAAACGATGATGCGGGAGGCGGAACATTTCAGGTGATCGAAGCGCTCAAAGACCGCATCGATTTGGTCGTGCGCGCACCTCCGTTTCATGCGCGAGCACTCGATGTGTTGGAAGCGCGCGTGACGGATCCATTCGCGCCGGAGGCCCGTGTACCGGCGGATGTGGTGTTCTCCCAGGACGAACTCGATCAAGTCGAAGCGGAAATTCGGGGCATTCCCGTGCCGCCCGCGGTGCTCGACATGCTCGGGTTTTTCGTGGGACAACTCGATTTTTGTCGCCGAGCGTCGGACGTATTGGAATATCGCAACAAGGACACGTTGCATTTGGCGGGAAAAAAAGTGGCCAATGTGTGCAACGAAGATTGTCCGCTCGATAAAAACGCACATATCTGCACGCAAACGGAGAACGGAGTTTCGGCGCGAGCGCTGCAAGCCATTTTGTTGTTTGCCAAATCGATTGCGTATTTTCGGGGGAGCATGGAGGTGACGGTCGCCGACGTGCGAATCGTTTTGCCTTTTGCTCTTTTCGACAAACTGCGGGCCAATCCGCAAAGTCCATTTTTTCACAAACCCGAAGCTCGGGTTTTGCTTTTGGATCGCAGCACGTGGATTCAAAGGCTCTTCGATCAATCGACTACACAATATGCAACGTACGCGCCACTGCGCGAAATGGTGCTGGCGATCCAAAAAGAGGCGGACGTCTCGGCACAAAATTTGTCGACCGCGGACCTCAAAAGACGTCTCGGAAAAGTGCAGCGCACGCTGGAAGAAATGCTGGTCCGCGCAGATTTGTCCGGGCCGATTTATGACGACATCGTTCTTTTGAAGAGCGTGCACGAGACTTATCAACGGCGACTCACGGCGGCCGTGCGCCTGGAAAGGGAGCAAGGTTCGTCATGACGACTGATTTCGAGACGATCGTCGAGCATCACGAGCGGGAAGGGGAGCGGCGATTTTCGCGTTGGGATCGTGATACGTTTCGGGCGATTGTGTTCGGTCCGGGCAAACGTTTGGCGGGGACGATTGACGGTTCTGCCGATGCGGCGCCGATTTTTCTCGGCTGGCTCAAGCTCGTCGAAGAAGCC
>DAOMZH010000607.1:0-6924 GCA_035437985.1 Polyangium sp. (in: bacteria) | reverse complement strand
CACCATTGTTGGGAAGTTCGATCACGAGTGCGCGGGCCCGACGACACATCCGCGCCGAAAGATCGACGCCGATCGCATCGAGTCCGCACGCATTGGCCGCGGCTAATACCGTTCCAAAACCGCAGAACGGATCGACGACGGTGCGGGTCGTGGTTTGCGAGGCGACGAAGCGACATGCTTCCAGGCAGATGTTTACGCCCATGGATTTGGTGCTCGGCTTGGGACCAGCATCGAGAATCACGTGAGCGGCAGCTTGGGCTCGCACAGGGTTCCACACGCGTGCAAAACCGAGGAAATGCGCATACGTCGCGCGCCCGAATGTCTCGGTGCCGGGCGGTTCATAACACACGATTCGATGAAAGAGCGTCGACATTCCCGCGATTTCGGCGGCCTTGCTGACCAGAAATCCCTTATCGACCCACGTGCCGGCATGGCGGATATCACTTTGGAAAAAAATCGCTACGCCCTCGTCGGGAACACAGTCCATGGTTAATCGAGCGGCGTCTTCGAACCAGCGTTTCCACCCGTCGAATCCAAGATGGGGGACCTCCGAAATGTCCGGTAGCGACGTGACCACGCTGGCTCCGGGGAGGCGTCCGCGTTCACGGAGCCACCCGACCGCATCGGCGTGATGAACTACGCGGCTCGGCGTTGCAGGTACGGAAACTTCGACCATGGGGCGGCCACCCTAGCGCGTCTCAGGCGAATGAGCACGTACTCAGGTCGAGGCTGCGCTGGTTTCTCGGGAATGAACGCCGAATTTGTCGAGAACTCGCGGCAACGTTCAAGGTCGCGCTGGACGTGGGGAGTTCCGTGCTGTTACAGGAATCGATTTCCTTGCCAAGGAGACGAACCTGCGCGAGTCCAAGGGGCCAATGATTGCACAAACAATGCGCTCCATGGCCGCGCTCGAATGGCGCGCGCCTCGGAATGGGTTCGTCATTGTCGCACTTTTGGTGATGGTCGGTGGTTGCTCGAAAGCGCTCGCTCCGACGCCCCAAATCCAGTGTCCTCCGCCGGCTAACGTGGAGAAGATATCGGAAATAGAGCCTCGTCAATTGTCCATCCCCGACAATGATTTGGGCTGGTACCAATCTGAACGCTGCACGTATGACTGGGTAGCCGAGGAAAAACCAATATGGTTTCGAATCGCTCACGATCACGTCGATATGCTTGCGGAAGATTACGCAGAACGCTTCGATGTCGAGCTGTCCGTGACGAAGCAGGATGAATGGAGTGTTTTTTCGGGGAACTACGAAGTCGGGAAGGCCATTTGGATGGTCGATGGATACGTAATCGTTCAAGGTCCGCTCGTTTCGCCACGAATGCGCGAGGGATACACCGATCAAAAGGGGCTCAAAACCATTTACCGTCGAATCACATTCATCGATCAGCCCGATGGTATGGTGGTGTCGCTCGTCCCTGCAAACAATACGGGCGATCATTCGAGATTCGGCTGGTTGGAATGCAAACTCTACAAACTACCCAAGGAATTGCAAGCGCACTACGATATGTTGTTCGATCGGGAGACGAGCCCTCTCCCCTGTGCGGAAGCGCAGGCCTGTTGTCAGGCAATCAAATCCGCTGGACGAGGTGCAAGTGACGAGAGTACCGCGGACGTTTGCAATGGTCGTCCGGACTTGACGCCACGATATTGTCGCAACTGGATGGCCACCGCGATCAACGATTTTCGTTGGGGTATCGAGTTGACGTGTACCCCCCAACGCGACGGTCAACAGCTCTGTTCCTTTGGCCACCCACCGAAGAAACCTCGTGTCGTGCCGGAGGCCTGCGTTTCGAGCAAGACACGCGAATGAACAAACCTGTTGGAGGTGTTCGGACCTGCTCTACGCGGTCAAACCAATGAAAACCGGCGCCCGCGCGTCAGTTGAACTTCGCCTTGACGCCCGCAAATCCAATGCCGAACGACAACGATTCCGGCTCCAATCCCTCCGGCGACGGCGACCACGTGCCACTTTGGAACATCTGAATGTCCGGGGCAATGAGCTGCTGAATCAAGGGACTTGCACCCACTTCTTCGGCCGTGATCACACACGTCAATGGGTTTGTCGCGCAACACTTCGTCGGCGTGTTCATGCACTTGTCTTTCGAGATTTGATTGTTTTGGTTTTCAAATATCGAAATCAACAGCGCTTCTTCGCTATCGTTCGGCAGCTCGTTGATTCGTTGGGTAATCGCTTGCGCGACCACCGGGAACGAATACGTCTCGATATCCACTTTCTTCAGGGCTCCATGGAGCCGACCATTCGTGATGCCCATCGCGGTCAATTGCCCCTCGACACGCGCGCCATAAAGAATGAGCGGGAGCTTGTAATCGAGCGTGATGGGGACAGAAAGCTTCAGCACGCCCAAGGAAGCCGGCGGTTGGTTTTTCGGGGCCGTCGTCGTCAGCTTTCCGCTCGCTAGATTTCCGGCGAGTTTTACGGAGGTATAATTGGGATTTGGCGTAAACGTGTCATTACCATTGTACGCCGGTGGCGCGGCCGCAGGTTGTGCTTCCCGCAAGATCACGTTGGCACATCCCGTCGTCAAACTCCCACCTTGCACATCGACCAACATCAGCACATCGCCATCCTCGAGATGACTATCGAATGCCGCTTGAATACTCAACCCCGCAGCCTCGAGACCCGAAACCACCGTCTCCGTCTTGTTCTCCGACGATCCATCACCATCGACGTCGTAATCGAAATGGTTCATTGCTCCAGGCATGGTCACTTGATGCACGACATACCGCGCTTGGGATGTCGTCGCACAAGCGTTTGTCGGAGGCGCACACGCTGGATCCGTCGAACCTTCCGCACAATTGACGCCGGACCCATCACCACATCCCATCGTCAGCCCCGACAGCAGCAATGCAGCCGACGTGGCAATAACCTGGAAAGCAAGTGTCTTCTTTGTGTAAACCATAACGATGTCCTTTCAACCGAATAAGCCGCCAATGTCGACGACTCGCATGATCCGCAGCAAGAAATGAGCCAACGACGCGCGACGCCGGGTTGTGACCCCACGTATGTTCTACGGTGAAAAGAGCTCGTCGAGCTTGATATCGCTGAGTTTGCCAGAGGCATTGATGTTGTACAACGACGCATGCGATCCCGTTACGCCGAGATAAACCTCTTTGTACAGGTCCGTGAGGGTCATCGCGGGCGAGTCTTCGACATTTCCTGCGAAACGCTGCGAAAACGCATCACCCACCCAAGCCCGAACTTTGGGATCGTACGATGCAGCAAACGATACTTCGGTGACATCCGCGGCACTCAACAAAGTCACCCCGAGAAGCGGCGTCGTTCCGGCATTACAACCACTTTCGATGCCGAAATACCCCGCATCTCCAAACACCCCGCCATAACAACTTTCCACCGCGACGAATACCCGCCGAACCCGATCTTCCGCGCGCAACGTACACAACGTGTCCCGAAGGAGTTTCGGCGTGAGCAGCGCTTGATCACTCCCATAAAGCCCTTCGGCAGCGGTCGTGGCATTGATGGTCATCCCAATCTCGCCTCCATGTCCCGCCAAATAAAGGTACAGGTTGCTCGAAGCCGTGGATTTCACGACCTTCGGCGTCGCGGTCGTCGCATTTCCCAGAATGATATCCATGAGTTGTTCAGCGGTCATCGTCAGGCCATAATCAACCTGGGCATTGGCGCGCAGATTTTTGCCCGATACTTCATTACGAACTTGGCCAGGCAGCGGATTCTTGGAAGCTTTCGCGACATCGTCGGCCAAAATGAGAATGATGTGATCGTCCGGGACGCCATTTCCGCGCAAGATTTGATATTGGCGCAAAGCATCGGCTTGATGGCGGTAGTTTTCCCATCCCGACGACAATGCCGCAATGACTGCCCATAATTCAGTTTTCGCCGCAGATGGCGTATAGTCGGAACCCGTCCCCGAAACATCCGGCAAGGCGCTTTGTTCGGGCCTCACGAGTACCCCCGTACTCGTGCGAAAATCGGCGTCACCCGTCCAGTATTGCTCGTGAAAGACCCGTTTGTCCGTTTCCCACGTCCAATGTGAAAACGTCGAAGCCGCCAAATCCATGCCGTAATCCGCGTCGAATTCGAGAGGGCCGGTGGCTCCAGTGATATCCGGGCAATGCCCATCGCGAATGGACGCGAGCGCTCCTTTGATGCCCGCAGCATCCCACGAATACGACCCTTCCCGACCTGTAGCGGCCTCTTTTAGCCCGTCCATCAGCGCTTGGCCCCCTTCCCCTTCGGAATATTGCAGACCATACGCCACGAGAAGTCCCGCATCGTATTCGCTGGCTCCATGCGGCGGCAAACTTTCCCCCGTCTCCACCTGGTAGGCTGCTTCAAAATCCGCAGCAAATGGCACAGGACTCATTCCTTCGATTCCATCCGCAACTGGGCCCATTTCCGTGAGAAGTCGCGGAAGGTCCAAACCAGTATCGGCAACCACGATCAATGGCCGCGGCATTCCCGGCGGCGAAGCTGCTTGAATCACACATTGCACCTGCATTGGATCACTCACGGCAACAAAGACGATATTGGGTTTGTCTTCTAGCGCCTTCATCACTGTCTGGGGACACATCGAATCGTCCGTGAGAGCCTGGATCTTCACGGCATCATTGGCAAAACCCATCTCCCGGGCAAAAAATCCAAACCAAGAAAAAAAACTATACCCATCCTGATCCAACGTCGACACGAGCGTTATCCGGGTCGCTGCCCGTTCCCTTGCAAAACGCACCAAAAGCTCCGTCTGCGCAATGTCCGATTCCCGCGTGCGCCAAAGAAAACCCTTGCCTCCATAAGCTCGAAACAGTTCAGCTCCGGCCGAAGTAAATGAAACAAGCGGCTTTTTGTGCTCGAGGAAGGTATCGGCAAGCAATGACAGATGTTCCGATGTACCCGGACCAATCGCGGCGACGTACGTGTCATCTGCTGCAATCGTCTGCGCCGAAGCAATGATGCTGTCGTCACCTTGCATGGGATCATAAAACGCATTATCGAACACCAGGGTTCGTCCGTCGATACCTCCAGCCGCATTGACCGAATCTGCGACCCATTTCAACGCCGGACGTTCCGTGGTCGTCTGATCTGCCAACGTCGGCATGAACACGGCCACATGAAGCGGCCCATCGGGACTGCATCCGGTATGCATGAGCGCGAGGAGCGTGAGCACGAGCAAAGAACGGTGACCAATTCGGTGCAGATAAACAGATGTGCGCTTCATGGAACCATTGTACTCCGGCTCGAGCCCACTTTGCCAGGCAATTTCTCGGGTGGTGGCTAGCGCCCTCAGGGATGGAGGTTCGAGCCTCCACCCATGGCGCAGGTTTCGACGTAAATAGGCGGGACCATTGCCCCTCTTGCAAAGTGCTCGCCACCTTGAATTGCCGCCCGCCGCGAAGTTTTCCGGGCCGTTTACGAAAAACATTGACAAACGATCGCGCCTTGCGGCACGATGTGCGCGATGTCGCTGGCCCAATCTGGACACGACGGCTGGAGATGACGAATGACCAGCCCGGCCGAGAATAAACCGTTCGAGCTATTTTTGCAGTTCTCGCGGAGCGAATTCGGCGACAATGCGTACGTCATTCCCGAAGAATCATTGGAATACCAGCGCACGGACCTCGATGGCGGCAAAGTCTCGACCGCTTCCCTGCCCTGGAATCGCGCGACGATAAAAAACGGCCTCGCCGCATTGCAAACGGAAGACGCCAAGTCTGCGTCGATTCTCACGACGCTCGGTGGTGAACTACAACGTTTTCTGCGTGCTTGTCGCGTCGATGGATTGCTCGAAAAGGCCTACGCGGCAAAACAGCCCATCCGTTTGACCATTCGGTCGGCAGCTGCCGAGCTTTATGCCTTGCCGTGGGAATTGACGCGGCTGGAAGACAATGACCTTGCGCTCGCTCAGATCCCTGATTGCACGATTCGTTATACGTGGCCCACCGCTGCCAATAGAGCTGTCGTCAACGCAGCGCCGCGGCCCGAAGGTGGCCGAATTCTTTATGCATGGTCGCCGGGTAATGGCAGCAGCGTGCCTTGGAAAGAGCATCTCGAAGCGCTCGAAGCAGCACGCGACGCCATAGGGGGCGATGAAAAACAGCGCCGCGAGTTATTCGATCGCGAACGCGACATGGTCGCGCATGCCTCGTTTCAAGCGATCCGCAGCAAACTCGAGCATGCGGCGCTTCAAGAAAAACGACCTTATGACATTTTGCATTTGCTTTGCCATGGCGGGGACCTCGAAGACGGCGAAGGCATTGGGCTCGTTTTCACCACCGACAACGATCGCAAGAAAGGTTTTTCCGCGGACGGACGGCAAACCAATGACGTTACGAATTTGCGGAAGCAGACCGTTCCGCCGAATGAGATCTCGACGCTTTTCGAGGAGATTCGGGACCAAAAGCCGATTCTGGTCGTGGTTTGCGCGTGCCTGGGCTCTGCCCCGGTAAAACCCGGGAGTCATTTGGGAAGCGTGGCGCTGGCCTTTCATCGTCAGGGAATCGAATCGGTCATTGCCTCGCGATTTCTGCTCTCGAAGGCGGGATCGATACTGCTTTGCGCCGAGCTTTACGGCTCGCTCTTGGGCACCATAAACAAGACGCCCTTGTCGCTGGAAGCCGCGGTGAGTGCTGCGCGCAAGCGGCTGCGTCGAGATCGCCCGCACATCCCCGATTACGCGGCGCTTCAGCTTTTTCAAAACACGACGGGCTGGGATACGCGACCGGTGGTGTTTCGGCCTTATCGAGGGTTACTCACGTTTGGCCTGGAACATCAGCGGTATTTCTTTGGTCGTGACGTAGAAGTCAAAGAAACCGTCGATGACTTGGGGAATTTGATCCAAGGTAGTGCCGATGAAATTGGCCATCCACGACCCCGTTTTTTGATTGTCGCAGCGGCGTCGGGCACTGGAAAATCGTCCATGGTG
>DAOMZH010000606.1:0-6926 GCA_035437985.1 Polyangium sp. (in: bacteria) | reverse complement strand
CTTCCGTCGTCCTCCCTAACATCACAACGCTCGCAACGCCTGTTCAACACCTTCTGAGCCCCGCGAAGTTTACCGTCCCCAGGCGACGAGCGAATTTCGGGGCGCTCATGAATCGATTCGTGCTGCGGCGCGTCTCTGACCGGGCGCATGTGTAGCCTCGGGAAGATCGGGCTACCGTGTAGCGTTCAAGAGGCGCCATGCGAAAAAGCGTTTTGATGTTGGGCTCGTTGGTCGTCGTTGCTTCGGCGGCAGCCATCGGATGCGGCGGGGCAGGAAACACGAAGGAAGCGCGGGTCGCGGCTCCATCCGCGGGGGGATGTGCGAGGGTTCGTCCGGGCGTGGGAGCACGACCGAAAAACGTGACGCACCAAAGCTCCACCGTCGCTGTCGTTCAAGACGGCAAGCGGTCCATTGCCTATGTGGCCGATGCTGATGACGGCTCGGTGCACACTGTCGATGTCGCCACGGGCAACGAGATTGCCACGACAAACGTTGCGGGAACTCCTTCCCACCTCTTGGCGATGGCTGATGGTCGAGTGGCTGTTGCCCTTCGAGATCGCAGCGTCATTCAAATTTTGGAACCAACGGCTTCCGCAGACGAACCTCTCGAGTCTCGTTGCGTCATTCCCACAGCAGCCGAGCCGGTAGCGCTCGCAACGACGCCCGATGAAAGCACCGTGCTCGTGTCGAGTGGTTGGGGCGCGACGTTGGGAGCGTACGATGCCCAGAGTTTGGCACGTCGGTACGAGGTTCCTTTGCAGCGCGAGCCGCGGGCCGTGGTCGTTTCCGATGACGGCAAACGAGCGTTCGTGACGCACGTCGTTGGTTCACGCATGAGCGTTGTCGACTTGGACAAACGTACGGTCGTCACGATGAACGTTGGGGGAACGGAAGAAGCGCAATTTGCAAGGCGAAGTCGGATCTTTGGCGGGCGAGCCATCCTGGAACGTCGAGGCTGTCAGGGATACGCGCTTGCCAAGTCTACGGAGCTCGCCGGGCGCATTTTCGCGCCGCAAGTCCTCGTTGATCCCGGACAAACGGATGAACGATCAGATGGGTATGGCGATGCAGGTGCGACGGCGCCTGAACTCGGATCGGTTGTGGTCATCGATGAAGACACGGCCGAGCCGATCGCCGAGTCGCTTTCTGTGGAGAACCAGCTCGGAAACATGTCTGGAGCGCGCAAGCCGCGACCGGCGTGTTTGTTGCCCCGTGCAGCAGCCGTCGATGGCGCATCGCGTGGATTGTTCGTCGCGTGCATGGGACTCGACGCGATCATCGAATACGACGCAGCCTCTGCTGATCCGGAACAATCGGAGCGTCGACGCATTCCCGTTGCGGCAGGACCAACCGGTTTGGCGGTCGATACCGAAGGTCGTCGACTCGTCGTCTTCTCGCAATTCGATCGTCAACTCCACATCGTTTCGCTCGAGAACAAATCCGAAGACGCCGCGGACGAAAACGTGAAGGGGCTGCGCGTTGCTCTTTCCCGCAAGGCGAAAGCTTCGTCGGGGCCCGACTTCGATCTCGGTCGACGTCTGTTCCATGCGACAAACGACCCGCGGATCTCTCGCGATGGTCGAGCGTGTGCCAGTTGCCACCCCGATGGTCGCGATGATGCGCTCACTTGGGCCACGCCTGATGGTCCTCGACAAACTCCGATGCTTGCCGGTCGTCTGGCGCAGACGGCTCCTTATGGCTGGATGGGATCCACCGACAGCGTGGAGTCGCATTTGGCGCAAACCTTCGCGCGTCTCGGTGGTGGAGGGCTCGAACGTCGCGAACTCGATGCGCTCATTGCTTTTGCCACGACGCTCGATGCGCCTGCTTCGACAAACTCCGATTCCGACAAGGTGCTCGTCGACCGTGGTCGACAGGTATTTCATTCGGACAACGCGGGATGTGGCAATTGCCATAGCGAGGCGGGCACGTTCACCGATCGTCATCAATACGATGTGCAGAGCAAGGCAGATGCGGACGTGAAGCCGGTATTCGACACGCCTTCTTTGAAGTTTGTCGGCGGAACTGCGCCGTATTTCCACGACGGACGTTACTCGACGCTGCGCGCCCTTCTGCTCGATTCCGACGGCAAGATGGGGCACACGAAGCACTTGGCTCAAGAGGATCTCACGGCTCTCGAAGCCTACTTGAGGAGTCTGTGATGCGTACGGCAACGATTCCCTTGGTTACTTCGTTTGTCTTGTCGGCACTCGTGCCGACGTTGGCCCGCGCCGAAAATCCGCCGACGATTTCAGCTTTGGCCGAAGTGCGTTTGCCCGAAATGTTGCACCCCAAAGATTCTCCGACGAGTTTGCCCGCGACGGAGACGATCGAAGGGATTCAAGTCACGCGCAACAGCCATCAACATAATTTCGGCACGGTAGAAGCCCGCGATGGTCGCTGTGTCACGCTGGGCGCGATCGCTCCGGGTGCCATTCCTTCGGGGAACTCCAGTGTGACGATCCGTGGTTCCACGAGCGCATTGCCGCTGCGCGCGGAAAGGTTCGTGGGCGCCGACTCGGGCAAACCCGAGCTCGAGATCACGGATGGCTGGATCGACATGAACTCGAATGGCATGCGAGAAGAGCGCAAAACTCGCGTGCCATTGACGGTCATCGGTCGCGGGCCTGCGGGATATTTGGTGTACGGCTTTCGCAGCGACGGCAAAGTGCACGCGATTTTTCCGACCCCGAACCGATTCGTCGTCGTCGATGCGTTTGGCAAACTTGGGTTTGTCGCGTGTAAACACGCGCGCCTCGTGCTCGATCCGGCCGCTAGCTCTGGATCGCTCGTGCGTGTCGCGGGGACCATCGAAATGCGCCGCTCGAATCCCGCAGGATTCGTGGCCAAGACGAGAGAAACAGCTCAACCGATGACTCTGCGCGGCATTGAAGCAACTGTGAGTGTCAGCCGCACCAAACGCGACAAAGAAGCGCTGTTGAGTGTCACTGCGTCGTGGAACGAAGACGAACCGCTCGCACCGAACTTCGTCGGTGGCATGGCCCCTCAGGAAGTCGAAGCTGTGCCGGTCCCCGAAGCGATCGATTCCATCCACGAAGAATGAGCCTTCGCTTGCGAGCTGAAGTCGAGTCGGACAATCTCGCTTCACTCGAACAAGGTAGGCTCACATGAATGATCTGAAATTTTATTACGCGCCGATGACCAGCGCGACGCGCATCCACTGGGCTCTCGAAGAACTCGGCGTTCCCTACGAAAAGATCCGGCTCGATCTCGCGGCCGGAGACCAGAAGAAACCCGAATATCTGGCTCTCAATCCGAACGGCAAAGTGCCGTTGCTCGTTGCCGAGGGCGAACCCATCTTCGAATCGCTGGCGATTCTCATGTACCTGGGTGAACGGTTTGGCGTGGACAAGGGACTGTTTCCGCCGCCAAACCCACTACGGGCCATCGCGTTCAAGTGGATGGTGTGGGGAGGAGTGACGTTCACCGAGGCGTTATCACGCTACATGCGCAACACCGTGCCGCGTTTTCCCGCGGAAGAGCAGAACGAAAAAGCTGCAGAAACCGCGAAGAAAGACATCCATGCGTCTTTGGCCATGATGGAGGCGCACCTCGCGGGCAAACAATACTTCCTCGGTGACGACTTTTCGTTTGTCGACATCGCGAATGCGTATGTCCCGATCTTGATGCGTCTGGGCATCGACACCAGCGGCTACCCCAACCTCACCGCGTGGGCAGGCCGCTTGATGTCCCGCCCCGCGCTCGGTCGCGTCATGATGGGTTGACCTCAAACGGAATTCTTCCGAAGCAAAATCAAAAAAGTTGGACCTCCAATGATTGCCGTCACTGCACCGACCGGAGGCTCCGTGCCCAAGGATCGAAACGCGAGCCGCGCGATGAGATCACAACCCACGACCATCGTGGCTCCAGCCAAAATCGATACCGGCATCACGCGACGTTGGTCGTAACCGATCAAACGACGCACTGCGTGCGGCACGACGAGACCGACAAACCCAATGAGTCCCGTCATGCTGACGATCGCACCTACGACACACGACGAAGCAAAGAAGATTCGCGCTTCGAGGCGACGAACGTCCACTCCCAACGTTCCCGCAGTGTCATCACCCAACGCCAAAATGTTCAGTCGCGCAGCGTCGAGGAGAAGCACGGTGCACCCTGCGGCGACGTACAGCGCGCCCAACACGAGCGACGGCAAGTGGGGCAGATCGACAAACCCTACCAGCCACCGCAGAAGCTGCTGCGCTCGGGATGGTGGGACCAACGCTTTCTGAAACGTGATGAGCGCCGAAGCGATGGCGTTGACCATCACGCCAGCGAGCAAGATCGTCGTGCTCGACACGCCTCCACGTGCGGAACGGGCGATCGCGTACACGAGGGACGTCGCCGCAAGCCCGCCAAACAGCGACGCGACGGGGAGCAATGCAGCGCCGAGCAACGTGGCAGTTCCGAGGCCAAGAGCGATAGCGGTGGTGGCTCCAAGAGCTGCACCACCTGACACACCCAGGATGTATGGCTCGGCCAAAGGGTTGCGTAAAAGTGCTTGAAATGCAGCACCAACAGCACTCAGACCAGCTCCCGCGAGTGCGCCCAAGGCGATCCGCGGCAGGCGCACATCGAGCAAGATGGTTCGGTCCAAACCCGGCGCGGTCCACGCCTTTTCGAGCGAGGTCGATTCCGTACCAGCTACGAGAGCGAGCGCAGCAGTGACGAGCAAGAGAACAGTCGCCGCGGCAATCGGACGTCGAGTCAAACCTCGACGCCTCCGCGCGAAGTGCTCTTCGGGCTCGAAGCATTACGTTCGTAAAGCAAACGCAATCCGGTGAGCGTGAGGTTGTCGTCCGTTTCTTCGATGCTGGTCGTTTGAGGTGCAATGAGTCGCGCGAGCCCTCCGGTGGCGATGACGCGGCAGGGATAATCCAGCTCGCGAATGAGGCGCGCGCACAATCCATCGACGAGCCCGGCGTAGCCGTAAACGATGCCCGATTGCATGCTGTGCACGGGGTTTCTCCCGACAACTTTGGGAGGCAAAGCAATCTCTACGCGGGACAAACGTGCGGCTCGGGAGAACAAGGCTTCGGCGCTGATCTGGACCCCGGGCGTGATGACGCCGCCGAGGTATTCGCCTTTCGGCGTGACGCAGTCGAAGGTCGTTGCTGTTCCGAAATCCACGACGATCACACCGCCTTTCGCCCATTCGTACGCGGCGACAGCGTTGACGATGCGATCGGCACCGACCTCGCGCGGGTTTTCGTAAAGGATCGCCATGCCGGTCTTGATCCCCGGACCAACGACCAACGGTTCCTGGCCAAACCCACGACGAACCACTTCCACAGTCGTGTCCGTCAACGCAGGTACGACGCTGGCGATGATCGCACTGTCGATCTGTGACGGATCGAGCCCACGCAGCGCCAGCATCTGGCGCACCAGGACCGCGTACTCGTCCGCCGTGCGGTTACGGGCACTCTCGCAACGCACGTGTTCACGCAAGTTTGTCCCGTCGAAAACGCCGAAAGAAATGTTCGTATTGCCGACATCCACGACGAGCAGCATCGGTTCCTCGTTCCGTTCGTGAGCAGTTTACAGTTTGCGAGCGAGCATCATGCCGTCGCGCACGGAGAGCAAAACATTCTGAACACGGGGATCAGCGGTCACGATGTCGTTGAACCGAGTGATGGCCCGATCCGACGCGGCAACGGGACAGAGCACGCGTCCGCTCCACAACGTGTTGTCGGCAACGAGCAACCCTCCTGTTCGCAAAAGTGGTAGTACGAGCTCGTAATATTCCGAGTACCGCTCTTTGTCGGCGTCCAGGAACACGAGGTCGAACAATTCCGTCGTGGGGAGCGCGCGTATCGAGGTCAAGGCATCGCCCAAGACGATGCGAATTTTTTTCCCCTCGGGCACCCGATCGAAAAACGATTGAGCAATGCGGGTCGCCTCGGGATTGATGTCGAGCGTGACGAGCTCACCGTCGCCGGGTAATGCGCGGGCCATGCACAAGGCCGAGTAGCCGGTGAATGTCCCAATCTCGAGCACGCGTCGTGCGCCCATGAGAGTGCACAACATTTCCAAAAACGTCCCTTCGACTCGACCCACTTGCATGTGCGGCGACTGCATCGAGCCGTACGTGACGGTTCGTAGTTCATCGAAAATTTCGGGCCGCGGTTGCGTATGCGCTTCGACGTATGCATCGAGTCCGGGCAAGACGATGTCGCTCATGTGCCGATGTCCCACGTTGGCGTTGAATTGCGGATGGAGCCTATCACCCTTGTTTCTTGGAGCGTGTTGAACAGACCGCTCCGAGAAACAGTGTGTTGACCTCTTTAGCCTCGATTCGCTTGCAACGTCCGTTCAATACGCTCTTCGTGCTGCGTTCGAGCCGCGCGCACGACGTTGCGAGTAGAGGCGGGCCCTACGCTGTCGGCATTGCAGGATTCCTGCCTGAGACGGAGCCGTAGTGCGCATTCGGTTGCCCTTCTGACGAAGCGTTTGTCCAGGCAACACCTCGGGTGTCGGCATCGTGCTTTTGGGTTCGTCGGGGCGTCGCTATCGTGATGTTTTCCGCGTTCGTTGAAGAATTCCTCGCAACACCTTTTTTGTGCAGAAAGTCGCCACCTTGGCTGGCGCGTGCCATGCTGCACTGCACGGCATGATTTCGCTCCAGACTCCCTATTTCGCGGTCCATTCGGATACCGCGGGTTTCGTGGTTCGGATCCAGAGGACGAACGTCGATTACCCCGATATTCCGACGATGGAGCGCGACATGGACGCAATCAACAATGCCCTCGATCGCCTGGGACGTGAGCGCAAGAATCTATGTGTCGATTGGCGTGAAGGACCATTGCGCAACGACGCACCCTTCGAGGAAACGCTCCGTCGCTCGATGCCGCGGTTGGTGAGAGGGTATCGCGGCGTTGCAATCATCGTGCGTTCGGCCGTGAGCG
>DAOMZH010000605.1:0-6934 GCA_035437985.1 Polyangium sp. (in: bacteria) | reverse complement strand
GAACCATTTTGAGAAACCCGTCGCGGTACCGGGGGTGGCACGGGAAATCAATAGGTTACGATTCTCGAAACGCCTTCTCGATTGCCTCTTCTCGATTCGTCACCGCTTTGACGAGTTTCGATAACAAAGTTGAACGAGCCCATTCCGATCGGCCCCCACAAAGGCGGACCTCACGAAGCGCTCACCCTATTGCGATGCCTTCGGCTTCGAGGCATCGCAGCACGAATTCTTTGAACGTCGAGAATCGTTGGGCTTTGCGTCGCAAGGTTACCGCTTCTGCGGCAGGCACTTCGAGAATGAGGCGCCTTTGTCCACGCATGCTCGGGTAGGGCTCCGCCGGCCGCGATACCTCGTTCATGTGCTTGTAGATTATCTTGAGCACGTACTCCTTCACGGTCGTATCGGAGGCCAACGCCCGCTCTTTGATTTGTTTTTGCATTGCTGGCGAAACGTCGACAAGGAGCCGTTCGATATCTTCGGCGACTTTTTTGACCAATGCCACCGGCGGCTTTCGCGTCACTGCGGCATCTAAATCGAACGACAGGTCTTTTTTGCCCTTGCTCATTTTGCCACCGCCGCGAGAGCCTCGTCGCACAAATCATTGATTGGGCGAGCCAAGTCCTTAGAAAGCGGGGTCCACGCATTCATCAGGGCTTCGACGTAAGCTGTACGAAGTGGCAGTGACACTTTGCTTACACGGGCATTATCGACTCGCTTGGTCAAACCAGCGAGTGCCTTCATCAATACGGTCGTGAGTCGAAGCCGGGGCTGCACCTTGTTCGGTACGAAGATGACCGGCAGCGGAGATTTGCGCGTTTCATTCGCTGCCTTCAAGGTCTCGATGAGGAATGCGGTAGCATCAACGTCCAGCGGCCCCGCGCACACGGGGACCACCGCCACGTCGGCGGCAATTGCAGCGGCAATGCATTGCTCGCCGTACCGGGGCGGGCAATCCATGACCACGACGTCGTGGCTCGAGGCAAGTTTTCGAGGGCGTATCTTGTCAATCTTCATCACCTCGACCTTCGAGGTTTCCTTGGACCACCCCGACCACGCCACGGCGCTCTGTTGGGGGTCGCAGTCGCAGAGCAAGACGCTCTTCTTCCGGTCGACGAGCGCGTTGGCTAACAAGACTGCGAGCGTGGTTTTCCCCACGCCACCTTTGAAGTTCATCACGGCGATGGTCGTCATAAAAAACCCTCTAGCACGGGTACAGATGTACACGCAAGTGCGTATTTACTGCAAAGCGCTTGAAAATGGCGCGTACGTATGTCCACGCTTCGCGTGTGTGGAGTGCGTTCACCAACCATCTGACGCTGTTCGATGGCGGGACAAATTGTGGTCGTAACTTCGAATGCGTCGCACGGCAGCCGCAGTTCGAGGACGGCGTTGCCTGCCTACAGCGTCATTCGATGGATAGAAGAAGCCGTTGTTCGCGAGTTCGTCCCTCCCGCCATCCAAACGCTTCAATGGATTGGCCGGGTCTTCCGAAACGGTTTCTTGCCCATTGGCGTACGCAGCGTCGATTTGGACTTCGATTTGCGTCAGCGTCGCTCACATGCTGATTGGTTTCCCCGTGTTCCCCATGCGAGTGAGCGTAACGCCCTTCGGGACTCGCGTGGACAACGTTGTTTGGTGCGCAGGGCGGCCCTTCCTCGGATGTCCGTGAACGGGTACATTTGTCCACATACACGATCTGTTACTTGCAAATCAGCCGACTCGCGCGGGGACATCTGTACACGAAACATCAAACAAGGCTTCTTTTGATGCATTTGTTCCGCGTACATCTGTCCCCGTATGTTCTGCGTTTCAAGCTGCTGGTTCGTTCCAGCGACGTACCCATGCCCGCTCGAACTCCACGTTGTCCGTTTGCGCGAGCAGACAAATGGGGCTGCTGAACACGACAGCCACTGAATTCGTGTAGGTTTTACACGTCCAAAGGGCAAACGCTCGTTTGATTAAGCGTTTTTGGTTTTTCGGGGACGTGCAGCAGCTGGTTTTCTCTCACGACGTCTTACTGCGGGAACTTCGGCCGCAACCGCGGGAGCAGCTGGAGGTTCGACCACTACCACGGGAACTTCGGCTGCAACCACAGGAACCACGGGCGCCTCGGCCTCAGCCATCACTGGCGAGGGGGCTTCAACCACTGGCGCGGGAACAGCGGGCGCTTCGGCCACCGTCGACGGCCGTTTCGAATTCACCAGGCGTTGCCACTCCGGCGACATCGATGCTCGATGCCCATTCACCTTTTTTTGCTCTTGATAGCCGGTGACAAGTGCCAATGTCTTGGTCGCGCACGCCTCGACCATTTCTTCCGTGCCAATCGCGGCACCACCCCATAAAATTTCCGCAAATCGAAATAGTTTTTCCTGTACACTCAACCCCAACGCGCTTGCCTCATCGGCGCAATCAGAAATCAATGCCGCGACCTGGCGCTTCTCTGCATCGGACAATCTCGCTATGAAAAACGACGTGACCAGATCGAGGCTCGATTCTACATCGCGGGTGACGATGGTTGTCACGATGGGTTCCATTCTCATTCATCCTTGTCGACGTCGACGTCGGCGTTGGCGTCGGTCTTTATCTCGGCCGACCACGGGAATCCGCATTCCTTGTGCCCGCAACGAAAGAAAATGCGATTTTTTACCATTTTCACGAATGCGCCAGTCTTCCTATTGCATCCAGGACATTTTGCTTTTTTCTCTGTTGCCGTTTGCTGCTCGAGTTCCAATTGCACCTTCGCGAGCAATTCCGCTTTTTCAGGCATCGACGTACCAACCACGTTGACGAGCATGTGCAGGATGTAGTCGCGCGGATTCTCAAAGCCGTTCTCGGCTGCCGCTGTTCGAAGCAGCTCGTCCTGGGATGGCGTGAGGCGGAACGAACATTTTACCGACGCCGGCACGCCAGCGATGGGTGGTCTTCCGACTACGCTTTTCCCTTCCTCCAATATCCGACTGCTACGACCAGCTTGCCGATTCTGTCGAGGACTTTCCGTACTAGCAACGATTGTCATTGCGCGTCTCCGGGCCGTAAAGAGCAATGAAAATCTTAGCGTAGATTTTTGGCCTCGTCATTGATTTTTCATTGATCCGAAGCCTGGACACTGTTTCGACCACTTCATCGATTGACTTAGCATGCAGCATTTCTAGCGCCATCTTGTCGTCACACCATGTGGGAAACCTCAACCGTTCCATGAGCTTGTATGCTTCGGACCACCTCGCTTCGGGTGCGTCCGTACAATCTGCCCGTTTTACCTGGTCCAGCTTACCAGTCGTTTGTCGCGAGGGCAAAACTTGCGACGAAACCGCAGGATTGTCATTTTTGGGTGCGTCCGTACCAATTTGTTTTACCTGCACGGACTCGCTGGTCGTTTGTCCCGTGGTTAGAACTTGCTGGGAAACGGCCTGGACTTCAAATTGGGGTGCGTCCGTACAATCAACCGGTTTTACACGGACTTGTTCCAACACACTCGATGGTGTTTCAGAACTATGTTTTATTACATTGCGCGGCGTGAAAGGAACCACATTGGCCGATCGTGGTTCTGGTTTCGGGGTCATTTCGGCCACGAGAGTATCCAATGCTTGCTTTGCTCTCCGTGGCAGATCGTTTTGCAATTCGCTCAACCGATGGGCCACCTTTCGCAAGAATTTGCCGTCGCTACCCGCTGATTCCAGCCAGGCGCCCATTGCCTTGTCGGCAATTCGATCAATGGCATCTTCCAAACTGATCGTGATATCCTTGGCATGCAGCCGGGCCCGCAGCAGCACCGCAATGTCGGCAACATGGCCGCCAAGTGGTTTGGCAAGTTGCAAGGGAATCGCTGACGTCGGACGTGCTTGATAAACGCGACGGTAGTGTTGCTCATAGAATTTGAGCAACGCGCGCCATCCATCCCTTTCCGCTGGTTCCAAATGATCAATCAAAGAATTGGCGGGGGGCTGGAGATGCTTTGGATCCCCTACATCTTGTTTGTTGGTAGCAAGAACAGAGTTACCCGGATCGTGCGCCAGATTGGCCACGGGGCCATGGGGACGTTTTGGCCTCGGGTCGTGGCCAGAATGGCCATCCGTCGCAATACGAAGTTTCATTTCCTCCACGGCAGGCTTGCCCTTGTACGTGAGCAAAATCAGGACGGGCGCATTCGCGTCGTCATGCCGGCCCGGAAGCGGAAAACCGAGATTCGCTTGCTCGATCGCCAACTGCGACCATGTTTTTTGGGTCTTTGTGATCCACCCGCCTTCCTCCAACTCGTCGAGGTATCGTTGGAGGGTTCTTTTTTTGGTTTTTGATTGGTGCGAAATTGAATCGAGGCTGTGCCATGTGCGCCCCATGGGGTCGCTCATGTCCCACAACGCAAGCAAGACACCACGAAGCTTTCCGGGAGGGCCGTTGAAACTGATGACTGTCTTGAAATAGGATTTTTTCCACGCTGCTGTAGCGATTTTTTCTTCCCGCTCGCGGACCCCGTCCGCAAGTGATTCAGCACACTTCATTGTCCGACTCCAAGAACTCCCCGCGATCCCGCGCGGGGCATGGTGGTTCCCAACCAAAACCTCGTGATCCAGCACGTGGTTCGTTGCGCTCACCCTCGATGAAGAGGGCAACGTTCTGCAAGTTGTTTTGTCAGCACAAGCCTCCTAAAAATGTTTTGTCGACAAAACATTCGAACATCTCAATTGATGTCCGAACACTTTTATTTTGTGGCTTGACGTAGACCAGAAGATGTGCTTGGGGGGTGGATGCACGACGTCCGCGACGGTCTCGATCAACAGCTCTTGGACTTTGTGAGTCGCCTCGAAACAGCGTGTCTGCTGGAGGTTTCGCGGCCTGGTGCGCTCGAGCAACTGGCACATGTGCGACCCGCGGTGCTTCAAGAACCTACGTTGCAACAGCTCGTGCACGTTGCTCGTGCGGGATGCATCGTCGTTGGTCGATTGAGCGCAACGAGTCGTCTCAACGTTGCGGGCGTGTGCAAGGTGATGGAGACGTTTGCGCTGGACCAAGTCGAAGGTTTGTCGACGTTCGCACCTGTGGTGGGGAGGTCTGGTGTTGCGCTTGCGGTTCGTCGAGAGCAACAGCTCTCGCGACTCCTCACGTGTGAGGCGGCATCGTCAGGAAGTGTTCGGGTGACCGAAGAGATGGGAGAAACGCTGGCTCGTGTCAGGGTTTTGCATCAACTTGTGGTCGGCGTCGTAGCCGCTTTGGGTTCCGCACTGGGAACTCTTGCGAGACTGCATGGGTGGGATGCACACGAGCTGACGCACCTTGTCCAAACAGCGCACGACGGTGTGCGTGCAGGGGAGGAAGCAGCACATGAGGAAACGCGTACCAAACGATGATGAGGTGCTTGCCAGCGTCCTGGCTGGTTTGCCCCCGAACGTGTTGGCTGAATGGCTCGCGGATGACAGTGTTGCCACAGAAGTCGGGGCTGACGACCTGGACGAACTCGTGGAAAATCCCACAGAGCTGCGCCGCCAGCTGGGCGTGTCACCACCCTGGAAGAGAAAGTAGCTTCTGCCCGGTATGTCCTAATGTGCGAGTATGACAAACTTGCTTCCTGCGGCCATGAATGTGCGAGTCGGACAAACGTTTGTCCCGTAGCTGTCATTCCTCGGGGGTAATTTTTATCCGCGCCATACGTTCTTTCGGTGGTTTGATCCCACGCCCGTATTCGAGGAGTCGAACGAATGTCTCGACGATGTTGTGGGGTCCGATGTTGATCCCGTGCTCGCGCGCGATGCGACGGAGTTCACCTGGAACGACAAACCCATCTTTTTCGCGGATATATTCGTCGCGCAGGTGCTTCACAGCCGCCAACTCAAGACGCGTTCGCATCACGATATCCGGCACATCGAACCCTTCGGTGATCATGTCAAAGACTCGTGCGTCCCTGCGTTTCTGTCGGACAAACGCTACGTCAACGGCTAGATTTCTCTTGAGTGCGGCGACTTGGGCTTCTTCGTAGACCACTTTCAGGTTCTTGTTGGTGGTCCTCTCGTACTGGTTCCCAACGGTGCTCACGTCGATTGGCGTGAGTTTGCCCTTTTTCTCGAGTTGTTGGAGACGCGTGTACGAAATGGCGTACTTCTTCACTGCGTCGCGGCGTGAAATGAACATTTATTAGTCCCCCCGAACTGTGACAGGCCTGTGAAATTAACCCCTTGGAATTAAAACAAATTCCCGTAGTGGTGTTCGAGTAAAAAGGTCACAACTGACGCATTACCTGTGACCATTCCTTTCCGTCGAGCCGTGGACTCTTCATGAAGGTTCGGTTTTGCTCTGGGCATGGCAGACACGGACAAGCTCACGGAACGCAGTGTCAGAGAGTTGTTGGCGACTGCGCGCGACAAACTCCTTCGGAGCGAGCGCGCCAAGGAGTTGCTCAAGGCCGCCGGCGCGAAGGCCAAGCAAGAAAGTTTGGTGATTGCCTATAACGTCTTGGCGACCGTGGAGGTCGTCGGAATGGCGTTTGGAATGGGCTACATTCGCGGCTATTACGGCGAAAGAGCGGCCATCATGGGTTTGCCCGTGGACGCCGCGACTGGCCTACTCCTCCACGGGGTTGCCTACGGATTGGGGTTTGCTGGGGGCAAGGTCGCAGGGTTTGTCGCCTTCAACCTGCACAATTTGGCCAATGGCGCACTTGCGACGTGGGCTTCGGCCACAGGCGCAGAAATGGGGATCAAAAAACGGCAAGGGGTCGGGGAGGACCAACCATTGCCGCAACCTCAACAACTGCCAGCGCCGCCTGCTCCTCCACAACCACTGTCGGCAGGTGAGCAATTCGGAGCAAACCCGCCGCAGATGTCTTGGAATCCTTGGGGTATGCCAGTATCGGCAGGGGACCAAGCGGCATTCGGATCAGTCCCACAATTGCCACCGCCACAGATGTCTTGGAATCCTTGGGGCGCAATGCCTCAACAGCAACAAC
>DAOMZH010000604.1:0-6936 GCA_035437985.1 Polyangium sp. (in: bacteria) | reverse complement strand
GGCACCTCTCCAATCTCCGTTTGCTTGAACCGCGTATGTCGCCCGGGCAAACCACGCGTGAGCAGGTCGGCCATCATGGCTTTTTTGACGACATGGAGCTGATCGATGACCGCTTGGGTAGCCTCGATGGCGGCGTCCACAGAGGAAAGAATGGCGGCGATTTTGCGTTGTTCGGGGAGGGGTGGGAGTAGGAAACGAAGCTCTCCTACCTGCTTCAAATTCAAATTGGCCTGCGCCAGTTGGGCCCCCACAAATCGTATTTGATCTTGAACAAACGCGCCGAGAATCTGGTATTTCAGAAACGGCGGCAACAGTCTTGTATGTACAGAATCAGCTAGACGAACCAAAGCAATCGCTTGGTTCATGTTCGCCGTTGGCATGTTTTCCGGGACTAGAGAGCATCGTCCCAACGCACCGGCAATCGAAATAAGCAGGTCATTGGGCTGTGCTTGAGACCGCGCCAGCGAATCATGCGTTTCCTCGGAAATGTATTTTGTATTAGCTAGGTCGAGTCCACCCATTTCCGTAATATTTTCGACGCGAAGAAACGGTATGCCACTTTGGACATACGCTTGTCCGGTCGTGGTTGGAGTAGTGCCCTTCGTAATCAATTCGGACACTGCGCCAAGGTTTGTCTCGTGCCACCCCTCAGGCATCATACCCCAACTCCTTCAAATACCCATTCATCTTTGCCTCGGCCTCGGCCCGCTTTCCTTCCAAGTCTCGCAGCTTCGCAATCGCGCTCGCCACATCCACCTTCTCCGCGGCCTCGGCCGTCTCGACATACCGGCTGATGTTCAAATTGAAATCGTTTTTCTCGATTTCCTCGAACCCTACCACCCGCGCATATTTGGGCGCGTCCTTGAAGGCATGGAACGCCGCGGCGATTTTCTTGACGTCTTCGTCGCGCAAATAGTTCTGCGCCGAGCCTTCTTTGAACTCGCGTGACGCTTCAATGAAGAGCACCTTCCGTTTCCGGTCGGCTTTCTTCGCCTTGTTGAACACCAGAATCGCAGCCGGAATCCCCGTCCCATAAAAAAGATTCGTCGGCAATCCAATCACCGCTTCGAGCAAATCGTCTTGCAGAATCCCCTTGCGAATCTCCCCCTCGGCGGCCCCTCGAAACAGCACCCCATGCGGCATGACCACGCCCACCATGCCCGTTTTGTTCGCCGTCGCGATCATGTGCTGGACAAACGCCAAGTCCCCCTTCGTTTTCGGAGGAACGCCATATCGAAACCGACCATGAGGATCGTGCTCCGCCAGCTCGCGCCCCCATTCATCCAAACTGAACGGCGGATTCGCAATCACCCGGTCGAATTGCATCAATTCGCCTCCGTCGCGCAATTTCGGCTCCCGAATCGTATCCCCCTTTTCGATTCGCGCATCGGGCAAACCATGCAGAAGCATGTTCATTTTGCAAATGGCCCACGTCCCGAGGTTCTTTTCTTGCCCGTACAGCGACAAGTTTCGCGGATTTTTCCGGTGCCGCTCGAGGTAATGCGCGCACTCGATGAGCATACCCCCCGAGCCGCACGTCGGATCGCAAACACGCATTTTCTCGGTCGGCGCGAGCAATTCCACGATCAACTCGACCACCTTTTTCGGCGTGTAAAACTCCCCGCCTTTTTTGCCCGCGTCATCGGCGAATTTTTCAATGAGGTACTCGTACGCGCGCCCCAGCATATCGGGCTCGGACAGGTTTTTGTTTTTCAGCGTCACCTTCGCGAAATGCTGCACCAATTTGCCCAGCACCACGTCGCGATTCCGCGCGTCCCCGAGCTTGCGTTCGTCGTTGTAATCGATGCCCGCGAGCACGCCCTCGAGCGCGGTATTCGAGGCTTCGAGCGCGGCACACGCCTTGTTCAGCTCGGCGCCGATGTTCGTCGCGACGCGCTGAATTTCGGACCATCGCGCCCGTTTCGGAACGAAAAACTGATGATTGTCCCGGTCTTCGGGGTCATCGCCGGCCGCTTCGAGCGCCTCGCATTCTTCCTCGAAACGGTCACTCAGCCTTTTGAGGAAAAGCAGCCCAAAAATGAAATTCTTGTAATCGGACGAATCGATCGACCCGCGCAGAATATCGGCGGCCGACCACAAATACCGTTCGAGCGCGTCGATGGTCAGCACGGCGCCGGGGGAAATCTCGACGGGCGCCGCGGCTGCGCTCGGTTTGGCCCCATTCGATTTTGCGCGCGCCGCGCCGTTGGTCTTGGGCGCCTCGGCTGCGGGAGCCTTCGCGGGCGCGGGCGCTTTCGCGGGCGCGGGCGCATCGAACAGGCTGCCTTGCGCGGACTTTGCCCCCGCGATGCGCGCGATGATCGAGCCCTTGTCTCGGCCGCTGTCATCGAGGCTCAGGTCCCGACACAGCTCTTTCAGGCGTTCTCGGGGCAGGTCGCCGAGCAGCTCGGGCAGGCCGATGGATGCGAGCCGTTCGATGAGCGGCGCGCGTTGGCGCCGGTCGGCGACTTCGAGGTTGTGTTTGTCGACGAGGGCAACGAGTTCGTCACGAGAGAAGAGGTCCAAGACTTGGCGTGCGTTCGGCATGAGCGGCGGCGCACGATACACGAATGTGGGCGGGGTTGGGAAGGGGGTTGAAGTGGACGTACGGAGGTACGTCTCGGTGTTTGCGATGTCGCGCGTTCGGCCAAGCAATGAAGACATGGCTTTGTATTGGTTAGTACGCGACTACGTACGGAAGTACGTGCCGAAACTCTGCAATCTTCGAGTGATTTGCTCAATCCATAGGTTCAAACCCTGCCGCCTTCGGCATCTCGAACCCGTCCGCCTCGAGACAACACAGGACCATCTCCCGGAAAGACCCGAACGCCGCCGCCGCCTGTTTCAACTCCGCCGCCTTCGCGCCGCTCACGTCGAGGATGATCCGCTTTTGCTTCGATGCGCTCGGGATGGGGGACCGAATCTCGTGGATGGCCATCGCTTCGCCCGATTCGAGACGCTTAGCGATTTGTTGCAAGACGTACTCCTTCGTCCGCATCGGCAACGCCTTCCGACGCACCTCGGTGTGGAGCGACTCGGGCACCTCGACAAACAACCGCTCGATGTCCGTCCGGCCAAAGTTGAACTCTGGTTCTGGTGCGGCAGCAAAACCTGTCGGCAAATGTAACGTCTTCGGCTGGGCCATGGTTGCTACACAGCGCACTAATCGACGTACGGAAGTACGTCAAATATTTTCTCGTTTGTCGTTCAAAATCTGTGGTAAACGGGCTTTTATGCGTGTTGCCGTGATGAACCTGAAGGGTGGCGTGGGGAAAACAACGCTCGCGACGTTGATGGCCAGTGTGCTTTCTGATCCGGAGTCGCCGGCGTTGCTCATCGACCTCGATCCTCAGGCGAGTTCCGCGGGGTGGATGAAGGACACGAGCCCGACGGGAATCGATTTGTTGCTCGGGCCTTCGCGTCCGAACGCGCGCAAGCTCGCCGATGCGGCCAGCAGCTACAAGCATGTGCTCATCGATCTGCCCCCGCGGCTCGATGACGCGAACATGGTGGCGACGCTGATCGTCGATATCGTCATCGTGCCCGTCGTGCCCGGGCAATTCGACCTGAATGCGACGTCATTGACGATGAAGCTTTTGAATGCGGCCAAGAACAACCGGCCCGAGCTCGATTGGCGATTCGTGGGCAATCGCATCAAGGAAACGAAGCTGAGCAAGCAGCTGCTCGAGGCGTTGAAGGAGACGGGCAAGTTGGCCAAGACGCGCATCAAGGACCGAGCGGCGTACGCGGAATGGTCGCAGGGGAAGATTCGGCGCGGAGTGGCGCTGCACGATATCGAGAAGTTGGTCGAGGAGATTGAGGGGGTTGTGACAAGTAGACCAACGGCGTGACAGTTCTGCGCCAAATCGTGCACGAACGAACACATAATGACGTACGGAAGTACGTCATTTTGGCAGTCGCCTGGAGCTATCGTCACGTTGCAAACCCGCACATTGAGGCGGTCGATTTTCGAACTACAACGTACGGAAGTACGTCATCGCGTTATAAATGTTTCATAATCGATTGCGCGTACTCGCTGATGTTGGTAATCTTTGCTTCACATAAACGTACGTACGTACGTCGCAGCGGTTAATCAAAAACAGCGTTTTGAACAATCGACACGCATCGAAAGATTTTCTGTCCGACTTTTCGACCTCGGCTCAATTAGGTACAGTGGAGGCCCTGCATGCCCGCTGTTGCCCTTCGCATCGAAGAACCCGTCGTAAACACGTGTATCGAAAAGTACACCAAGCAACTGTGCCGTCGATGGCGCGTGCCGCGTGGTGATATCAAGGATGTCGTTCAAGAAGTGCTCACCGAAATCCATGCGAGTCGGGCGTCGTTTCAACCCGGCCGAGGGGATTACGTCCAATGGACGCAGGGCATCGCGTGGAAAGTGATTCGACGGCACGTGCATGATGGCGAGCAGTACACCAAACGATTTGCCGAGTATCCAGCAAACATCGAACAGTACCCCTCCCTGAGTCCCTCCCCCGAACGCCACGCGCAACATCGGCAAGCGCAAGACGCCATTTTGACCGGCTTGAACAACCTTTCGGCGCTGAACCACGATGTCTTCGTTCTGCACGTTGTCGAAGACCTCACGCATGCAGAGGTCAGCGAAACGTTGCAGCTAACTCCGGCCAACGCCCAAAAATGCTTCCAACGCGCGCGTGATCAATTGGCGGAGTGTATTTCGGACGAAATCCTTGTCGCAATGCCGCCCAATCTCTCAAGCTGCGAAGAATCCATTTCAACACAGCGTCACACTCGATGGCATGAGCGGTCCCATTACATCGTGCAAGTCTCGACGCTCATCATGGCGTTTATCCTCGGACTCTCGAGGGAACCATCGACTCGAATTCCTCCGCTGTTCGAAGATGAACTCGTCCAAGGTGCCGAGCAAAATGCCGCAATGTTCGCTCATGACAAACGCGCCGAGGTTCAAGACGAACCGTCCGTGTTGCCAGACGCACCCAGCGTAAAACCTGAACCTGCATTTTTGCCCAGTGTTCGCGAAGCATCCAAGCCCACGAAGCTCCGAGACAAACCACCGCCCCTCCCGCAGTACGTGCCGCGCCTTTCGTACAAGCACGAACCGCGCGGCATCGATCATCGTCCCCTTGGGCGATGAGAAGCCGATTTTTCGTTGACTCGACTGGGAAAGACGCGCAAGCTCGACCCCCGATGGGCCGGATTTTTGCGTTTTGCCTTGGGGTTTGTCTGAGTGCGTCAGCCGTTGCTCGTGCCGAGATTCCTGCGGACCAATCGCAAACGCTCACGGACGCCGAGAAAGAAGCCCGTCTCCGATTGTTCGTAAAGATGGGCGACCAAGCCCGTTTGGCCGGGCGAAACGAGGAGGCGGCAACGGCGTACAAGGCGGCGCTCGACATTCAGCCAGACCCAATCATCTCGGGACGTCTTGGACTTGTCCTGATGAAACTCGGGCAGCTCGACCGTGCTGGGGAGGAGCTGTACGAGGCCGTGGTGCACGGGCAGAGCGCGAGCGTGTCGACGCAAGAGCGGCGCGAGATTGCTGCGGCCTACGACAAAGCCAAGGCGTTGACGACGTGGGTCGATGTGGATATCTCGCATGCTGGCGCGAAAGTCACTTGCGATGGTTTGCCCTGGAATCGAAAAGGATTCTCGTCGTTTTGGCGGTTCGCAATGCCTGGGGAACACACGCTACACGCGCACCTCGACGGGTACAAAGACGCAGTCGCCACGTTCACGGCAAACCCAGGTGAGGAAATCAGGGTGTCGCTGAAGTTCGAGTCGCTCGAGATGCCGAAGCAGCTAGACGTACCGCGACCTGCCGTCGAGAAACATGGGGACAGAAACTTCCCGCCAATGATACGCGCATCGAACGTGGCGACCGATTCGAATTACGATCCAAGGGAGGACCCATCCTACGGCGAGCCGAAAGACACGAAGCCGGAGAAGAAAAAGACGGGGCCGCGATTCACGGTGAGTGGTGGAGTCGTGACCGTGTTCGGCGTGGCGTCGTGGAATCCAGCGGTAGGCGGAGTCCTTGGCGTCGCGGTAAAACCCAAAGAGTTTTTATCGTTGGGCCTCGAAGGACGCGCAGCTTGGTTGACGACGGGTGTAGCCGATCGGCAAATCAGCGCAATGACCGCGGGTGGAATTTTGAGCGCATGCGGGCATTTGAAATGGTTTTTCGGGTGTGGACTTGGCCATCTCGGAGCGATTAACGTGCAGCTCGACCCTGCTAGCTACAAGGCCGCATCTTTGGCGTATTTCAAGCCCGGCGTCGGTGGACGTATCGGCGCTCGCGTTGAAATAGGAAAAACATTCTCGCTTCAAGGTGCCGTGGATGCGCTCTGGTTCAGTCGCGGTACACGAGTCGTCGTCGAACAAGTGACCATCGTCGATCAACCATCCATGATGGTTGGTACGGAGATTTTAGGCGGGTGGGAGTTCTAGTCATGCGAATCATCAAGTCGTTGCCTTTTATTGCAGTCGTCGTCGTTGCGGCAATCAACGGATGCTCGGCGCCGCCTGAAACTCAGTTGGGATACTGCAATTCCCTGGGCATTATTCCCGCGCCAGAATGTCTTGCAAAGTCCGACGCTGGCACGGATGCCGAATCGGACGCTGGAATCGACGGGGCAAACCTTTTAGACCCTGACGATCCTGGACTTCAGCCATCCGTGTTTGCCATGTGCAAAACGGAATGCGTGCCGGAAGCCGAGGGACCGTTTGCGGACGGTTGGTCAGAGCCGCGCGTGGTTTGGTTCGGACCAAATTCAGAATTGGCCGCGCATCCATGTCCTGACGGAGTGTCATACGAAAAGCTAAAACGTTTCGACAAACTTGTCGCGCCTCCCGCCAAATGCGACGCATGCGCGTGTTTGCCCGAGGGTTCGTGTAATGGTTTGCCCGATACCATCGAGATTCGAAGCGGCACGTGCAACG
>DAOMZH010000603.1:0-6946 GCA_035437985.1 Polyangium sp. (in: bacteria) | reverse complement strand
CGCGTTCGAATTGACGGTGAACGTCGGGTGTGCGAGCGGGCGAAGGTGGGAGTGAAGTTGACGCGCGCCAACGCGCGACGTAAACTAGTTGCATGCCGACAAAGTCGCAAAAACGTGCGCCGTCGGTGACTATGCCGCGGACGAGATCCAAACCCCCAAAAGATGACCTTGCTGCCGGCCTCGGACTCGCATTATTCTTGGGCGGGGCAGCAGCATTCCTGGCCGCAGCTTTGGCGGACAAGCCAGCTGCGCAAGTAAGATCGCAGCCTCAGCCGAAACCGCGTCATATCGTGGCGGGTATCGACTTGACTGATGTGGACTTGTCTCAACCATTCTGGGTCGATTTCTCGGTTCCGCTGACAGCATCAACCGATGCTAAACGACAGGCAATCGAGCGCGTTCGTATGACTTTGCTTTCATTCAATGCGACACACCCGGATTGGTACTGCCAGGTACTCGGCTCTGTCGATTCAGGTCAATTTGGGTTACATGTCACTCCATTGGCGCATAATTACTACGAACCACGTAATGTATGAGTTCACCTTCTCAACCACCGCCATCATCGAAAAATGGGCGTGATAGAACCGCAAACGCTCTACAACAACCCCGTATAACAGAAATTGCTTCAGCGGCTCAACCACACCCAATGTCGCCAACGTTCGCGGTTGGTTTCAATGTTGCTCCCACTGCTGAATCTGCCTTCATGCAACAATTGGATCCCACCAACATTCGAGCGGCCATCGAAGCCAATACGAAGATTCAGCTTGAAGACCTTCGTATCAAAGGGCAAAAGCAAGATCGCCTGGATGCGGAGTTGAAGCGCAAACATGAGCGCAAAATGAAGCTCTTGGAGCTGCGCGGAAATAAAGAATCCGGTGTGCGCAGCCAAGTGTTCTGGTTTGGCAACATATGCACCATCGCGCTGATATTGCTCTTGTGCTTCTTGATCTATAAGGATCAATATGCTTACGCTATTGGGCTCATCTCCCATCTTGCTGCACTTATTGCGGGCTATTTTGCGGGCAAACGTCACTCGCAGAAAAAATCAGAAAGCTCCACTGACACAAACGACTAAATGGAGAATTCTCGCATCGTTACTGAATGAGGCGAGATGTTAGCTTCTCAAACGTCGAAAGTTCCGGGCGTGGAGCATCTGAATTTTCATCGGTCTCGCTGCATTCGCCTCAACCCACCACCAAATTCACGATCTTCCCCGGCACGTAAATAAACTTCTTTATGGTTTTTCCCGTCGTAAACGAGACAACGCCATCCGCCGCCAAAGCCGCCGCTCGCGCTTCTTCCTCCGAAGCTTTCACCGCCAGCGTCACCCGCCCACGCACCTTGCCATTCACCTGCACCGCCATTTCAATCACGTCGTCCACGCAAAGCGCCGGATCGAACGACGGCCATTCTTCGAGCGAAATGCTCTTCGTATTGCCCCACGAATGCCAAATCTCTTCGGCTACGTGCGGCGCAAAAGGCGACACGATGAGCGCCAAACCTTTCGCGGCTTCCCGCGGAACCTCTTTGAACGTTCCCAGCTGATTGAGCAGCACCATCATCGCCGATATCGCCGTATTGAAGGACAAATTCTGAATGTCCTCCCCGACCTTCTTCACCGTCCGATGCAAAAGCCTACGCGTCGCATCGTCGATCGTATCCGTCAACGGGCGCGTCAAAATCGAATACAAGCGATCTCGAAAACGCACCACTCCTTGAATCTGCGACGATTGCCAGGGTTTTACCGCTTCGAGCGGCCCCATGAACATTTCGTACAGACGCAAACTATCGGCGCCGTAAGCTTTCACGATATCGTCCGGATTGACCACGTTGCCGAGCGATTTCGACATTTTTTCGCCATTCTCGCCCAAAATCAAACCTTGGTGCACGAGCTTCATGAAAGGTTCGGGATGCGAAACGACCCCCATGTCGAAAAGCACCTTATGCCAAAAACGCGCATAAAGCAGGTGCAGCACCGAATGCTCCGCTCCGCCGACGTACAAGTCCACCGGCATCCAATCGGCGTGCGCCTTTTTGCTGAATGCCTCCGACTGATTGTGCGGATCCAAAAACCGCAAGTAATACCAACACGAACCCGCCCATTGCGGCATCGTGTTCGTCTCGCGCGCATACCACTGGCCGTCTTTCTGGAAATATCGCCAGTCGACTGCCCGCGCCAAGGGCCCCGCCGGATCATCGCCAGGCTTGAAATCCGGCAAATCCGGCAAACGCAGCGGCAATTCATTGTCCGCCACCGCAATGGGCTGGTCGAATCGAATCGTATGCTCGTCACCTTGGCGCGGATCACCGCCCGGGTTTTTCACGTCCACCGGGAAATAAATCGGAATCGGCTCGCCCCAATATCGTTGGCGCGAAAATACCCAATCACGCAATTTGTAGGTAATCTTCGACGAACCTTTCCCTACTTTTTCCAATGCCGCCACGATCGCCTTTTTCGCATCCGATGATTTCAAACCATCGAATTCACCACTGCGCACCAAAACGCCCTCGTCGACATACGCTGACTCGAGCGAATCATGCAATGCACCATCGGGACTGATGACTTCGATGATTGGCAGGTCAAACGTTTTTGCAAAGGCGTAATCGCGTTCGTCGTGTCCAGGCACCGCCATGACCGCGCCCGTTCCGTACGTACCAATCACGTAATCACCAACCCAGATCGGTACCGCTTGCCCCGTGAGCGGATGAATCGCCAAAGCCCCAGTCGGTTCACCCGTCTTCGTCTTCTGCGCCGTCGTTCGATCCAAATCACTCTTGCGCGCAGCCGCTTCCACATACGCCTTCACGCGCTCGGCATTCTCTGCCGTCGTCACCTTCGCCACGAGCGGATGCTCGGGCGCCAGCACCACGTACGTGCAGCCCAAGAGCGTGTCCGGACGCGTCGTGAAGACATCGATCTTCGCTCCTGCATGTCCTTGGACCTCAAACGAAATCAGCGCGCCTTCGGATCGCCCAATCCAATTGCGTTGCGCGGTCAGCGTTCCTTCAGGCCAATCGAGCAGCTCCAAATCTTTCGCCAAACGATCAGCATACGCCGTGATTCGCAACATCCACTGGCGCAGCGGGGTGCGCACGACCGGGTGCCCGCCGATCTCGCTCTTGCCATCGGCGACTTCTTCGTTCGCGAGCACCGTTCCCAGCGCGGGACACCAGTTGACGAAAACCTTGTCCTGGAAGGCCAAACCCTTCTCGAACAACTTCAAGAAAATCCACTGCGTCCAGCGTACGTAGTTCGGGTCTGTCGTATCGACTTCGCGCGACCAGTCATAACTAAAACCCAGCATTTTGAGCTGGCGCCGAAAATTCGTGACGTTTTGCGCCGTCGTCGTTGCCGGGTGCGTACCCGTGCGAATCGCGTGTTGCTCCGCGGGCAAACCAAACGCATCCCAGCCCATCGGATGCAACACGTCGTAGCCTTTCATGCGGCTGTAGCGACAATAAATGTCCGTCGCCGTGTAGCCCTCGGGATGACCCACGTGCAGGCCCGCGCCCGAAGGATACGGAAACATATCGAGCACATAACGCTTCGGCCGACCTTCGCGACGCTCCGAGCGAAACACGTCGTGCTCCTCCCAAAAGCGTTGCCACCGAGGCTCCACCTCGGCGTGGATGTAGCGATTCGTTTCGTTGGTGGTGGCGGAAGGTTCGACTGCAGTCGTCATGGCGAACCTACGCTTAGCACTGGCTGGGCCGAAATGTGAGAAATTGACGCAGTCCGTCGTCTGCATGTGCACGGTAACCGAGGTGACGTTTCAAGGTACCACTCGAAATTCGACCCGACGATTCTTGGCACGCCCTTCTTCGGATTCATCCTGAACAATTGGTTTTGTTTTTCCAAACCATTGAATCGAGAGCCTTTGGCGATCGACACCCAAGCTCACCAGATGCTCCATGACCGCCTTGGCCCGAGCTTGCGACAATTGTTCATTGTATTCATCGGTGCCCACTTCATCGGTGTGCCCTTCGATGCTTATGCGAAGATTCGGGTTTTTCCGGAGCGTTTGGGCGACTTCCGCGAGAATGGGACGGCTACGTGGTTCAATCCTTGTCGTATCGAAGGCAAATTCAATTTGTTGGCGGATTTCAATCGTCGTGTCCACTCGTTCGATGAATTGCGGACATCCTTCTTTATCGGGATCTCCGCCGCTCACTCCTGGTTCCTTGGGGCATTTGTCCGCAATATCCAATACACCGTCCCCATCGGCATCCTCTTCCGGACAACCATCTTGGTCGTCGATTTCGTCTTTGTCTTCGGGATTGTCAGGACAACTGTCGAGAGCATCCTCCAGGCCGTCGCGATCTCGATCCCGATTCTTCTTTACCTCTGGACAACCGTCACCCGGACGAATACCGTCTTCTGGAGCTCGCGGACAATCATCGGCATCGTCAGGATAACCATCGGCGTCTGTGTCGAATTGGGGACGTTGATTGACAATTTGTTCCGCGTCGGGAGGAATGGCGATTCCCGCAAACCCTACAATGCGAAAATCCGGGGCATAACCACTCGTGAGGCGTGGACCCGCAGCTAAACCAACCCATCCCCGCAGCTTTTTCTTGCCCCGTGCGTATCGAATACTCAGCGACGATTCGAGCGGCGCGTTTTTTTCCGAATCGCTCGTTTCACCCGTAATACCCACCGATCCAAAAAGTTCGGCTCCCAGGCGCACGCGGCCCTCGGCAAGAGGCACATAAACGCCGAGCGCATAATTGAATTCATTTCCGACGCGAAATGCATTGAGGTGCGCATCTGGGCGGAGCGAAATCCCTAGATTCAGGGTGCCCGAGGCTCTCTTGAATTGCGCATCTGCCGCGACCCCTATTTGCCCCCAAAAGGACGTGTCACCCGCATACGAAGCTTCGTCACCAATGGGCAGAAACAAGGCTGCGCGCATTCCGAGTCGAAATGTCTTGGCATTCTCGAGGACCTTTATTCGACCTTCGAGCCGCAGGTCGTACACACTGCCCGGTTCTAACGTCACGGCATCATTGTATCCCAAATTCGGACGATACGTGGGCAAACCGTCTTGGGAAAGCAACATGGGCAACGTCGCTGAAAACAGCAACCAGTCTTTGATTTCGGCGCCGACGGTGGCATAAACGATGAATTGATGCTTTACGGGATCACCTTGAAATACCGCCACATCTGCCGCATTTCGCACGATGTGTTCCGTCCGCAAGGGTCGAAGCGCGACCCCTGGCGCAGCTTGAATAAATGCCCGCGTCCCGTTGATTTCAGGATTCCATACCGCCACGCCGTCCGCTGGTGCACCCCCAATTTGCAAGCGATCCAAGTAAAACGTTTTTGCTTGCGCCCAAGCACTGGTCGATGTGCATAAAATGGCCACGAATAGCCACCACACTCGACGAAACGAGCGTCGGCATATCCGCCCAAAATTAGTTTGGCAAAGCGATAGTTCGTCCTGATTCATCACGCCAACATTACATTGACCGGTGCCGAAGCTCCGGTCATCTGAACGTTATTTTGAACGTATAATACACGCGTTGCGGTTTGCCCTCGTAAATCACGGGCGTGTATGTCTGGCTTTGAAGGATTTGCAAAAGGTGGGCGTCCGAATGCGGCAGTCCCTTGATGACTTTGCACTCTTCAACGGAACCCGTTTCGGTAATCACACATCGTGCCATCCATTGGCCCGAAATGTGGTTTTCGATTGCCTTCGGAGGAAGCGACGGCGACGGTCCCGAGAACTGCGTCGGGCGCGACATACCGCGGCCAAAAGTGACCGTTCCGTCATCCGAACGCTTGGCGTCGCCCGGCGCTGGATCAACCGGCGGCTCAACAGGCTGCGTAGATTGCGGTTCCTCCTTGTCCTCCGCGGCCAAAGCAACCAGCGGATCCTGTTTGTCCGGACCAGATGCACACGCCCCAAGGCTCGAAGCAATCAAGCCCCCCAAAAACAACCGCACGTTCCGTGAAAGTCGCATCAGACTCCCTAGGTGTTTTCCTTACGTTGGCCCGTGATATCATGAAAATATGACCTGACAAGGCATATTTTTGTGCGTCGTAACGTGCGTGATGAACGCAAAACCCTTGCATTTCGACGATCCGCGCGTCAAACCCCGCCCACTTTTATGTCCCTTCCTCTCGGAGAACTCGCGGCCCTCGCTACGGCTTGCTGCTGGACGGCCAGCTCCTTGGCATTTTCGGCCGCTGGTCGACGCATGGGTTCACTCTCGCTGAACCTCGTCCGGCTCGTCCTTGCCTTCATGCTCCTGAGCATTTACGGCTGGGTTCGTCGTGGAGTACCATTACCGATCGACGCGCCGCTGCAAACGTGGTTATGGTTAATTGCGAGCGGCCTTGTGGGTTATCTTTTTGGCGACATTTGTTTATTTCGAGCGTTCGTGCTCATTGGTCCGCGTTTGTCCATGCTGCTCATGGCGCTGGCTCCGCCCATGGCCGCAGTGTTTGGGTTTTTCCTGCTGAATGAACGATTATCATCTCTCGGCATTGCGGGAATGATCGTCACTGTCGGCGGGATTGTGTGGGTGGTCCTCGAAAGGCCCGAATCGACGGAAGGAAATCAATCGACGTCGGCCAAAAAAATACCCATTCAAGGTATTTTGCTCGGACTTGGTGGAGCATTGGGGCAAGCCGGGGGCATGATCTTGAGCAAAATCGGCATGGGCGAATACGACGTCGTAGCATCGGGACAAATTCGAGTCTTGGCCGGCATATTGGGTTTTTCGGGCATTTTTACAGCGATTGGTTGGTGGGGGAAAACGCGCGACGCCATTCGCGACAAGACGGCTCTTGGCTACGCATCCATCGGCGCATTCATGGGCCCTTTCCTTGGCGTATCGTTGTCCCTCGTCGCCATTCGATATACAGAAACGGGCATTGCTGCAACGCTCATGTCCACGACGCCTGTCCTCATCATTCCGATCGTCATTCTCACGGGCCAAG
>DAOMZH010000602.1:0-6964 GCA_035437985.1 Polyangium sp. (in: bacteria) | reverse complement strand
GCATGCAGCAGCGCGTCGCCATCGCCCGCGCGCTCTCGTTCGACCCGCAATTGCCGGACAATCCTTCGCGCTGGCAATTTTCGCTCACGACCTTACGTGGACGGCATCGCATTGCGACGGCAATCGAAAAAAAGCCGGGTGAGGGGCCCATCTCGATTGAAATGATCGAGACTGTGCCTTTTGAGAGGATGCCCGATTTGAACCCTCGCTTCGCGCGCTAACAGGAGAGTGGGCCTAACCGGGGTTTGGGTGCTTCGGGAGGGTTCGATTTTATGGCGTCGCAGCACCCCGAACTCGCCCGCTACGGGGGCTCAAACAGCGGGGTCCCCGCCGCAAACGCCATAAAATCAAACCACTCCCTGCGCTGCCTCGATTGGCGGTAAAACCTCGATGAATAATATTTCAAAAATTCCGCGGTCCGCCACGATTCGTGGGAGGTATGGGGGGAATCGAGGGAACATGTCGGGACGACGGGGGCCCAGGGGGACTCGACGGCGGCGCCGGGGGAATGGTGCGCGTCGACGGAGGACTGCTCGAATACGTGAAATTGGGCGGTGGGGGTGCAGGAATGACGGAAGGCGAAGCGCCGGAAATGACCCGTGTGGACGGCGGAGGAATGGTCAATCCTCTTGTCGACGCTGGGCCAGCCATCGCTTGGTTTTGTTCGAGGGCGCGTTTGGCTTCGACGCGTGTCGACTCGAGTAAATCAAGATAACCAAATATCTCGTCTTCCGTGGTTCGTGGCATTCCCAAAGTACGGGCGATTTCGGCAACGACATTGCGACGTAATTCATTCAAAAGACGAATGGTATCACCGTGCAAGGTCATGGCGTGTTTTCGGGTCGTCGCATTGATTTCGGACCGCTGAACGAGAATCTTGGCAATTTGTTCGCCTGCGCCGACGAAACCGGCGACCCAATCAAAAAGCGTACTCCCGCCAGCAATGGGAATGCGCACGAGGTCGTCGATGAGGTTGACCATATTCTCCCGGCGATTGACGACCGCCGAGGCTTGATCCGCATAGGTATCTCGCAATCGATCCGGATCCGGAATGAAAGCTTCGCGAATCCGTCGAGCAGCGGCGACGACCTCGGCATCGATACCCGGAATTCGCAAATACGCTTCCGTCATGTGCCAAATGCCGAATCCAAATGCATCATGCTCGGCGTTGCGAAGGGCCAATTCTTCGGCAAATGGGCGCCCTCCAGTGAGCGGCGCGGGCAACGCATTGATGGCTTGGCGTTGCTGCTCGAGCGCATCTTCGTGCGCTTTGCCAGATTGGGTGCGAAAAAGCGGACCACGACGTACGGTGAGCAGGTCTTCAAGACCCAGCCGAAGGTCGGTGAGGTTCAACAGCGCGTACGTCTGCATGACGAACGGCGAAGATAATTGCGCTTTTCCGACAAAGCAAGAGTCGTGTGGGGAGTTTTGCAAGGCAGGTCGGGACGAATTCGTGGGCCAAAACAGTGAAATACGAGGTTACCCCCGTTTCGTGATCCGAGCGCGGATCTCGGAGACGAACGTATCGGGGTCATCTACCGATACGTAAAGCGACTCGGCACGCACTGGAAAGATCACCTTCATCCACATTCGCGGCGATATTTTCAAGCGCACGACGTTCGAATACGAACCGACGACCGCAATCGAGTCGATCAGGTTCGTACGCCAACCGATTCCGGCGAGCATTGGCCAATGTTGACGCTCGACTTCGACGATATTCGAGAGGGGAATTCGCTCGTCGAACAAGAAACCAAAACGAATATGCAATGTGTCCCCGTCGATTTCCACATATGAGCGCGCACTGCTGCCTCCAAAAAGCCAAAGAAGTGGTTTGACCCAATTGCTACGATGAATTTGAGTACGCATGACGCGCAATCATGTGCACGAATAAAACTGGTGCAAGGGTCATTCGTCAGCGAGCAATGACGACTGCAGTGGTCGGACCATTCTCGGATGCTCCCGCTCCGACGGCTCCTTGCCACCCCGGTGGCACGGGCGGATCCGTCCATTGAAACACGATTTCAGCGTCAAGTGGCGACAGATTCACGCACCCCGCACTCGTTGGCTCGCCAAAACGTTCGTGCCAATAAGCAGCGTGCAAGGCAAACGGCGCTTTGAAGTATTGCGTATGCGGAACATCCGCAATCCAAAAGGATCGGTTTTCACCGAATTCCGGGGACATCGTCGCCGCCCGATCTTTGAACGTAATGCTAAATGTGCCGAGCGGTGTGGTGCTGGCTTTGACCGGATCGATCCCTTGCACAGGAATACCGCCAGCCCCAGGCGAAATGAGGGTCGCATACACAGGCTGCAAACCTTCATAAGCGACCAACGTGCCCTGCGTAATGCTGACGATGATCCATTTCTGCCCCTCCTTGACCAAAAATGGAAGCTTGGTGCGTGCTTCGACCACGGTCGCATCGCCCTCGGCCACCCACACGACATCCGAACCTTCACGTTCCTTGGTTTCCAAGTATTTGATACCACTTGCTTCGCTCGTTTGTCCGGTCAAGCGCGCGGAGGTACGTACGGGAAAAGATTCGCTTAGCCGCTCGAATGATCCATCGCCGAGCTTGCGCCATTTCGGTCGGGGACGTTGGCGAAACCAAGCAATCGGCAACGTTTGCTCGCCTCGCAGCCAAAAACCATGAAATGAACTGGGTTTGAATGCTCGAACGCGATCGGCGGGAACGGCGGTCAAATCGACGCTGAGCAAATACGTTCGGCCATCGGCCGTAAATGCTTTGGTGTACGAGAGCATCGAGCCCCGAGGAATTTTTTGCCGCACGAGCCCCGCCCGGCCCGGACGAACCATTTTTCGACCTTCGAGAAACGAAGGAATCGCCTCGGTCGGCGTTATGGGTTCGTCGACGGCCAAGTCTTCGTGCGCCGCGAGAAACGGAGACAATTTTTCATATTTGCCCGCAGGCCCAAACACAGCCTCGAAACGCTTGCGCTCACCGTCCGTGGGAAGGCGATTGTACATCGGTGCGCCATTGGATACGGCATAACGATAAGGATAGGGCCCTTCCTTGGGCGCCGTCGCCGCCATGGCCAGCACGTGCTCTGACGAGGGGTTCAAGGAAACGAACGAATCATTGCAAACATACCCTCGAGGTTCGACGGCAAAAAACCCTCCCGCACAATCTGCTCCGGGCACCGTCGTCGTTTTTCGCAAGGCGACGAATTCACCCGTCCGAACGTATCCGAGATATTTTCCCGTGCGTTTGTCAGGGGCATTCAAGATCGAGGGCATACCTTTGACCGCATGAAGTCGAAGCACTGAAGGTGAAGCTTCAGGCGCAGGGTTTGGCGGAGATTCCGGCGATTCGACAGGATTTTCTGCGGCAATGGTCGCTACCGGCGGCGGAGGTGCGGTGGCCGATTGGACCGCAATGGGCAGGATCGTGGGAACAGGGGCAGGTGCGGGAGGCATTTGCGCACGCTCCGGCGGACGTGCTCCAGCCCCGCAAGCCGCCATGATCAACAACGCTGTGCACGCGCCAAGGTGCGTCATCCGCACGGAAGTCAACCCGACCCAAGCATCCAAATCGTACCGTCACGACAAACGACGACGAGTTTGCGATCCCCGGCCGGCTGCAAGCCGATGGGATTGTTGCAAAGTCGCTCGCTCGTGACGGAAATCGTTCCATCCGGTCGAACCACACCCATACGTCCAGAGTGCCGCACGAAGGCGATATTTCCCGTATCGTCCACGACGATTGGCGGACTCGGACGAGCGTCACCGGTCCCGAAAAACGCGGCCGGTACTTGGTCTGCGGAACCCTTCTCGAGAAGCGCCCGCATTTTTTCGTTACCCGTGGCATCCACGCCAAACAGAAGTCCCGAGGCCAGGCTGAGCAAGACAAACCCACGCGGATGAAGCGCCACGGGTTCATCATACGAACCAAGACCGATGTCCCCAAGACGCGTGTGCGTCAAACCGGTGGGTACGTCGAGACCAACCAAACTTTTACCACCAACGATTGCCAGCAGCGTGCGACTTCCTTCGAGCACCGCTCCTCGACGCACGGGACCGCCAAAATTCCCTACACGCTTGGGCGTGTTTGGAGCTCGAAACGAATACACCGACCCGGAATCGCTGGTGGCCAAAATGCCATCCGGACCTTGCAGCAAAGCGCCCACTGCTCGTTCCGGCAAGTTGGCCCGAGCGCGCACGGCACCAAACGAATCGATCTCGATGATGGCTCTTCCACCAAAAACGACGCTGCCATCTGCGCGGGCGAGTGGAGCGACATCGAGGTCTCTTCCTCGCAGGCCAAGAGGCGTTGCAAACTTGATGCGTCCGTCGCGACCAATGCCGATCGCTACACCGCTGCTCGTGACAACAACAACGGTGCCATCGCTCGTGAGGACCGGCGAGGTGATGGCCGATGACGTGCCAATGCGTACGCGAAGACTCTCTTTTCCATCACTCGTCACTGCAACGATTTCGGGGATCGTGAGTGCAGCCCAAACACGTCCGGTGTCGTCGATCACGGGAGGTAGTTCGATGTTGCCGCCGAGGTGGCGACGCCAGCGTTCGACCGCAGGAATGGGAAGATTCGAATGAGCATGGCCCGAGCGTTGAGCATCGACCCGTTCACTCGGAGCTGGGCCTCGTGGTGCTCCGACGATGACGGTGTGGGGCATGGATGCGTCGAATCCGTCGGCGTGTACGTCATGAAAAACGCCGCTGGCTCCGAGGCACGTCGAGAGAGCCAAGAGGAATGAAGCGACGTGACGCGATCGCATGAACCGATTTCGTATCACGGTGTTGCTCGCACGGATCCAGGAAGCGTAAACGCGACTTGAACCTCGGGTAGCGCGGCGCCGCCTGCCGCTGCTGAAGGTCGCCCAATCTGGCCGTAGGCGATGATCGTGTCGCCAATTTTTGCTGCGGAGATGGAGCCTTGCACGAGGCGGATGCGACAGCCGTTGCTCTTGGGACAACCTTCGCTGCTGGGAACGTCGAGCACGTAAATGGTCTGATGATTTTGCGAGCGTAGCTCGGCAATTTGACCAGCAACGATCACGGGACGCCCGACGTCGCTGCTCGAAGCGAGGGCCACGGTGGTGTATCCGACGGGTTTTTCTTTCTGAAAATCTTTGGCTGCTTGTTCGAGACGCTCGACGCGCTGCACGGCAATCGGAACGATGCGCGGGGCCATGCCGGGGATCTTGGCGCGCACCTCGATGTTTGTCGCGCCAATCGACGAGACGCTCATGCGCTGCGCAAACGCTCCTTCAGCGCTGACTTGGATGGGTCGTCCGGCGACGAGGACTTCGGCACCTTTGATGGTGTGGCCGGAAAGCACGAAGGTGTCGCTTTCCGTGACGACGCGAGGGCCGGGAGCATCCACGCGCAAGGGAACGATGCCCACGGCGATATCGACGGTGCCTTCGTCGTGCGAGCCATCGGGAGCGCGTGTGCTGTAGGCGATGCTGCGTTTGAGGGTGGCAGGTTCGTCGGACGAACCGGTGCACTCGGCAGACACGTCGATAGCCTGGACTTTGGCGCCATCGTCGACTTTGACGACATGGCCGTCGATGGTGATTTCAGTTCCTTGGAGAGCTTCGATGGCCACATGCAGAGTGGGTTTGTCGGCGTTCAAGCTCGAGAGCTCGGGGCGCAATCGGTAGCCGACCTGGACGGCGATACCAATGGTTTCATCACGCCCACGTGCAGGGCGATCAATGGCGACTTTCAAGCGATTTTCGCCGAGGGAAAGCGGCGCGACGAGCGGAATCTGGGCTGCACGGGAGTTGATGACGGCCGTCGTGTCACCAATCGCGACTTTGGTTCCATCTGGACAACTCGGACACGTGATGTCGACGGCTTGATGACCATCGGGGAGGACGCGGACACGTGCAGAGATGGGCGAAGATGAGCGAAAGAAAAGGCCGATGACGAGGAGAACGATCAAGAGCCCGAGGGCCCCGGCGACGATGGGAATGGCTTTGCGACGGCGCTTTTGCGCTTCCGCTCGGGCGAGTTCCTCGCGCGAACGAACGGGAGGCAAGACGACGCGTTTGCGGGCGAGTTTGTCCCGGTGCAGGAGCAACGCTTCGGGATCGAGACGTTCGGCACCGACGCGATTTGCCGGTCGCGGACGAGCTTGTTTGGGGATGAGGGTCGCGCCAAGCTCGTGGGGCATTTCGCGCGGTGCTTTGGGGTCATTCGTGCGCTTGGGTGTTGGCGCGATACCCCCGAGAATCGTGCCATGAGCGCCTTTTTGCGCGCCGTTCGTCGGCTGTGGAACCAAAGCTTGCAGCTCGGCTGGAGCGATGCCGCCAAGAATCGTGTTCTGGAGTTGTGAGGGCATCCGCGCTCGCGGAGCGTCGTCACCAGCACTCGACGAAGCTTGTGGCGAATCTGGCTGAGACGATTTCTTTGGTGGTGAAACGATTGTGGGCAAGTCCTCCATGGGCGGAGGAGGTGGTCCGGCAGCAGCTGGTCCCGAGACACCCACCATGGTGCGCCCGACGAGAAGCGGCGCTTGATCGGCATGTTCGTCTTTTGGCAAGACGTTGCCACACGTCGCACACGCGACGGCGCCAGGGTTCGCTTTCGTCCCGCACTCGGGGCAGTGCACCACGCGCATACTACCGGCTTGCTGACCGTTTGGAAGAGTTTCCCCGGTGGGAAAACAGAAGAGGCAACTGGCCGACCGGGCGAACCGATAAAACGATTTTTGCGCATTTGTTGGCCCGACATTGACAGGGGCGTTATCCGCGCAGAGTGCTCGCAAAGCGCATCATTCCCTGCCTCGATGTCAAAGACGGACGCGTCGTCAAAGGCGTTCAGTTCGTCGCTTTGCGCGATGCTGGAGACCCCGTGGAGGTCGCGCTGACCTACGATGCCGCAGGGGCTGACGAAATTACGTTCCTCGACATCACGGCCTCGCACGAGCGGCGAGGCACGTTGCTCGACGTCGTGCGGGCAACGGCCGAGAACATCTTC
>DAOMZH010000601.1:0-6970 GCA_035437985.1 Polyangium sp. (in: bacteria) | reverse complement strand
TGTGTCCGATCGTGCCGACGTTCACGTGGGGCTTGGTTCGATTGAATTTCTCTTTGGCCATGGCCTTTTATCCTCGCTGCTTGGCAACGATCTCATCCTGGATCGCGGCAGGAACAGGTGCGTAATGGGAGAATTGCATTGTGTGGGTTGCGCGGCCTTGCGTCTTCGATCGCACGTCGGTCGCGTAACCAAACATCGTCGCCAACGGAACTTCCGCGCGCACCACGCGCGCATTGCCCCGCTGGCCCATATCGACAATTTTTCCGCGGCGTGAATTCAGGTCACCAATGACATCGCCGAGGTATTGCTCTGGACAAACCACCTCGACTGCCATCACTGGTTCCAGGAGCACGAGCCCCGCGTGCTTGGCTCCGTCCTGGAAAGCCATCGATGCCGCTACCTCGAAAGCAGGGCCCGACGAATCAACCTCGTGATAGCTGCCGAAATGCAATCGCACTTCGACATCGACCACCGGATAGCCAGCAAGCACGCCGCGTTGAAGCGCGTCCCGAATCCCCTTCTCGATGGAAGGAATGAATTCTTTGGGAATGATGCCCCCAGCAATGTCGTTCACGAAGACAAACCCTTTGCCTCGCGGCGCAGGGCCGACGTCGATCACGACGTGACCATATTGCCCGTGTCCACCCGTTTGGCGAATGAAACGACCTTCCACGTCGGTCGCTTTACGCTGCACCGTCTCGCGATAGGCCACTTCAGGTTTGCCCACATTGGCGTCCACCTTGAACTCACGCTTGAGCCGGTCGACGATGATCTCGAGGTGCAACTCGCCCATCCCCGCGATGATCGTTTGTCCCGTCTCTTCGTTTGTGTACGTACGAAACGAAGGATCCTCGAACATCAACTTCTGAAGTGTCACCCCCAGTTTGTCGAGGTCAGCCTTCGTCTTTGGCTCGATCGCGATCGAAATGACCGGATCGGGAAACTCCATGCGCTCGAGCACGACAGCATGTTTGTCGTCGCAGAGCGTGTCGCCTGTGCGCGTGTCTCGTAGTCCGACGGCCGCGTAGATATTGCCCGCGTAACACGTCTTGACTTCTTCGCGCTTGTTCGCGTGCATGCGAAGCACTCGGCCAAACCGCTCGCGTTTGCCCCGCGTCGAATTCATCACGCTCGCGCCGCTCTCCACCGTCCCGGAGTACACGCGGAAATACGTGAGATTGCCGAACTGATCGTTCATCACTTTGAATGCAAGCGCCGCAAACGGCTCTTTGTCGCTCGCCTTGCGCGTGACGATCTTGTCCTTCTTGTCGGGATCCGTCCCCTGCACCGGCGGAATGTCGAGTGGTGAAGGCAAGTACTGAAGCACGGCGTCGAGCAGCATTTGAATGCCTTTGTTCTTGAACGCCGAACCACACAGAACAGGGACAAACTTGAACCCAATCGTGCCCGCACGAATCGCAGCGTAGAGTTCGTCATCGGTCACAGACGCACCCTCACCAGCGACGAACTTCTCCATCACCGCATCACTCGCGTCCGCACATGCTTCGACGAGCCCCTCGCGAAGTTCACGACAACGCGGCAAGAGGTCCTCGGGAATGTCGGTCCACGTGTACTTCTGTCCCTTGGACTCTTCATCAAAGACAGCTGCTTGCATGCGCACGAGTTCAATGACGCCACGGAACTTGTCTTCAGCACCAAGCGGGTAGTGCACGGGGACAGCATTGGCTCCGAGACGTTCTTTGAGCGACTCGACGCACATCTCGAAGTCCGCCCCGACCTTGTCCATCTTGTTGATGAACGCGACGCGCGGAACATTGTACTTATCGGCTTGGCGCCAAACGGTTTCGCTTTGAGGCTCGACACCGTTGCCCCCGTCGAAAACGGCGACGGCACCATCGAGCACGCGGAGGCTACGTTCGACTTCGATCGTGAAGTCGACATGTCCCGGGGTGTCGATGATGTTGACACGGTGGCTGATGCCTTTGAGCGGACCTTCTTCAGGCTGCCAGAAGCAGTTTGTCGCGGCCGCAGTGATCGTGATGCCGCGCTCTTGCTCCTGGACCATCCAGTCCATGGTCGCGGCACCTTCGTGCACTTCGCCGAGTTTGTAGTTGACGCCGGTGTAGTAGAGGATGCGCTCGGTCACCGTGGTCTTGCCCGCGTCGATATGGGCCATGATCCCGATGTTTCTCGTGCGTTCCAAGCTGTAGTCGCGCGCCATGTTTGGTTCCTCCGTCGGCCTTTCGCTCGATGCAGCGTTTAGCGTTTTTCAGTCTGGTTTGTCATCCCGAACCCCGAACGCACGACACCCTCTCCAGCCCTGCTCACCTCCGTTCGGTGAACTTCGAGAATTCTGGAGAGGGTGTCGGGGTACGTTCGCCGGCAGTGCGTTTCGCTCTGCCTATTGTTCGAGCTACGTAACCCGATCCTTATGTCGCCTGTGCCATCTCGGTCGATGCGTCTCCCTAAGTCGTTGGCCCCAGAGGCGAAGTCGCGCGCGGCTTCACCGATTCCGCCGTGACCTGTTTGGAACTTCGGATCGCTTCGTGCGTCCTCGGTCCCAAACGGTCACCAGCGATAATGCGCGAAAGCTTTGTTGGCTTCCGCCATCTTGTGCGTGTCGTCCTTCTTCTTCACCGCGTTGCCACGATTTTGGGCCGCGTCAATGAACTCGGCCGCCAAACGTTCGCGCATGGTCTTCTCGCCGCGCGAACGCGAGTACGTCACGAGCCAACGCATCGCGAGAGCGACGCGTCGTTCCGGACGAACCTCGACGGGGACTTGATACGTGGCGCCACCGACGCGTCGGCTTTTGACTTCGAGCTTCGGCTTGACGTTGTCGAGGGCCTTGCGGAAGACCTCGATGGGTTCTTCCTTGAAACGGTCCTTGATGACGTCGAACGCGCCGTACAGGATGCTCTCCGCCGTCGCCTTTTTCCCGCTCAGCATGAGCGAGTTGGTGAACTTGGCGATGAGCTTGTCCTTGAACTTCGGGTCCGGAATGATTCTTCGTTTCGGAACTTCACGTCGACGAGGCATGGCTACTTCCTCAAATCACGAATGGAAAATCGTTAACGCTCGCGACGCGATCAGCGCTTCGGGCGCTTGACGCCGTACTTTGAACGCTTGCGGTTGCGGGTCGCTTTGTTGGTGGAGCTGGGACCAGCCGCGCCGGACGCGTCCAAGGTGCCCCGCACGACGTGATAACGCACGCCCGGCAGGTCCTTCACGCGGCCGCCACGGATGAGCACGACAGAGTGCTCTTGAAGGTTGTGCCCTTCGCCCGGGATGTAGCTCGTGACCTCCATTTGATTCGTGAGGCGCACGCGACAAACTTTGCGCAGAGCCGAGTTCGGCTTCTTGGGCGTCGTCGTATAAACACGAACACAGACGCCACGACGCTGTGGGCAGGACTTGAGCGCAGGAGAGGCCGTCTTGTAACGAGCGGCTTCACGGCCGTTTCGAATGAGCTGGCTAATGGTCGGCATGGTGGATCGTTCTAACCCGGAAAGGGGACGCGGAAGATACTCGGGGAAGGTGGCGTGTCAAGACGTCGGCGCGACATTGTGCCGAGGCCTGGGTTTCATACCCCAAAGTGCCGGGGTTTTGCCAGATCGAACTTGCTTCGAGTAGCGTCGGATCGTGAGTAAAAAGCCGTCCCGTGCCGAACGCAAGGAAATGCGGGCCCGCAGCGCCAAAGCCCGAACCGCATCCACTCCGCAAAACCCCCAACCTCCCGCGCCCATTACGCCTTCGACGAGTCCGAAAAACACCGAACCTCTACCGATCGCGCCAAAACCAGCTCCTGCGCGTCCAGCCAAACGAACAGCCCCCAAGTCCGCGGACAAACCTGCCAAATCCGCCGTGGAAACGCCGAAAACGGAACCGCGCGAGTCTTCTCCACCAGCCCCCCCAAAGAAGAGAAAGTCTCATCGCGATCACGCCGTGCTCGCCTTCCTCGGTCTGCTCGCCGTGGCCGCGATCATCGCCTACTTCGCCACCCGCCGCCCCGCCGCGCCGGTGGTTCAGGAAGACAAACCTCGGCCCGTGACGACGGAGAAGGCTCCGGACAAACCCGCAGATAGGGCGAAGATTCCAGCCCAAAATCCAACAGCAACTCCCGTCGTCGTCCCCCTGCCCGCCGCAACTCCCGCACCACCCTCGCCCTCCGCGCCAGCCACCGCGGACGCTACGAGTGATCCTCCCGCGGACAAACCCGAGGCCACAGACGAGCCAGCCGCGGCCAAGACAAACGCATCAGCCGCGTCCCCGAACACTGCAGCTCCGAAAGCACCAAGCCCGAAGCCGGCTCGAAAACCTGCTCCGCCACCTGCCGACGATTACCAATAAGCCGTGTTCGCAGCCCGTCGGCACTGGCAGTAGCCCCTAGCCAAGTCTTTCCGCTATCCTGCATCCTGCGCAGGATCGAGCACTTCCGCCGCGCTACGTACGATCGAAAGGACCCATCACGATGCTCACGCCCGCCCACTCTGCGTCGCCACGATTGGCGCCGCACTCTCGTACACATGCCGCACTCGTGTGCGTGAGCTTGTCGTCGGTTTTGCTCCTAAGCTCGATCGGGTTTGCCCAAACAGCACCCCCGCCGCCACCTCCAGGCGCAACAGCTGCTCCGTTGCCACCGCCTCCACAAGCTCCTCCACCAACAACGGCCGCACCTCCTCCAGGCTTTACGCCGCCGCCCGGCTACACGCCGCCGCCACCAGGATCAGCACCGCCACCAGGCTTTACGCCACCGCCTGGATACGCGCCGCAACCTGGATACGCACCGCCTCCTGGATACGGACAAACCCCACCGAACTACGGGCCCACGCCTCCAGGATATCAACCCTATTACGGCTACGGTCCTTATTACGGAGCTCCGGCAGGACCCCCGCCGCCGAAGTACGAACGACACAACACCGGCATGATGGTCGGCGGCGTGTTGCTCACGACGGGCGGAATCCTTGGGGTCCTGATTGGAGCTTCCGTAGCTACGACGGCAGCGGATCAAATCCCCATCTACTGTGATCAAGGGTTCGGTCCGACAATCTGTGAAACCCGCTCGGACGAGGTCCAATTCGGCGGCGGGATCGCCACTCTCGTACTGGGATTCGTCGCGATCGGTGTTGGTATTCCGATGTGGGTCATCGGCGGCAAGAAGGAACCCGTCAAAGGCAAACCCGCTGATCAAGCCGCCCCCGAAGCGCCAAAGACGAGCCTCCAATTCATGGTCGGCCCGTCGTCGGCAGCCCTGCGCGCTACGTTCTGATCATCCCCTCGTTAGTCAAGAACAAACACCCGTGACGCTGCACGTACCCGGCAGCATGTTCGGTTGTGTGCACGCCGTTCCAGCAGGCACATTCATCGGCGTCACTTTGCCATTCTTACAAGTCTCGTACGCGCAGTCCGTCGGGTTCGGATCCCCAGGCGCATCCGTGTCGTCGTTTATCAGGACAATCCCACCCTGACCGTCGCAAACGTCGACTTTGCAATCACCGATCATCGTTTGAGTCGAAACGATCGTTTCGTTGCCGGGCAACGGTCCAGCGACGCACGTTCCCGCCATGCAGCTTCGAGGTTGACACTCCGTCGAGCCTCCACACGTCGTGCCATCCGCGACTGGTTCATGCTGCACGCCATTCAATCCACAGGTCTCGATGTCGCACTCGTTCATGTCTTGCGGCGGCATTTCGTTCGGGGCCGGACTGTTCACGATGTCGCCCATCGCATCACACGTCTTCACGAAACAGTCGCCCGGGTCGACGTTGGATACCGTCTTGCCGACATCGATCTCGAGCCCACACACTTTCTGCCCATCGCAAACAGCTCGATCACAAACTCCACCCGAAGGGCAATTCCCGTTCGAGTTACAGCCGGTGCACTTGCCCGCCATGCATCTCGTTTGTCCTGTCCCGCAACCACCGCCTTCCTTCGTCGTGTCGACCGGGTTGCTCGGAACTCCATTGGTGCAGACATCGAGCGTGCAGACGTTGTAGTCGACGGGTTTGTCATTGTCGTCGACGGTTTCGACGACGTTCCCAGCCGCATCGCACTCTTGGTGCTTGCAGTCCCCCGTGGTCGCCGCCGTATCGACCGCCGTGCCCACAGGCTTGAGGTCCTCGACGCACGCACCATTGACACACGCAACAGTGCGGCATGGACCACTCGGGTTGCACTGTTCGACGACAGTGCAGCCACCAGAACCGCTACTGCTACTGCTGCTGCTACTGCTGCTGACAGCGACTCCTCCTTCCCCACCGCTGCCACCCATACCCGACGACGAACTCATCCCGGTTGTCGAGCCGGTGGTTTTTCCGTCATCAGAACAGGCAGAGACAAACAAACTCGAGCACAAACAACCGAGTGCAATCCAAGCGAATTTATGCATGAGGGAATCGTCACCGGGCTGCACGCAGACTGTCAACTCATGGCGCTGCACTGCGCATGGTGATGACGTGCCAACGCACCGCTTCAGTTGCTCGATATAAATACGTCACGAAGACGTCGTGAATCGAGTTGCCCGAGGAACGGATTCATCTCCCGCAAACGCAGGATCCAACGCTCATCTTCAGCATCGATCCAGCCGCGATCCACAAGTCGACACAAGCGTTCTACGCGGCTCGCATGCGCACGCACACGCCCCGTCGCGTAACGAGCCATGTCTCCACGACGCAGCATGAATCCCCAATCACTCGCCTCCAGCAACAGCAGCTCCACGATCGCCTGGTCAATGGCTTGACCAGCAACACCTTCCACCTGCCCACGTGTAGCGACGATCCTTCGTACGGTTTTTTCAGCGTGGCGGAGATGGCGAATCAAGTGTGCTGGCGACATGTCGGTGTCGACGTTTGTTGCAAGAGTTTGTCCCAACCACGCATCGCCAAACCCTCCTTCACCCCACGATGAAGCCATCGGCTCCGCAACGACGAGTTCTGGATTTTGCGCGAGGTAATCGCCCAACGTCGAAGCAACCACGTCCGTCTCGTTTTTCCGGGCCGCAAGCGTACGC
>DAOMZH010000600.1:0-6971 GCA_035437985.1 Polyangium sp. (in: bacteria) | reverse complement strand
CGCGCTCATCTTTGGCATCAGTTTGCTGGGTATTGGTTTCGCCGGATATCTGGCGCGTTGGGTGCTCGATTGTCCTGTGGGCGATGGCGAAATTCCCCGCGTTGCGCTGCGTATTCGTCAAGCCGCCGATCTGTTTTCTCGCCGCATGCGCGCCACCATCTTTGCCGTCTCCGCCGTCCTCGGGGGCGCCATCTTTCTCGCGTATGGTCTGGCTCGACAAACCAAAGATTCCTCGCCGCTGCCCGCTTTGGAGCTCGGCGTGTGGCTGACCGTGTCATTTGCCCTCGGCGTTGCTTCTTCGGTCGGCGTAGCCCATGTGACCGCGTGGATCTCGACGCGTGCCAATGTTCGAGCGGCGAGTGGTGCACGTAAGTCCCTCGACCACGCCCTCCAAATCGCCATTCGTGGGGGTGCAGTTTCTGGTCTTGTGGCCGTGTCTCTGGGCCTTTTGGGATTGGGCGGTTTGTTTGCCGCCGTGTTTGCCGCGAAAGGTGGTTTTTCGCCGGAGAGCGCCGCGGCCTTGCGCCTTGTTCCGCAAATACCGCTCGTCATTTCCGGGTATGCCCTTGGAGCTACATTTGCCGCGTTGCTCGCGGAATTAGCGGGAGGCACTTTTGCCAAGAGCGCGGACGTCGGGGCGGATCTCGCGGGCAAAGAATGGGGTTTGCCTGAAGATGATGCGACAAACCCAGCCACGATCGCCGATCTTGCGGGTGATTGTGCGGGTGAATCCGCAGGGCGAGCCGCCAGTATTTTGGCCTCGACCATTGCGGAAAACCTAGGGGCGATGATGCTCGCCGCGGCGCTTTTTCGAAACAACGAAGGCATCTCGAGCGCCCTGTCGATCATGATGTTTCCGCTCGTCACGCGGGCTCTGGGCGTCATGGCGGCGATTTTTGGCGTGATGGTCGTGCGCACGGACGATCGCGAAGATCCGATGAACGCCATCGCGCGCGGCCTTTACATCACGGCCCTTTTGTTTGCTGTGGGCACTGCAGGCGCATCGAAGTGGCTTCTTGGCCAACATTGGCTGTTGTTTTTCGGAGCAGCGGTGATCGGCATCGTGGCCGGCTTGCTCTTGCTGTTTGTCCTTCAGTACTACACGGAATATCGACATCGACCGGTTCGAGAAATTGCCGAAGCAGCTCGCGTGGGACCGTCGCTGGCTTTGTTGCGCGGCGTTTCCGTTGGTTTCGAGGCCGCTCTGGCGCCGATCTTCATTGTGGCTGCGGCCGTCGCGGGCGCGCATTTTCTTGGGGCTCGAACGGGTTTGTCCGGGGGAGCAGCCTTTGGAATTGCTGTGGCGATGACGGGCATTCTTGGCACGTCGGCGTATGTTTTGGCGGCCCATGGGTTTGGCTCGATCATCGACAGCGCCAGCGGCATCGTCGAAATGACCGTGGCTCGTGAACGCCCGGATGTTCGTGGACGAACCTTCGTCCTCGATGCCGTCGGCAATACAGCCAAAGCCTTGACCAAGGCTCATGCGAGCGTCGCTGCGGTTTTATCGACGTCGCTGCTCGTGAGCGCATGGATGGAAGAGATGCAACGGCGTGTTTCTCCGGGTCGCACAGTTGATGCAACACCGGTCATCTCGTGGGGAAAACCCGAGGTGTACCTAGGCGCCGTCGTGGGCACATTGCTCGTTCTTTGGTTTACGTCGCGATGTGTGAGTGGCGTGTCGCGAGCTGCCCGACACGTTTTCGAAGAAGCACGAAGACAGCGCAGCATTGGTCCCGCGACCACTCCGCTCGATCCTGGCGCATGTGCAGAACTCGGCAGCCGAGCAGCATTGGGGCAAGCGATTGTCCCGGCATTGGTTGGGGCTGGAGTGCCATTACTCGTCGGACTGGGCTTGCGCTTTGCCGGAACGAAAGATAATCCTCTAGCCGTTGTAGATGCGGTCGCAGCGCTCATCATGGCTGCGACGATCGCCGGCGTCCTTGGCGCGCTTCTCCTCGGAAACGCAGGAGGCGCCTGGGACAATGCCAAGAAGTACATCGTGACGGGGGCCCACGGTGGCCGTTACCTAGTCGACGAAACCGGCGCGCGCATCGACAACCCGACGTACATCGCAGCCGTCATTGGTGACACGGTCGGCGATCCTTTGAAAGACGCCGCTGGGCCCGCGATTCATGTCCTCGTGAAAATGCTTCCGGTCATCACCATTGTGTTTTTGCCGTTCTTCCTATGAAACCCACATCGGCCGCAACGAGATGGAAAATGGAATCTCGTGCGTCCTGGACAAACCAGAGTAGCCATATTCACCGTGCCGTCCCCCATTACTGACGCCCTTTCCACCCTGAGCGACCGTGGCTTGCGCCGCCTCCTAGGCGCGCGCACTTTTCTGCGGGGGCTCGAGTATTTCCGACGCCGTGTCGTCGAGGACATCGAGATTCGCGAAATGAGTGCCAGCGGCATCGTTCGCGCGAGCGATTCCGAACCACACCCCGTGCGCGTCGAGTTGTCTCCTGACGGCATCAAAAGCATGTGCACCTGCCCCACCTTCTCCAAAGGCGGCCAGCACTGCAAACACGTAGCAGCTCTTCTCATCACCCTTCGCGACCAAGCGCGCGGCACTCAACCTCGGCACAACAACCCGGGTCCGCAACTCAACCCGATGCATTCACCACCTTCACACAACAACAACAACAACGCCGACGCCATGAAGCGAGTTCGTCGTCGCGAACGTCACGGCGGCCCACCCCCTCAAAATGCACCCGCTCCCGCAGTCTCGATGATGTCTGCAGGTCCAGGCCCGAACCTCGCGGTTTCGCCACAAGACGCTACGGCGAAACAAACGGGTATTGGCGCATGGCTTCCACCCGAAGGCGTTGGAGGCACTCGTCGCGTCGAGTTTCGCCTGCACGTCCGTCAAGGTGCGCTCACGGTCACCGTACTCGACGCGGATGCACGTATTCCGATCCTGCCCTCGGTCGCGTTGTCTTGGCAGTCTCTCGCGCCCACACCGGATCGCGATGCTTTGCGCGTCCTCGCTCGTTTCGAGAGCGGCAATGCGCGTCATCCCGCGGTTGATATGCGTGGTGAGGACGTCGCGGAGCTTCTGCCATTGCTCGAAGGTCAACGCGTGCTCCTCGAACCCGCGCTCATGCAGCTGCGTTTCTCCGAAGATGTCCTGCGCCCTCGTTTTGACCTCGAAACAATTGGCGGCGACACGATCATCGTCAAAGCCAGCTTCGAGAAAGCCAGTGACAAACGGCGTTTTTCTCTCCTCCAAGGTGGTTGGTTCGAAGGTTGGCCCGGATGGCACGTCGATACGCAAGAAGGCATCGCGCGCCGCGTCGACAAACGCGTTTCACCAGCGGCGATGCGCCGACTCCTTCGTTCTCCAACGATCGGCGAGCCCATGCGGGATCTCGTGCGCATCATCATGCAGGGTTTGCCCAAGGTCGCCCTCGAAGTTGGTGCCGAGCTTCCCGAGATCTCGCAGATCGTCGACGTCGTCGATCTGCCGCCCACGTTCCGCATGCGGGCCGGAGGTTCGCTCGTCGAAGCGCGTGTGCAGCTTTGGGCTGCTTATGGCGATGAAGAGGTGCAGGTTCGCGCCGATGGCATCACGCCGCCCGTTCTCGTGCAGCCACCCGAAGAAGGCATGAAGCGTGCGCGATGCATTCGCGTCGATATCGTCGCTCAACAAGATGCCGCCAAGAAGCTCTCTGCTCTCGGCCTACGTCCCGATGACACGGGCCAAGGCTTCATTGCCAACGGTGACGCAGCCATTCGTTTCTGGAGCGAAGGTCTCGCAGAACTTCCCGAAGATTGGGATCTGTTTGTCCCGGAAGACCTCGTCGACACCCAGGTTCGCCACAAGCCCATCGGCGCTTTTGCGAAGGTCACGAGCGGCATGGACTGGCTCAGTGTGCGTTTGTCGTTCGAGAGTGAAGGCGTGGCAGTCGATCGCGACGAACTCCGTCGTTGTTTGGCCGAGGGCAAACGCTACGTGCGTCTCGAGGATGGTTCATTCGCGACCATCGATGCGGACACCGTGCGAGCCATGCTCGATCGCGAAATCGAGCTGCTCACTGCAGCTGGGAAGAGCGGCAAGCTCTCGCTCGCGCATGCGGGACGTGTGCAGGAACTCCTGGGTCATGCGGGCAGCGCCAGCGTCTCGGCCGGCGCGCGCGAACTGTTCCACAAGCTGGCGACCATCGAAGAGATCGAAAACATCAAGAAGCCTCGCAACTTGAAGGCCACGCTCCGTCCGTACCAAGAGAGCGGTTTGTCATGGCTCAAGTTCATCCACGGGATCTCATCGGGCGGCGTGCTCGCCGACGACATGGGTCTGGGAAAAACCGTGCAGACCATCGCGCTTCTTTTGGCGGTCAAACAAGAAGAAAAGCAGGTCAAGGCCCTCATCATCGCGCCCACGAGCGTCGTGACGAACTGGGTTCGCGAGCTCGAGAGATTCTCGCCCACGTTGCGCGTGGCCCTTTGGCATGGAGCGGATCGCAAGGAGCAAACCGAGGAAGTACAAGACGCGGAGGTCATCATCACGAGTTACGCGCTTCTTCGTCGCGACGAAGATTTTCTCGCCAAACTCGACATCACCTACGCGATCTTGGACGAAGCGCAGCACATCAAAAATCCCATGTCGGCAACAGCGGCAGCGGCGAAGCGTTTGAAGGCGCGTCGTCGTCTCGCACTCACGGGTACGCCGATCGAAAATCGTCTCAGTGAGATCTGGTCGATCTTCGATTTCGTTTCGCCTGGGCTGCTCGGATCGCTCGACAAGTTCGAGTCGCGTTTTGCCCGGCCGATCGAGGCGGGCGACTACAAGGTGGCGCAAAGGTTAAGGGCGATCATTCATCCGTTCATTTTGCGGCGCACGAAGCAAGAGGTGGCCAAGGATCTGCCGGAGAAGATCGAGACCGATCAGATTTGCGATCTCAATGGCGAGCAACGCGCAATTTACGCGCAGGTGGCGCGCGAAGTGCGGGCGCAGGTCATGGGTGAAGTCGAGCGTGTGGGCCTCGAGAAGAGTCACATTCAGATCCTCGCAGGCCTCACGCGCTTGCGGCAGGCGGCTTGTGATCCGCGACTTTTGGGGCTTCCGCGAGAGTTTGGCGATGATGACTCGGGCAAACTCGTCGCGCTTCGCGAGCTCATCTCGGAGGCTGTCGAAGGTGGGCACAAGGTGCTCGTCTTCAGTCAGTTCGTGATGATGCTCAAGCTCATCGAGAAGGCGCTGAAAGAGGACGGCGTGCCGTACGAGTACCTGGACGGATCAACGAAGGATCGTGCGGAGCGTGTGGAACGATTCCAGAATGATCCGACGGTTCCGGTCTTCTTGATCAGCCTGAAAGCAGGCGGTACGGGCTTGAACCTGACGGCGGCGGATACGGTGATTCACTTCGATCCGTGGTGGAATCCTGCGGTCGAACAACAAGCGACGGATCGCGCACATCGCATCGGACAAACCAAGGTCGTCACGGCGTATCGTCTTGTGGCGGCAGGAACGATCGAAGAAAAAATCTTGCAGCTCAAAGCAAAGAAGCGCGAGCTCGTTTCTTCCGTCCTGAGCGAAGATCAAGGTGGCGCGAAGAAGCTCACGAAGTCGGATTTGGAGGAGTTGTTCGCGGTGGATTGAGGCGGCGAGCCGCTGGATTGCGGCGGCTCGTTTGGGGGGCGCTACTTTTTGCCGCTCATGACCATCAGGTGGTACTCGCCAAACTCGCTTTGACCGAGGGTGAAGAGGACCTCGATGAGCAGGCGGTACGGCGTTGATTTGTCGACGATGACGATGGCTTCCGAGGTGTTGGGATTGAGGCCCTTGGCGGCCCGGACGGCTTTGTCGATGTCGCGTGCGTGCTGAAGGGCGTTGCCGAGCGGCACGATGTACATGTCGGTGGGGCCGCCACGTTTGAATTTGACGTCGACGCCAGTGGCTGCGAGTTGGTCGCGTGGGGGCAGTTTGACGACGGAGATGGCTGGTTCGCCGACGAGGATTTGGCTCTTGGCGACGGTGATCGGCACGCCTTCGTCGGCGGGTTCTCCGGTCATGACGGACGCGGGCAAACGCAGATCATCGGATTGCGGGATCGCACCTGTGGACGACGCGAGGCTCTTCAAGAGGAAGACGAGAATGATCGTCATCAAGTCGAGCATGGCGGTGATGTTGAGGAAGTCGATCTCGGGTTCGCGAGCGTTTCTGCGCTTGGCTTTCCGGAGAGCAGCTTTATAGCGAGCGATGCTGGCTTGGGGGGCGGTTGCGGTTTGTCCGGTGCTCATCGTCCTGCTCCCACGACGCCAAAGTGCACTTTGGGGAAGAGAACTTCTTCGCCATCTTTCCGCAGCGCATCCATCGTGTTGACGATGGTCTCGTAGTCGATGTTGAACTTCGCAGTGATGGTCACCTGCGTCTCTTCTTTGAAGTCGGGACTGGCGTTCTTGAGTTTCTTGGCGCAGGCGGTGATGCCGGCGAAGTCATGAGCTTTTTCGCCGTTGACGACTTGGATGGGGAAGGTGATGCCAGCACCCGTGCCTTGACAACCGGGAGCGATGTTTCCGCCCGAGGTTTTGAGAGAAATACCTTCATCGGTGACGAACGCGGAGAGGTTCAGAGCTTTGGTGGCGACGTCGCTCTTGCCTCGTCCGCCGATGGCGGGTGGCGTCGTGTCGATCGACGTGATGAACGTGACCGAGACGCTGGCCAAGACGAACATCATGACGTTCATGATGATGTCGAGGTAGGGGACGATGTTGAGCTCTCCCGCCTCTTCGCCAGGTTGTGGCTCGACGGGTTGAGACAAACGCCGGATGCGAGATCGCTGGGCGGCGCTGAGCGGGGCATCGTTGTTCTCGGCCATGAAGCGCGCCCTAGACGTTCGGCTTGCTGATAGTGAGCAGGTTGAAGACGCGTTCGGTGGTGGCTTCGAGGTCGTGCTGAATGGTCTTTGATCGCGTGTGGATGAGGACGTGCGCGATCATGCAGACGACGGCGATACCGAGTC
>DAOMZH010000599.1:0-6975 GCA_035437985.1 Polyangium sp. (in: bacteria) | reverse complement strand
AGCGCCATATCGCGTCACGGACCCGTCAGGCCAAAACGCTTCGAGGTACGAGGTGGCGATGTCTTTGAAATAGCCGACGACCTTGATATTTTGATCGACCAACAATCGATACGAAAGGGTGGTATCCGTTTGAGAAAGGACCACGAGACGTTTGCCATCCAGGCATAAGGACAAGAGATCGTCGTTGTTGTAGGTGACGTCTTCGATTTTGCCATCAATGGCCATGGTCCGTGGGCATCGAGTGATTGTGCTCATGGCGGAGAGTGAATACCCGACGCCGAGAAGGCCATCGGCGTCATTGCTGAATCCGGTGATTGCCAGGTCAGGTCGAATGCCTCGGGCGGGTAATGCGGAAAGAGTCATGGCGATTCGGGGCTGGCCATCATCACCAACGCTGAAGGTAATGGGAATGGTGCCAGGAACAATGGTTTCGGGCCCGGAGGGTGACGCCGTGGGAAGGGTCGGGTGTTTGGATTGGCAAACGACGACGGAATGTTGCTTGGGCCTTGCAACGGGAGCGTCACAGGTGCACCCCGGCGCGAAAACCAATACGAAAAACGATAACAGGACGAAAAAAGCTTGCCAAATAAAAGAATCCTTGACGCGCATCAGGAACCTCGTGGCAATGAAGCTACGTGACGAATCTTGCGCGCGTCAATCGTGAGGCTGTGACCCTGCACGAATGCACGTAGAAGCACGGCTCGCACCTCCCTCCCACCCACACATCCCTCCCGACCTTGGTACCTTGGCCCTCCGGAGGCCAGCGATATTGCAACAGAGCCTGCCCCGGCCCCCTCCGGAGGTCAGCGGTATTGCACTGGAGCATGCCTCGGCCCCCTTCAAAGGGGTACCGACGTCGCTCCCGACCATCCCCTGGTGCCCTCCTGAGGCCAGCGATGTTGCAACAGGCCATGCCCCTGCGCCCTTCGGAGGCCAGGGGTTCAACCCTCGACCTTACCTGGGTCCCGGTAGTGGAGGACTTTGCTATCGGGTGACACCCTTTCATCATTTCGGTAACGAATGAGTGACATGCTTGACGACCTGCTCCTCTTTGCAGTTTCGTATCGTTCATGAATCCTACAAAACTTTCCCTATTTCTGCTACTCTCTGCGCTCGTTGCTTGCGGAGAGCCAACCATGGAGCGCGAAGACGTCCAGACAAACGAAAACGCAGTCTCGAGTCGCACGGCCTACGTCGTCGCCGAGATCAATGCGCAAAATGCCGCCCTCGACGCCGCCTCACGCGCCGAAAAATATGCGGCCATGAAACAATCGCCCTTCGTGTTTTATCGCGGGACAAACCACCTGTATTGGAAAGACTTGGGACAATCGCCCAATCTCTCCCCCTACGGCGGACTCTCCACCACCCGCACGTTCCTCGGAGGCGATATGCACGTGAACAACACGGGCTCCTTCGACGACGATCAAGGCGATATCGTTTTCGCCCTCAACGATTTCGACGAAACATTGATTGGCGATTACCAACTCGACGTCTGGAGGCTCGCGACGAGCCTCGTCCTTGTTGCTCGCGAGCGTGGTGTTTTCAGCGCCGCCGAGGAAGCCGCCTTCGTTGATTCATTTACGGAAGCTTACCTCGATGCCTTGGAAGCTTTTGCCGGGACAAACGACGAACTCACCCGAAAATTCACAGCCTCGAATACCTATGGTCTGCTCGATGATTTCCTCACCTCGATTGCCGCGAACGAAAGTCGCTCGAAGATGCTCGGGGAATGGACCTCGATTGAAAATGGCGTTCGCCGCCTGAAAACGACGACAAACCCGGACCTCGCCCCAGTCACGTCCGCAGTGGTTTCGGATGTCATTGCCAAAATGCCCAATTATCGGAGCACCTTGAGCGGCGGCGGCACCTCGTTGAGCGCGAGTTATTTTCAGGTCAAAAGCGTCGCGCAACGCCTGCACGCGGGAGTCGGATCGCTCGGAACCACCAGGTATTACGTGCTCATCGAAGGTGCAACGACCTCGCAAGCGGATGATCGTATCCTCGATGTAAAGGCCGAGAGCGCTCCGTCTGGATATGCGTATATCGATCCGGCCGCGGTGAGCCTGACGAATTCGATATCCGGCGGAGATATGGCGCGACGCACGGTCATTGCGCAAAAAGCGCTCGGATATCGCGTCGACGATCACTTGGGCTATGTGCAGCTCGCGGACGGGAAAAACTATGCGGTGCGCGAACGATCTCCGTACAAAGGAACATTGGACGTTCAGGACCTCGATACGACCGTGCGTTTTACGAAAATGGCCGAGCAATGGGGGCAGGTCCTCGCGACACACCACGCACGCGCTGACAAGGATTGGGATGCATCGGTTTTGCCCCATTCTTTCGATGCCGTGGTCAAATCGCTAGTGAATGGCAATCACGCCGGATTCCGGACCCAAGTGCGCACTGTAGCGATCCCTTATGCGGATCAAGTGCTGCTGGATTATCAGAGCTTCATGGCGAGTTTTTGAAAAGCTCCGCGGTGGGCGCGGGTTTGCTGGGGTTTGGTGCAGTTGACCATTGCATGAACGAGGTGCCAGTCACCGCGGAGCCATTCCCCCCGGCAGCCGGCACCCCGTGCAACCATCAAAGCGAGCAAACCCCGGCGCCATTGCAATTGGGCGTCGTAATCCCCGAGCACTCGTTATCAGGGTCGCTTCCAGCAGTCACGTTCCCGCACGTCCCAGTCGCCGAACCAGTTTTCATTTGCACACACGCGCGGCAAAGCGTGTCGCACGCCGTATCACAACACACGCCGTCCTGGGTCGGACAGAAACCGCTTGTGCATTGCGCACCATTGGCACACGTCGTGCCATTGGTCTTCTTGGGAACGCATTTCGACATCGCCATGTCGCAATAATGCGTGCTTACGCATTGCGCGTTGTTCTGGCAGCTCGTCAAACACATTGCCCCCGCCGCGTCGCATAGGTAGGGCGAGCACGAGGTTGGGGTCGGAGCCACGCACGTCCCGCTTCCATCGCAAATGCTGGGCATTTTCGCTTCGCCGGCCGTACATGAAGCCGGAGCACACGTCGTTGTGTTGTTATAAAGTTTGCAGGCCGGGGCGCTCATGTTGCCATTGCATCCCGTACCATTGGCTCCGCACGACGCCGTGCCTTGATCCACGCATTCCACATCGGGATCCATATCCGCGGTCACCGGGGCGCACGTACCATCTGCTCCGCCCGTTTTCGCAGCTGCACACGCTTCACACGTGCTGTCACAACGCGTATCGCAACAAAGCTTGTCCTGCGGCGGACAGAAACCACTTTGGCATTCGGCATCCGCTCCGCATGTCGCCGCTCCCGCCTTTTTCGGCAGGCAAGTTCCCGCGGTCGTATCGCAATACGTACCCGTCGCGCCCGAGCAATCCATTTCCGTCGCACAGGCGGCACACGTACCCGCCATTCCCGCGGGGCCATTGCAATATTTGCTTCCGCAATCGTCCGCGACCATGCATTCCTTATCGTTCGCACAGGGCAAACACGACCCACCGCCACAATCGACGTCGGTCTCCGTGCCGTCTTTCATGCCATTAACACAGCCTTGTTGAATGCACGCCCCTTGCTCACAAATGCTATTCGGCAGCGGGCAATCCGTGTCCGTCATGCATTTGCCACCACCCGAGCCCCCCTCGCCCGAACTGGAGCTACTCGACGACGACGAAGATGCACCGCCCAGGGTCGTCGTCGGCGTACTGTCATCGCCACAATTGGCCATTGACAAGATCGTCAGGGAAAGAAGGGAAACGCTCAACACGGTAGACACTCGTTGGGTGGTCATGTTTTTTTCTCCAATGATGACACCACGCTTCGATAAGCGGGCGTAAGGTTTGTCTCGTCGATACGAGCCTTCGGTAATAGCCCCATGCCCGCACCCTGCTCGAATGCGACCATTGCCATCCACCGAATGCATCGCCCTATTTCTTGGCCCAGTCTGCTCATCGCAAACTCGTGCCCTGACCACCCTAATCCATCGTCTTCATCGACCGCAAGCAAAACGTTACGTAACGATCGTGCTCTGCACATCCCAAATTCTGGCTGCAAAACGCATTTCGCAGCTCGTCACGGATAGTGGCAATAGCATTGCGGCTTTCTTTGCCGCTCAAAGTACAATCGTCCGCCGTCCCTCGACAATCACGCGCCGTTCCAAATGCGCGCGCACGGCCCGCGAGAGCACGACGCGTTCGACGTCGCGCCCCACTCGGCTCATTTCTTCGGGTCCCATTGCATGCGTCACGCGCGCGACGTCTTGTTCGATAATGGGTCCTTGGTCCAGGTCCTTGGTCGCATAATGAGCCGTCGCGCCGATCATTTTCACTCCGCGAGCATGCGCTTGATGATATGGTTTGGCGCCCTGAAACGCCGGCAAAAATCCATGGTGAATGTTGATCACCGGCGGGGCCTCCTGCAAAAATTCGTCCGTCAAAACCTGCATGTAACGAGCCAGCACGACGAGGTCCACGTGGTGGCGCCGGCATAATTCGAGAATCTGCGTTTCTTGCTCGCGTTTCGTCGCCGCACTCACCGGCAAACAGAAAAACGGAAGGCGAAAACTCTCCGCCACGGATTCGAGCGTCGGATGATTCGAAATCACCAGCGGAATCTCACACGGCAATTCCATCGAACGCTGCCGCAAAACGAGGTCGTAGAGACACGCCGGATCTTTCGTGCACAGAATTGCGACCCGCTGAACTTTGTCGCTGTACCGAACATTCCACGTCGCACCGAGGGTCGTTGCCAGATCTCCAAACGCCCGCTCGAGGGCTTGTCGCGAGGACGAGCCGCCCAATGCCACACTCGCAGCGGGCGAGGACAAACCCGATACGTCCACGACCATCCGCATGTAAAAGCGCGCTGGTCCTTCGACATATACGTCCGAGTGATTACTCGCATCGATGATGTTGAGGCTGGCTTGATAAAAAAAGCCGGCCAAACGCGCGACAAGTCCAGCTTGATCCGGAGCGGCGACAAGAAAGGTTGCCAAAACAGGGGTATTCATCGGCGCGGCTATGTAGTCGAATTTGATCCGAAACGCGAGAAAAATCGCCAGCCTCAAAACTCACGCATTCGTCAGCATTTTGACGCGTCTCTCCCAGCTCTCGAGCCGCTCTACATGCAGCGATTCGTCCCCGGGCACTCCACAATGCACCCAAAAGTACCCATCCGCTTTTTCGCCGCCTTCTTCACAAGTGATGTTCAGGGCAGACAACGCCGCTTCTTCGGCTGAACGTTTGTCCTCCAAACTTTCCCCGAGCGCCAAACGATTTGTCGAAATTGACTTCGGTAAAAGATGGTTGTTATGCCAATCGATTTCGCTGCTTTGCACGTTTATTCGCGAGCAATAAACCTTCGTGGAGATTTCGCAGGGTCACGATATCGCCGAAATTCATACCTGTTTCGACCAATACTCTTGCCATTACGGGTTGAATGCCCGTCAAAATCGGCTGTGCGCCCAAAAGTTGCAGACCTCGCGCCACATTACCCAAAGCGTCAGCACTCTCCACATCCAGTGCTGCTACACCAGTCATATCCAAAATGACGCTTTCAGCGACCTTCAGCACCACTTCCGGAAGCAATCGCGTCGCGATGGTGCGACTACGTTCCAAATCGATTTTTCCCATGAGCGGAACGGCAAGCACATTGGGCCCAACATCCAGAATGGGCACTGCCAACTCTTGAATTTCATGCGCTTGACGCGTCAGCTCCTGCTGCATCTCGTAGAGTTGCGTGACATCCATCTGAAAAAGCAGAATGGATTGAGCACCCGTGACCGGATCGACCGAACCATGCGCTTCGACCGCATACCAACGTTCTCCGTTCGTCGTTCGTGCTTGCACTCTGTCTCGATACACCTCGCCCATGCCCACTATTTCTTGAATCGATCGCGCTACCGTTTCATCCACGAACCATTCATGAAATGTGCCGCCTGAACCAAATATCCGAGCCGACGCGGGATTTTGCATGACGACAACTCCCGCCGCATCCGTCAACGTCACCGGAGCGTCAATACGCCGAATTGCATCAACCCCACGCAATTGTTCAGCGTCAATCTCCACGGCCGTATCGAGCGCTTGGGTCATGGCGACGATGCGACCGTCGTCCATGGTAAAACCCGAGATATGACAACGCACCGTGACACTTCCACGACCCAACGGGTAGAACGTAACGAGTCGAGTTTCGGACTCGCCCTTTTCGATCAAGCGTTGGGTCACGGCATGTCGCATTCGAATAGCCGCAGAAGTATTGGTCATGTTACGTGACGTCAGTTCCTCCAACGTCGACGCACCCCATAAATCAATGGCCATTTTGTTGCCCCAAATGATTTTCAGATCCACGTAATCAATCAACCAAATGGGAATTGCAATGGACTCGAGTAAAGCAAGTCGTTGTTCAACCGTCATAAGCTTGTCCTTCTAGGAACGTTATCACACCTCCTCTCCTTGTGAAAATAAGAAAAAAGTGACTCTTGTCGCGCATCTGCGCAGCGATAATGACCATCGAACGGATTGCAAGGACCACTCTATGAAACCACAGCTTGGATACTGGAACATTCGCGGCCTCGGTGCACCCATTCGGATGTTGTTGCACTACTGCGATGTGAGCTTCGACGACGTTCGTTACGAACAAGGAGATGCTCCAACGTTTTCGCTCGCCGCGTGGCTCGGTCGAAAACACACGCTGGACCTCGAGCTCCCCAATTTGCCCTATTTCATCGATGAACACGGCGGGTTTGTCCAGACCATCGCGATCATGCACCACATCGCAGCAGTCTACGCGCCACGCGAGCAAGGCGGATTGGGACACGATGAGCCGCGCGCCCACATGATGGCCCAAGCGGCGATGGACCTACGCAATGCCTTCGTTCGATGTTCGTACGGATCTCGAACCGCGGAAGACGTAGCTCTAGTGGTAGAGCAAAGTATCGCGCCACAGTTGGCTACTTGGAACGAGTTGATGGCTTCCGGCCGTCACT
>DAOMZH010000598.1:0-6978 GCA_035437985.1 Polyangium sp. (in: bacteria) | reverse complement strand
GATCGGTGACCTTGGTGCTGAAGATCGTGCCCATTCCCAGCATCTGGCTCGACGACAAACCTGTCAAAGGCAACCCCACCACCATCGAAGGTTTGAGCGCCGACGAAGAACACAAGTTGGTGCTCCAAGCAAATGGTCACGTCCCCAAGACGATCAAGTTCACCGCCAAACAAGGCGAAACAAAGACCATCCAAGAGATCCTCGCCAAACTCGATCCCAACGCCAAACAAGGCGACCCATCCAGCGGAACCACTCCTCCCGCGAGCGGCGCAGGCGGAACGGGCAAAGTTCGCGTGACCTCCAAAGGCGGCTTCTGCAACGTCACGATCAACGGCACAGGCTACGGTGCCACACCTGTCGAAGCGGTCGTGAAAGAAGGATCGGCCCGCGTCAATTGCAAGCCGGACAGCGGCGCTGCGTTATCGCAAGTCGTGCAAGTCAAAGCTGGCGACGTTGCGCGCGTCAGCTTCAAGTTGTGACGGGCACCGCGGTTCGTCGGCGGTAGCGTAAACGCGTCACGGGCAAACCATCGCGAATCGCATGATGCTCGCGTGGACTCCGCGCTCCGTAGGGGTTTTCCTCCATCCGCGCCGAACCTTCCACGTCACCAGCGGGTTCGAATGCTGCGTGTTCGCTGATCTGCGCTTCGTACTCCAAGGCGCGATCTTCCACGTCGGTTTGCACGTAAAACTCCCCGCCTGGCTGCAAAAGTCGCGCGATCTCGTCGAGCAAATCCGGATTCATCACCAGACGTTTGGCGTGTTTTTTCTTCCACCACGGATCCGGAAAGTGCAGGAAAAATGCAGCGATCGAACCATCGGGGCGCAGTCGTCCCAGAGCCTCACGCGCATCCGTGTTGAGCACTCGCGCACGCGCACCAAGGCCCGCCTTGTGCAAACGTTCATCGACGATCGCCGACCACTTGAGGCGAATCTCCAAACCCAACAGCCGATGATGCGGAACGACTGCCGCACGCTCGAAAAGAAATCCTCCACGCCCTGGACCGATCTCGATTTCGACGGGGCCTTCTCCAGGCATCAGCGAATGAATGTCGACGTCCCCTTCTCCGGGAAAACGCGCAGCGTGCGCATAAGGATGATTGGCTCGCGGCTGAAACACCATGACGGCGCCAAACAAGCACACCAGCGCCCCTTTGGGTAGCGCTCGCGGTGATATCGTCGCGCCCGTGACGACGGCAGACGAAGGACCGCCCGAACAAACCGAGGAAGCAGCGACGAACGAACCGGCGTTGCCCATCGCTCCGTCGTATCGACGAGCCGAACGCGTAGTGACCTTCGTTCGTGCTGCCGCAAAGCACGTTCATCCCTACGTCTTCGCGTTGTTCGTGAGCGGCACTCTCGGATTCGTTGCAACTCAAAAGATTCTCGCGCGTGCGGGACATCCCGCTTTGCCGCTCGACGATTCCTTCATTCATCTGCAATACGCTCGCCGTTTGGCCGAAGGCGGGTTTTTCTCGTACGTACCAGGCGAAGGTTACACGACGGGCGCCACGAGTTTGCTTTGGCCGATCCTGCTCGCCCCGTTTCACTTGTTCGGACTGCACGAACTGTCGTTGGTCTGGGCCGCATGGTTCTGGGGCACGCTCGCTCACGCAGCTCTTGCTGTGGAAGTCATGCGTTTGGCACGACGCTTGGCAGGTCGCGAAGTGGCTGCAGGCGCGTTGCTCATGAGCCTCGCGTTTGGCGCGTTTGCCTGGTTTGCCTGGAGCGGGATGGAGACGATTCCCTTCACGTGGCTTCTCGTGCGCACTGCGCGAGCGTCCGCGGAGTTATGCGAACCAGACCCAGACAAACCTCCCGTTTCCCCGCTCGAAGTCGCCCTTCTCGGGATCATCACGCCGCTGTTTCGACCAGAAGGTCTCCTCGCCTCGGGCATCGCGTGTTTGGCGCTGGCTCATCGAGCCGTTTCGAAGTCCGGGTGGCGCAATCGCGTTTTCCCCCTCGTTCCCCTCATCGGTCCGCTGATCATTCCGAGCCTCCATGTCGTGCTCGCGGGACACGCCACCTCCGCCACGACGATGGTCAAGTGGCTTCCGGCAAACCCTGCGTATGACCGTGCCGGAGCAAAAGCGTTCATCGAGTACAACGCCTATCAGCTCATCTCGAGCATCTTGGATGGCGGCGACTGGTCGTGGCTCTTCGTTCCCGAAGGGCACCTCGTGCTCTCGGTTCTCGGTATTGGCGCGCTGCTCGTGTGCGCTTTTCGTCAGCGCCTGTTGGTACATGCCGTCATCGTGCTCGCGCTCGTGTTCTCCACCTTCTTGCCCTGCACGTACCTGAGTTTTTTGTGGAACCGAGTGCGTTACGTGTGGCCGTTTTTCGCGATGCACTTTGTCTTGATCACGTGTTTGGCGCGCGTGCTCGGCGACGCCGCGCGAAAGTTTGGCAAGACAACTCTTCCGGTTGCGCCTGTCTTGGCGGGCGTGTTTGTCGGCATGCTCGGCGTAAAACTTCCGCGCGCCTTGGCGGACTTGGCCGAGAGTGCGCATGCGATCGATCGCCAGCAAGTTCGTCTGGGCCTTTGGGCGCGTGAGCATCTGCCTGCGGAAGCGCGGATCGGAGTCAACGACACGGGCGCGATCGCGTACCTGTCGAACCGCAAGACCTTCGACGTGTGCGGTTTGACCACGGAGGGCGAAGCGTTTTACTGGACGTTCGGAGCCGGCTCCCGCTTCGAGCACTATGAAAAACTCCCGCTCGAAAAACGTCCCTCGCACTTCATCGTGTACCCGAAATGGATGGCTTGTGATCCGGTTTTAGGAGACGAACTGCATCGGGAAACGGTGATCGATCAGTCGATCCTTGGTGGACAAACGATGATCGCTTATGAGGCTCGTTGGGACCTCATTGGTTCAGGCGCGTTGCCGCGCTTCAAGCTGAAGGGCGAGGAGAAGATCGTCGACGAGATGGACGTCTCGGACCTCGAATCGGAAAAACTGCACGGGTATGCCCTCCTCGGCGGCGCGGATCAGGACAACCATGCTGTGCTCTCGTTCCCTCCGCGGGCAAACGATCAGGATGACGAGAGTTCGTTCGAAATCGCCGACGGCGGGCGAAATCGCCGACGGCTCGATCATTTCATCGCGTCGTTCATTCCTCGAAAAACCGCAAAACTCATCATGCGCGTGTCCGCGGAACATGACACGGAGCTCGTCGTGCGCGTTGCCGAAGCGGAAGTCGGCACGACGAAAATTCCCTCTGGCGAATGGGTGGAGCGCGAAGTGCAACTGCCCGTGATGGGTGAACACGACGCGACGGTCGAAGTCACGACGAAGGATCCCGCGTTGCTCTTCAATTCATTCCACTACTGGATCGTGCAATGAGCGTCAGGGCATCGGGCGGGCGCGAGCCTTTTCGGCAGCCCGTTCGAGGGTCGCGATGACCGCGCGTTGCAAGGCTCCGTGCTCCAAACGCCGTGGTTTTTCCGGAACAACCAACGCGAAAATTCCGAACACCATGAAGTACAGCGCAGCCATGCTCAGCAACCACCGCAAAGCTTCGCGCTGACGGGGATATTTGGCGCTTCCCGCACGCTCGATGTGGATCACCCGCGTACGAATCTGAACCGAACCGAGCACGACCACCGCGCGCTCTCCCTCTGCAACGGCGACATCGACAGGTCCAACCAGCAAACGCCAAAGACCGCTCGCGTCTTGGGTGCGTGCTCGAGCGAGAGGCGGAACATGCACGACGCATCGTCCGTCCACGACCTCCGCCAACTGCGCAGCTTGCCCTCCGAACTCACGCATCGACACGTTCGCGATGGAAGACTGCGCAGGGCCTACCCAACACGTACCGCCATCGAGCAAATGCCGCACACTGATCACGTCGCGCCCACGCGTGGCCACGACCTCCAAAGCCCTCATGGAGTTCGGTGGTCTCGATTTTTCGCACGAGACTGAGCCTCTTCGAGTTGGCGAGCCCGCCGCATCACCGACTTGCTTCCTCATGCGCACTCCCCTCGAAGTGCATCTCTTGGGCCTACAGATGACGACCGGAAGCGTCGAACAAGGCTTGGCCATGTCTTGGGCGATGGACGGATCGCAACGACCGTTGTAGATCCGGCTCGTGCGTAAGCGCTCTCTAGGTAAAACCGATTTGGAAGTCTCCGAGATGGCCCTCGGCACATGGGGACTCTCTGGAGACGCTTATGGCCCGATGGTTTTTGCCGAGATCGATCGGGTCATCGACAAAGCCATCACCCTGGGCATCACGCTCTTCGACACCGCCGATGTCTACGGACGTGGCTCGATGGAGAAGAAACTCGCCGAGCGTTTGCCCAAGGACGATACGTACGTCGTGACGAAGCTCGGCACGGATTTGGAATCCAAACCGGCGCAAAAACGCTTCGAGCCCGCCTACCTCCGCGACGCTCTGCTTCGCTCGCGAGATCGACTCAGCCGCGACCCTCTCGATGTCGTGCTTCTGCACAACCCAACCGAACGCGTATTCAAGGAAGGCGACACCGTCGAGTTCATGAAAGAAGCGGTTGCCGAAGGGTATGTGCGGGCTTGGGGCGCGAGTGTGGGGAATGCAGCTGTGGGATCAGCAGCGATTCGCGCTGGCGCGCAGGTGATCGAGCTGGCCTACAACACGTTCATGGCGGCGGATCTGCATCAACTTTCTCCGGATATCACCCGCAGTGGCGTGGGCGTCTTGGCGCGCAGCGTGCTCGCTCATGGGTTGCTCACGGGACATTGGAGTGCCGACCGCGAGTTCGAAGAAGGTGACCATCGAGCAAATCGTTGGAACCGCAAGGAACTCACTTTGCGCATCGATCAGCTCGATGCCCTGCGACCAACCGTCAAGGACGATGTTCCAAACCTACGAGCCGTCGCGCTCAGGTTTGTCTTGTCCAATCAGCTCGTTTCGTCGGCTGTGCTTGGAGCTCGATCCGTGTTTCAGCTCGAGCATCTCGTGCGTGACGCTGGCGGTCCGCCGTACTTGAAAGACACGGCGATGGTCGAGCTTGCCGCCCGTCTTGCCGCCGCAGGTCTCGACGTCTGACATCTTGATATCCAGCTTTTTTCGACGAGGAATCCATCATGCAGGGCGATCTCAAAGACAGCGAACTCGAAACCGTTCTCGAGATTGCTCGTGAAGCAGCGCAGTTGATTCGCGACGTGTACGTGACGCCGTTTTCGGTCGAGATGAAGGGACCGAACGACCCAGTTACGCGGGCCGATCGCGAGGCGAATGAACTGATTTGCAAACGCCTCGACGAACGATTTCCTGGTGCCGCGATCCTCGCGGAAGAAAGCGTGCCCGAGAATCCTGACGACATCGCGAAGCTCTTGGGAAACGAACGAGTTTTCTACGTGGATCCGCTCGATGGAACACGCGAGTTTGCCGACAAGATCCCGGAGTTTGCGGTGATGATCGGGATGGCTGTTCGTGGTCGCCCAGTGCTCGGGGTGGTGGTCATGCCCGAGCAAGGTGATGCGCTCTGCGGAAAGATTGGGGCACAAACGATTGCGTTTCGCGAGAGCGCCCAAGGTGAACGAACACCGTTGTGCGTGTCGATGGTGCGTGATGCCGCAGCAGCGAAGATGATGGTGTCGCGGTCGCATCGTCCGAAGCTGATTGATCCCTTGGCTGCGCACCTAGGCGTGACGCAGCAAGTGCCGTGTGGCTCGGTAGGCGTGAAGGTGTCGCGTGTGGTGACGGCCGACGCGGAGATCTACGTGCATGCAGGCAAAGGGGCGAAGCTCTGGGACACGTGTGCTCCCGAGGCGATTTTGGTGGCTGCAGGCGGGCGTTTTACCGATCTCGATGGTCAGCTCATCGACTACACCACCGCGGACATCGCGATTCCCAACGGGCTCATCGCGACAAACGCGGAGTTGTTCGATCAGGTTTTGCGCGGGGTGGCTGCCGTTCGTTAGGGACAGGTGCGACGATGCGTGATCAAGCCAAGGTGGTGATCGTCGGTGGCGGCATCATGGGTTTGTCGATCGCGTATCACCTCGCGAAAAACCACGGCATCACCGACACGATCGTTCTCGAAAAGGGTTACCTCTGCGGCGGAGCGAGCGGGCGTAATGGCGGGGGCGTACGGGCGCAGTTCGGCAGCGAAGAGAACATTCAGTTGATGCGCGAGAGCATCCGGATGTGTCGGGATTTCGCGGCGGAGATGAAGATCAACGTTTGGTTTCGCCAAGGCGGCTACCTATTCTTGTGTCGCACCGAGGAATCGAAAAAACGACTCGAAAACAGCGTCAAAATCCAGAACGAATGTGGTTTGGGCACCAAGCTTCTCGAGCCGAAAGAAGCCAAGCGCATCGTGGCGGAACTGGACACCGAGGGTGTTCTTTGTGCGAGTTACAATCCGGACGACGGCGTGGTTTTTCCTTGGCCGTTCGTGTGGGGGTATGCCGAGTGTGCTTCATCGTTGGGTGTCGACATCGCGACATTCACCGAAGTCACTGGCTTTCGCACCAAAGGGCGACGCATCGAAGCGGTGCTCACGTCGCGCGGAGAGATCCGGACAAACCGGGTGGTGAATGCGTGCGGAGCATGGAGTCCCGAGGTCGCGGGGCTCTTGGGTGTGTCCCTGCCAAACCGCCCGCATCGCCACGAGATTTGCTCGACCGAACCTCTAAAACCTTGGCTCGATCCGCTCGTCGCAGATTTGTCGAATGGGCTCTATTTTTCGCAATCGATGCGGGGAGAGATTGTCGGAGGCATCTCGAACGAGGACGTGCCGGAAGGTCTCGACATGGGTTCGTCGCACCGATTTTTGGCGCTTTACGCGCGTGCGCTCACGCGAACGGTGCCGGTGCTGGGTAAAGTGAAAGTGCTTCGACAATGGGCTGGTTGTTATGACCTGACGCCAGATGCGAATCCGATCGTGGGGCCCGTGGATGAAGTGGAAGAGTTTTACCAAGCATCGGGCTTCATGGGTCACGGGTTCATGATGGCCCCGGTGATGGGAAAACTCCTGGCCGAGCAGATCGCG
>DAOMZH010000597.1:0-6981 GCA_035437985.1 Polyangium sp. (in: bacteria) | reverse complement strand
ATTGGGAGGTTACATGTTCGGACGACACGTACACGGATTGGGCAACTTGAAGGCATTCATTGCGGAAGCGGCTCCAAAGCTATTCAAGAAGAAGGTGTTGGGGTATGCGCTCGTGGGTCTCGGCGTGCTCATCCCGGGCATCACCACGGCCTGGGCAGTCTGCTATGAAGAAATTGGCAGCACGACGGATTGGACCCCATTGTTCAGCGACGAGAATACAGGCTGGCAAAGCTTCGGTGGGGTTTTCTACCAAGTAAAAATCGACGGCTCCTACGCGGACAATTTCCAGATGCGGTACATGTTGCCTGCTACCGGATATTCCATAAAAAATGAAGGGACGGAAATTGTCGTTTCCGATGAGGATGTAGGTATCAAGTACTGTCCCGCGAATACTTGGATAACCAGCATTCGCACATCAGGGAGGTACAGTGATAACATGCACTTCAAGTGCTCGGAGGTATGGAAGGGTGTAACAAGGTTAAAACATAGCGGCGGCGGCGCTTGGGGCCCTTACAGCGACGAAGCTGACAGGAATCAATTTCTGTGCCCCCAGCACTCGGCGATTCGTGGCATTGGCTGCGCGGACCCGTACTGTGACAACTTGATGTTTTACTGCTCGTTCTTCGTTGCCACACCGTAACCTCACCCCAGCTCGTCTCCGGCTCTCCGCGGGGTTTTACGCCGAGACAGCCGGAGACGGGCTGTTGAACACCCCTCACGGAAGGAAACTGGACATGCTCAGCGTGCCCGTGAAGCCCTGGAGCTCGATACGGAACGACGAGGAGGCGCCGGTGCGAACAACCGTGGAATTACTCCCGACGAAATAGGTATATCCCACTTCATTGGGCGCCAGCACGGCGGTGTAGTCTGCAAGGGGAGTATATGCGGTCACCTTGCCGACGGTCATGAATTGGAAGTGAAGTTTGTCGTTGCCATTGCCAAAATCAACGATGCCATCCGAATCACCCTTCGGGGAATCGATGTCACCCCCGAAGCGAAAAATATCGGCACCTGGACCACCCTCCAGTCTATCGCGGCCGGAGCCGCCGAGCAGAGTGTCGTTTCCAATACCGCCGACCAACCAGTCCGGGCCCCCGAAGCCATTGATCAAGTCATTTCCTTCTAAGCCGATGATGAGATTATATTTATCGTCGCCGGCCAAAAGATCGTCATAATAGGATCCCGTGAGAGTCTCGCAATTGACGATCGTGTCGCCTTGGGCATCGCCCCCGGTCTGGGGGTAACCCGGAAGCAGCGCGAGAATCACACTCACGGCCGCGGGTGATCTCTGGTAGGAAACTGTATCCCATGCTGATCCTCCGCAATCGATCTTATCAGCACCCCCCAACCCCTCTATAAAGTCTTGTTCTGCGCTGCCATAAATCTCGTCCGGGCCCGAAGTGCCAGCAATCCTGTCCCCATTCGGATTCCCGTAGATGATGTCCAGCTTCTCGACATCTGCCTCCGCCGGACGACCCAAGATCGCCGACACCACGAATACGCTTCCAATCGCTACCCAATGCTGAACCTTGGTCATGAGAAACTCCTGTTGTTCGTCTGACTTTACTTCGATGATGCATCCTGTGCGTGAGCGCGGCTCTTGCACGAGGTTTGTGCTGTCAAACGTCTTTTCGCGCGTTTGCCCCGTACGATGCACGTTCGGGGGTTCGACGCTGATTGTCTCAAAAAAGTGTTGAGGAAGTGTGGAGCGCTGCGAGTTCGGGGTTTGTCACAAATCGCCCGGCTAATCACTCCATCGAATCAATCCCGCCCAGGTAGCGGCCAAGAACGTCGCCGTCGCGCCAATGCATATCGCAAACGTCAGCATTGCATAAGCAGGGAAAAGCGAGGCCACGATTGCCCCGGCCAAGAGAATGCCTGCACCCCATCCGGCACGCGGCAGAATCGCCACGCCAAATGTCCCCGCAATGACCGCCATGATGATCATGTCCGTCGTCAATACCAATGTAATCGACGCGTGGTGAAACAACGCCAGCACCCGATGCACGAGCGTGGCGAGCGGAAAAAACAACATGAGCCGAAACGCCCGCCGACTGACCGCCGTCGTCAAGCGCAAACGCAAGAAAAACCAAAGTGCGAGCCCAAGCGCGAGCGTGATGATCGGGAACGCGAGAAGGTGCGCGAGCGTCAACTCATTACGCATGTTCCTTGCCCGAACCACCGCGATCGCCAGCATCGCATACAGCGGAAATACCCCCAGCAGGACAGCTTGGCGCTTGGCACCAATACTCAAATCGGCATCTCGTTCCAGCGCCCGAAGTCGCTCCTCACGCGCACGGGCTTCCGAAAGTTCGGTCGCCAGCGCTTCCACGCGTTTTTCGAGCTCGGGACGGGGCGCGGAAAACTCGGCGAGCAGCGAACGTGCCCCTTCGAGGTCCCGCTGCTCGATTTCATGTTCCACCATGCGTTCGAGACATAGGTCGAGCCCCTTTTGGGCCGCTTCATTGCCTTTCCACGCCTCGAGCGCCTGCATGAATCCAAACCGCGCTTCCGTGAGCCATGTATGCACACGGCGGTCATCTTCAGGCATTGCCGTATTCGTCGCTCGCCGCTTCCTATGGACATCGACTTCATCGAGTCGTGCTCGGGCTCTTTCGGACAGTGTTATGGAGCCGCGATGACGTCGAAATGCCACCAGCGCTTGCCGAAACTCGAGCGCACTCGAAAAACGTTGGTCCGGGTCGACATGCATGGCTTTATGGCATATCGTCACCAGCTCGGCAGAAATACCGGGACCATATTCGAAAGGCTTGGATTCTCGTGCGGAGTCGAGCATGTCGTATATCGCGTCGCCCAAATGCCGCGGCGCGCCCGTGAGCAATGCATGCAAGGTCGCGCCGAGCAGGTACACATCCGTCCGAGCGTCGATGCGCGCCATATCGCCGACCGCCATTTCGGGCGCCATGTATCCGAGTGTCCCCACGGGCGGTCCGTACATGTCGCCTTGGCCATCCGCCGGACGAATGCGCATAGCAATGCCCCAATCCACGAGGTAAACCTCGCCAAACCCGCCGATCATGACATTCTCGAGTTTGATGTCGCGGTGTACGATACCACGGCAATGTGCGTAATGCACCGCATTGCAAACAGCCAAAAGGATCTCGATGTGCGAATCGAGCCTGTCGGCTGCGTCCGGAGAAATCGATGTCCAGGCAGGGTGTGCTGAATCGGCGACGAGATTGGCCCACGAGACGCCTTCCACGCGCTTCATGACGAACACCGGACGCCCCTCGGTATCTCGACCGAGCGCATGAATGGGAACGATGTTCGGATGCTCGATGGAACCTGTGACAATCGCCTCGGTAAGCAGCGCCTCCGCCATTTCGTGACCGGACGCGGATGTCTTCAGGGTTTTCAAAGCAACGTCACGCTGGAGCGATCGTTGCCGAGCCAACACCACGCGCCCCATGCCACCTTCGCCCAAAACGCCCGTGACCTCGTAATCGCCCCCAGAACCTGGCGCAGAATCCGTGGAGATGATCGGCAATTCGGTCTTGGGAACCGACGGACTCGGCGACGTGGCCATCCACATGGCGGTATCGAGATGCGGATCGACAGGTGCATTCAACCCGGCCGCATTGGATGCGCGCAGGTCAAGAGGTGTAATCGTTCGATGGGGACCCGGAGAAGGCACCGTCGTGATGAATGCTTGCCAGCGTTCGTCGACAGTTGGCGGAATCGTAGGGGGCGTCATGGTTGGTTTGTCGCTTGGGCAGGTTCGTCCGCACCACGCGCATTCGCTTATGGCACAAAGTGTTGAAGAAGTGTTGAGGAAGTGTTGAGCGCAAGAAAATTTCAAATTTGGTTTTACCGTGAGGCCCAATACAGGACAAACAAATCACCAGCTCAACACTTCCTCAACACTTATTTGGTAGGGTCCCCAGTCAAAGGTCGCGACAACGACGTTCGTGCCAAACGAGCCAAATGGGATTGGCATCAGAAACCTGGCACGCAAGTCGGAGAGGTGCGGAGCGTTCTGCACTCGAGACAAACACATTGAGGTATACGAGGATCGCCATGAACAAGATTCAACATTGGTCAGCCATTGGAAGTTTCGTGATCGCGTCGGCCATCATTGGTGGCCCAGCGGAGGCAGATGATATGGGAGGCGCAATCGGCGTCGATCTGGGATTGGGGGAGCTGGCCACGATCAATGGCACGACCGGCGACGACGTACTGAATGGCACAGCCGAAAACGACGTGCTCAACGGCGGCGACGGCATGGACACGCTCAATTCTCTATCGGACGCATCGACGGATGAGCTTTATGGTGGCGCTGGCATGGACAATCTGGTGAGCGGCGGTGGCCCGACCAAAATGGATGGGGGTGCCGATCTCGCTGACATTGCGACATATACAAGTTCACCGTCAGGCGTGCAGGTGAACCTCGCGTCCGGCCAAGGTAGCGGCGGATATGCTCAAGGCGACACGCTCGTCAACATCGAGTGCGTCAGGGGATCCAACTTCAATGACAATATCGTCGGTGATGGCGGCGTCAATGCTATCTTCGGCGGATCAGGAGACGATCTTTTGATTGGGGGAGGCAACATCGACATTCTGCAAGGCGAAGCTGGTAACGATTTGATCCTCGGTAGCGAAGGCGCGGACCGCCTCAGCGGGGGCGATGGCAATGATACGTTTCGGTGCGGCCTGAGCAGCGAGTCGACGAGCACCGCCATGGACACGATCTCCGACTTTGGTTTTGGTGCGGACAAGCTCTCGCTTTGGTTCATGACGGTGAACAAGGTAAAGAATTATGGGACCTTGGCCACGCTCGATAACGCCCAGCTAGGTACAAGTGATCCCAACAAGCTGGGTCCCAATGAAGTGGGTTATGCCGTCGACTCGGGAGCCACATTCATTCGCTGCGGTGCCGATGCGAACTTCCGTCTCAAGCTCGATGGTTACACCGGCGGGTTGACGACGACGCATTTCGTCCAGTAAAACCCGAGGGGATTGTCCCGGCGGCGTTCCGGGACAATCCCGCAACCTTCTCGCTCTTTCCCCTCTCCGAGATTCGAAGCATCAGGGAGAGGGGCGAGGGCGACACGCGGGCAAATCCTAACAAACATCTTTTAAGCTACAGTTGTCAGGCCCAGCCCTGGGTTTGCCCGCAAATGGTTTGTCGAATGCGTACAGGTTCGTCAGGAACGGATCCGATTGAGAAAAAAGCATTTCTTTCCATTGATGACGTTGGTAGGTAGCGGCCATGAAAAACATCGAACGGGTATGGCTTTGAGCCGCGAGCTGCCAAATGAGACAAATCTTTCGAGGAATGAGTCTGCGGGTGGTGGCGGCCTCGGCGCTTTGCGCGAGCCTGGGCGTCATTGTGGGCACGATCATCATCATTTCGCTCATGGTCGACATGTGCCTCACGCGTGTATCCGAAGTCGTGTCGCAGCTCGATCCGGTGCTGCAGCAGCAATGCGCGCGGGATCCCGGAGAATTTCATCGTCATCGCGGCGAAGGCATCGAGATGCGCTTTTACGACGCCGACACCTTGCAACCAGCCGTTGATGGCGTGCCGCCCGTCGATGCAGGATTGCTCGAGCGATTGAGGGCCGGTGAAGCCGCACCGGGGCGAATGATTTTCTTTTCCGCGGCGGGCGGGGTGGTGTTACATCGCTCCGCCTCCACTGGGCCGTGCTCGCTCCTTGAACTGCATTGGGGTAAAGGGCGTGATCAAAGGATGCGGCCACTTCGGATGACGATCCTTCTGACGGTCATCAGCATTCTCGTCGCGATTGTTTTGGGCTCGTTCGTCGCCGTACGACCGCTCTTACGCCGTATCGAGCGTCTGCGGCTGGCGACGCAAAACCTGGGTCAGTTGGCAGGGTACGCTTCCGCGGCCGATCCGAATGCCGATGATTTGGGCCACCTCTCGACCGTGCTCGATCAAGCGCATGCGCGCATCGTAGCCGATGCAGAACGCGCCGCGAAGCGCCAAAAAGCCCTCGAAGAGCACCTCGCCAATGTCGCGCACGACCTGCGCACGCCGCTCTCTTCGCTGCAATTGACCATCGAAGGTCTCGCGGCAGATATCAAAGATAGGCAGAATGGCCTCATTCGCTCGGCCGTTGACGATATCGTGTATATGGGATCCCTGATTGAAAACCTCTATCTCGCTTGTCGATTGGAAGAGGGTGCCGATCCGCTTTCGGGGGACCCGCGTGTCGATTTATGCGTGCTCGTGGACAATGTGGCGCGCCGGTTTGCCGCGCTCGGCCGAGCTCGCGGGATTGAAGTGCATTGCGCTCGCCCCGATGGCGAAATATGGGCACGATGCAATTCGGCCATGGCGGGGCAGGTCCTTGCGAACCTCGTGCACAACGCGCTGGCTCATGGGGATGCAGGTGGACATGTGGGTATCGTGCTCGAAGCAACGCATGAAACGTTTGCGTTGATGGTCATGGATGATGGCCCGGGTGTGGCCCCCACGGAGCTCCCGCGTATTGGTGAACGGACATTTCGCAGCGATGACGCTCGACAGCGAGATCCGGCCGGAGGCGGGTTGGGCCTGGCGATTGTGGGTGAAGTATGCCGCCGAGCGAATTTCGATTTGAAGTTTGGCCACGAAGTACCGCGTGGATTACGCGTGACGGTATCGGGCAAGCGGAGGGCTGCGTAATGGCGTTCGGACGCAAGCATCCGCCCAACGATTGCGGAACGCCGACTTCGACCAATATGCGGTGAGTCCAGGGAACGCGGCCTTTGGCGAAGATTTTGCCCAACAACGGTGAAAACAATCTCGAAGTTGCGCGACGAGGCAACGTGCAAAAAACGCAGGTATATCAAGCGCGGGCGAAAGGGATTCCATTCGTGCAGCGACCATGGTAAGGCAAAAGTGGCCTTGATTTTGGCTCCCTTCGAGGCGAAAAGAGGACATATGCGACGGAGTATCCACGTGGGGTTTGGGGCGCAGGGCGCCGCAGGCGACCCGAAGCCCCAAATGTACAAACT
>DAOMZH010000596.1:0-6982 GCA_035437985.1 Polyangium sp. (in: bacteria) | reverse complement strand
CCGTCGCCGTCGAGGTCGCCCTTGGCCGTGGTCTCGAAGCCCGTGGTTGCCGTGACGGTGGGAGCACCGACCGTGGCACCTTCGCCCGGGCCGTTCTTGTACGTGTATTGGTAATACATCGCGTCGTCCATCGTGAAGCGCAAGCACTTCCAGCCCGCCGTTGCCGTGCCGGTATTGAAATCGCTGCCGTCCGTGTTGTTCGGCTGATATTTCTTTGCGGGCGGAGGCGCGCCGGTGGGAACGACGGTGGAATCGCCACAAAGCGCGTGCACGGCGCCCGTGGATTGCGTGCCGAGGGCGAGAACTTCGGACGACGTATTTTCACGGTCGTACGCTTCAGAAGCGCCACGAGCAATGCGGCCGACCGCATTCTTGGCTTCGGACGTCTTGGCGCTCTTGAGATAACGATTGACGCCGAAAATGGCGAGAGCAGCGAGAACGCCAATGATGGCGACGACGATCATGAGTTCGACGAGGGTAAAACCACGCTTGGCGTAACGATTGAAAGCACGCATGACGGAGACCTCACTTGTTTACCAGGACGAACGCGCCCCAGGTTTGACGCAGCTTTTTGACCACACACCACCGAGTAACACCTGAATGATGTCAACTCGTTACTGCAAAAAAATGGTCATCTTCTCATTGGTCGACGACCATTGTCAAATAGAAAAACTCAAAAATTACTCGTCATCGCCATTGGTTGGTTCGACACAAATTTGATTCGTAGCTGATGACGAGGCAAACAACGACAAACGTCCGTCGGCGTCTTGATCGCCCGCGGCTTGCACGACAAACCACGGACCATTGATCACCCCATGCAAACCAGACCAGTTTCCGCAATAATTGATAAGCGGCACGGCATTCGGCGTGGGTGCAATACCCGCGACCACGGCGTAACCGAATTTCACGGGCCCATCGGTTTGCACATTGAGTTCGACCCAGCAATCATGCACGGCATTGCCGGTTTGGCCATTGTCCCAATTTCGATTTTTCTCATTGGGCGTGGCCGGATACCAGTTCGTGATCGACGTCGAACATCCGCGATATTGAAATGTCTCCGACCTGACCGCTTCCTCGGAGACCCTAATACTCTGAATGACAGCTTTGACTTCCGCAGCCGCAGCCGATTTCATGTATTTGCGGAATCCAACGATACCAATCGCCGCCAAAACTCCAACCATCGCCACCACGATCATCAATTCGACAAGCGTGAACCCTCGTGCGTCACGACCGCTTGCCGCTTTTTGACCGTTTTGCGTCACTCACGCACGGTATGCAGGTGCCGTGCCACATTCATGAGTGCGCTCGTCCGAGATGAACTTCCCTCGCGATCCAGTAGCAATTCAGCAAAATTTTTCATGATCGCGTTCGTCGGGAACACTCGTCAAATTTTCGGCGTACTTTTTGCAAAGTCTCCGGTGACAAAAAATGTCACTCGTCACCAAAGTCGGTGACGAGAATTGTTATTACCAAGGTCGTCGGTGACAAAAATTGTCACTCTAGAAGATCCGGTTACGTAACAATTGGCGCTGCGCCCCCACATGTTACGTTGGGCATCATTACGCAATTAGCCACGCGACCTTATTGACGCCTTTGACCCGACGCAACAGGCGACGAATTGACGCCTTCGGTATCGTCATCGTCCTCTGGCGCACTGCCCATATCGAGTCCGAGTTTCGTCAGGCGATAACGAAACGATCGAAAAGATACGCCCAGCGATTTCGCGGCGACTTTTCGCACCCCGCCAGATCGCTCCAATGCTTGCACGATGAGCCGGCGCTCGAGCTCCCCCAATACCTCGTCGAGCACGCAACCTTCGGGCGGCAATTGCCATAAAAGTGGCGCTGGGCTCGCGGACAAACCACTCAGCGCGGCCGGCAAATCACCGAGTCCAATCGCTGGACAGTTGGCAAGAGCGACCGCACGCTCCATCATGTTTTCGAGCTCCCGGACATTACCTGGAAATGAATATGCGTCGAGCGCTCGCAAGGCTTCCGGCGTCAATTCCCGGACGTCTTTTCCAAATTCATTTGCGAATCTTTGGACAAACCATTGGGCAAGACGGACCACTTCCCCTGGTCGGTCCCGCAATGGAGGCAATTCGATACGAATGACATTGAGCCGATAATAGAGATCTTCGCGGAATTTTTTCTCGCGCACGTCCGCTTCGACATCGCGATTGGTCGCCGCCAAAATACGTACGTCCACCGGCTCCTCGACACTCGAGCCCACCGCGCGAACACGTTTGTCTTGAAGTACCCGCAGGAGCTTGATTTGCAGTTGCGGAGGCAATTCACCGACTTCGTCGAGTAAAACCGTGCCCCCTTTGGCCTCGCGAAAAAGTCCCAGCGTGCGGGTGCCAGCTCCGGTGAAGGAGCCTTTTTCGTGACCAAACAATTCACTTTCCATCAGCGCTTCGGGGAGTGCGCCACAATTGACCACCAAAAAGGGCCCTTTGGCCCGATCACTGCGCTCGTGCAAAGCCTTGGCAATTCGTTCTTTGCCGGTTCCACTTTCCCCGGTAATCAAGACCGTCGTGCGCGTCGCTGCTGCTTTTTCTACAATTTCCGCGACTTTCGCCATTGCGGGGCTCGTGAACAATTCCCGCGCCGAAGGTTCGAGACGCGAAATATGCGCCTTCAAACTCTGGTTTTCGAGCTGAATCGTGTTTTTCTCGAGCGCTTTTTGCGATAACGCCAGCAACTCCGCCGGCGAAAATGGCCTCGTGACGAAATCGTACGCGCCTTTTTTCATCGCTTCGAGTGCGTGGTCGACCGTCGAATACGCCGTCACGATAATGACTTCGGTCGCCGCACTCCGCAATTTTGCCGCCGAAAGTACATCGAAACCCGTGCCATCCGGCATACTCAAATCTGTAATCACGAGCGGAAACGGTTGCGGGTTTTGTTGCAGAGCCTCGATTGCGGACTTGGCCCCAGGCGCACTCACGACCTCGAAACCATGACGATGAAACGCTATTTCGAGCACCTTCCTATTGTCAGGTAGGTCATCCACAACCAGAACCTTCGTTGGTCCTGTGGACGCATGTAGAGGCATGGCGGCCATGGTTGATCCGTACCACGGTCACTCGCTCGTGCATACGGGGATCGAAATCGTGCTGGTGCGGTCAGGGTGATTTACTTGCAAGCCTGCGGATCTACAGGAAGGCCGTTCACCATTTCCTGGATCACGAACCCAGTCTGCGCACTGATGTCTTGGCCCAACGTGTGCTGCACCCAGGCTGTATCACAACGCTGCGCCGCGATTTGCACCGAGTAGCGCCCGTCCTGATCCCGATCCTCCACCACCACTCCATTGCCCGTGACCTCATTAAACACGGTCACGAACGATCCTTGCGTGCATGAGCCCGAGATCGTCCACAGACCCGTCGATGCGTCTTCGGCGAGGTTGGAAGGCGCATCAGGCGGCGGCAAAGGCAAGGTTGGACTGACGCACCCGGCAAGCACCAGGAACGACACCGCGGCAAACCATCGCGACACAGAGCGGCGTTTCATGATGGTCCGACGTCGTTGCACAAATCATGCCTCGTTGAAGTCGCAGGAAATGAGCGTTCGTGCGTCGTTACGAACGTTCGGAAAGACAACTAAGTTGACAGAATGCGTCCGTCAGTTTGCACCACACGCAAACGCTTCACCTGCTTTTTTGCGGGCACAGGAGGCGACACATCGAGTTCGTCTTCCGGAAAAAGCTCGCCGACCAAATCGTAGTCGCTGGCTTGGGTGATGCGTACGCGCCGGAATTCACCAGGTAGCGCTTCGCCTCCCGACAAATACACCTGCCCATCGATATCCGGCGCTTGGCCGCGATGCCGACCCATCTGCACGTATTCGTGTTCGTCGCTCGTTCCTTCGACCAAGACTTCCAGCTCGCGACCAATGAATTGTGCATTCTTGGCGTGCGAAATCTTGCGCTGCAGCGCCATCAGCTTGCGGTGGCGACTCGCCGCGATCTTTTCGGACACTTTTCCTTCGAGTTTGACGCTGCCCGAACCTTCTTCGTCCGAATATCGAAACACCCCCACGCGATCGAACTCGGCCCACTTCACGAACTCGCAAAGCTCGGCGAATTCTTCATCGGTTTCTCCGGGATGACCCACGATGAACGCAGTGCGAAAAACGAGATCCGGAATCGACGTGCGCATACGCGTGACGAGCTTGCGGAGGCGATCGCCGCCGTGCCCGCGTTTCATGCGGCGAAGCATGCCGTCGGCAGCATGTTGGAGCGGCATGTCCACATACGGAACGACGCGTTCGTGATGCGCCAAAAGTTCGATGAGCTCCGCCGTGATCGTCTCCGGGTACAGGTAAAACAGACGCACCCAATGCACGCCGGAAACATCGGCCACACGCCGGACGAGGGCGCTTAATGACGGACGTTCGGCGCCCGAAAGATCACGGCCATACGCAATGGTGTCTTGCGAGATGAGGTTGATCTCTTTGACGCCCATCGCCACGAGTTGTTCGACTTCTCGGACGATGTCTTCGACCGGGCGCGAGCGCTGCAAACCGCGTAATTGAGGAATCACGCAGAACGAGCAGGTGCGATTGCAACCTTCGGCAATCTTGACGTAGGCACTTCCCGTCGGCGTGGACAATGCCCGCGGATCCGAAGCCCGCACGACCCAATCGGCCGGATTTCCCACCAAAATCCGCTCGGCTTGTCCGGACAATACCCGTTCGAGGGCGAGCATGTCGCTCGATCCGAGCACGTGATCGACTTCGGGCATTTCCGCGGCGATTTCATCGGGGTGCCGCTGCGACAAACACCCCGCAACGACGAGCTTTTGGCAATGACCTTGCTCTTTGAGCCGAGCCATCTCGAAGATCGTATCGATCGATTCTTTTTTCGCTTCGCCAATGAACCCGCACGTATTGACGACGATGACATCCGCATCCTCTGCATCGCCGACATGGTCGTACCCAGCGCGTTTGGCGACGCCGAGCATCACCTCCGAATCAACACGGTTTTTGGGACATCCAAGACTGACGAAATGAATGCGACGCGAAGGCATCTCTTCGATGCGCACGTCAGGGGATTGCTTCTTGCGCGTCATATTCTTTTTTTTCCTGGTGCATGGCCATCAAGCAAAACGATGGGCGAATCGTTCAAATAGGTAAAACGCATCGTGCGGACCAGCCGCCGCTTCCGGATGATACTGAACCGAAAACGCTCCAAGCTCCGGCAATTCAAGGCCCTCGCTGGTTCCATCATCCAAATGCACGTGCGTCGTGTGCGCTTTGCCGCCAAGCGACGCAAGGTCCACGGCAAACCCATGGTTTTGCGTGGTGATTTCCACACGCCCCGTCGCCAAATCCTTCACCGGCTGATTCAATCCGCGATGCCCGAACTTCAGCTTGTACGTCTTGCCTCCCACCGCGAGCGCCAAGATCTGATGCCCCAAACAAATGCCAAACAACGGCCTCTTGCCCACTAGCCCCCGAACCGTCTCGATCGCGTACGACACCGCCGATGGATCACCAGGACCATTCGAGATGAAAACTCCATCAGGCCGCAAATCGAGAATTTCCGCAGCTTTCGTGCGCGCAGGCACAAGCGTGAGACGACAACCGAGGTCGGCGAGGGCTCTCAGGATGTTGCGTTTGATGCCGAGGTCGAGACAAACCACGTGTTTGCCCTCGGCGTGTTTGCTTGGACGAATGACGCGGAAAGAGTCGGAGGTTTCGGTCCAGTTTTGGATTTCGGGGACGCTGACGCGTTCGACCAAGTCGAGTCCTTCCATGGGCGGAGCTTGGCGGGCGCGGCGAATGAGTTCTTCGGGTGAGGCGGCGCCGAGGGCTCCGTTTTGGGCGCCGCGATCGCGAATGGTGCGGGTGAGCAGGCGCGTGTCGATGCCGAAGATGGCGACGATGCCGTGTTTGACGAGGTACTGATCGAGCGTTTGATTGGCGCGGTAGTTGGACGAGATGGTGGAGAGGTCGCGCATGACAAACCCGGCGACATGGGGCTTGCCGGAGACGCTTTCATCGTCATCGGCGTTGATGCCGGTGTTGCCGATTTCGGGGGCGGTCATGGTGACGATTTGCCCGCAATACGAAGGGTCGGTGAGGACTTCTTGGTAGCCGGTCATGCCGGTCGTGAAGACGACTTCTCCGACGCTCACGCCGGGGGCGCCACACGCGAGGCCTTCGAAGACCGTTCCATCAGCCAAACACAGATACGCTCGTTCTCCACTCATCGTCCGGCTTGCTCCTTGGTCTGTGTGACGTCGTGCACGATGCGTCCTTTGGCGAGGGTCATGAGCACGGCACCACGGACGTCTTGGCCCAAAAAGGGAGTGTTCTTGCTTTTCGATCGCAAGCGTTGAGGTTCGACTTTCCAAACTCGTTCGGGATCGACGAGACAAACTTCGGCCGTTTGACCTTCGCGCAGCATGGGCGCGCCCAGACCAACGATGCGCGAGGGGGCCGTGGTCAACGCGGTGACGAGACGGGCGAGGGAAAACCGCTTTTCACGCACGCGTTCGAGCAAGAGGGGCACGACGAGTTCGAGGCCGATCAGGCCGGGTGATGCTTCGGCAAACTCGCAATCTTTTTCGAGCGACGAATGCGGCGCATGGTCGGTCGCGACGGCATCGATGGTGCCATCTTCGAGGGCTTCGCAAAGGGCGGCGACATCTTCGGCTTCGCGGAGAGGCGGATTGACTTTGCAGGCGGTGTCGTAACCGATGACGGCAGCATCGGTGAGGGACAAGTGATGCGGCGTGACTTCGGCGGTGACGCGAATACCGCGGCTTTTGGCTTCGCGGATGATGCGCACGGCGCCACGCGAGGACACGTGAGCAACGTGGTATTTGGCACCGGTGAGTTCGGCGAGAAGAACGTCACGGGCGACGATGATGTCTTCGGCGACGCGAGGCCATCCGCGCAAACCGAGGCGCGTGGAGATGGCGCCTTCGTTCATGAGTGAACCTTCGGTGAGCGAGTGATCTTCGGCATGTTGG
>DAOMZH010000595.1:0-7007 GCA_035437985.1 Polyangium sp. (in: bacteria) | reverse complement strand
CCATGTCCAACATCGCAGTCCTCGGTGCCGGTGCTTGGGGAACCGCTCTCGCCAAGGTTCTAGCCGACAAACAAAACCCCACCTTCCTCTGGTCCCACACCCCAGCCATCGCGCGCACCATCAACGAAAAACGCGTCAACGAACGCTACTTGCCCTCGGCCCCCTTGCCCCCAACCCTCCGCGCCACAGCCGACCTCGAAGAAGCCTTGCGCGGCGCCGAGCTCGTCGTCGTCGTCGTCCCCTCTCATGCCCTGCGCGACGTCGTCATCACTGCCCGCAAGTTCATCCCGACAAACGCCCTGATTTGCAGCGCCACCAAAGGCATCGAAAACGAAACCCTCATGCTCATGAGCGAAGTGCTCGTCGATGTCCTTGGCAAAAACGTCGAACATCGCCTCACGTATTTGTCCGGGCCGAGTTTCGCCAAGGAAGTCGCGGCGGGACAACCCACCGCGGTCACCGTCGCTGGCACGAGTCATTCAGAAACGCTCAGCGTGCAACACGCGTTTGCCACGGAACGATTGCGTGTGTATTCCTCGGAAGATGTTGTCGGTGTCGAGATGGGCGGGGCGCTGAAGAACGTCATCGCGATTGCCGCAGGAGCGCTCGATGGGCTTGGATTTGGGCATAACGCGCGCGCTGGCGTAATCACGCGCGGCCTCGCAGAAATTGCGCGCGTGGCGATGGCCAAAGGCGGAAGTCCTCTCACGCTCGCCGGACTCAGCGGCCTGGGTGATTTGATTCTCACGTGCACCGGCGAGCTTTCGCGTAACCGCACTGTCGGTTTCGAACTTGGCCGCGGACGAACCCTCGACGATATCTTGGCGACATTGGGCCACGTGGCCGAAGGGGTGAAGACGGCGAAAAGTGCCTACGATCTCGGCCGCAAGCTCGATGTGGAAATGCCCGTCACGACCGAAGTCTACCAAGTGATTTACGAGCAAAAGCCTGCGATTCAAGCGGTCGTAGACATCATGAATCGGGCCCTACGCAAAGAATGACTGGTCCGTCCATTCGAGGAACGCACACCGACTGAAAAAGTGTACACTGGGTGTTGCGATGCGATCGCTGCGAGCTTTACCCCTTCTCCTGGCCGTTGGTTTGTCCCTTGGCGTTTCGACGCGCGCCGCTGCCCAGGATCCGGTGCCGGATCCGTCGGGTACGCCGCCTCCGCCTAGTCCCATTCCAACATTGCCCCCAATTCCTGGCTTGCCGCCGTTTCCGTCGACGACGCCCCCCGATACGACGCAACCGCAGCAGCCTTCGCAACCGGGGCAGCCTCCGCCAGCTCCTACGCAAAACGCGCCAGCCCAAACGTTTCCCCAACTGCCCCCATTGCCCCCGCCGTTTGGTCCGGTCGTACCGCCGCCTCCACCGCCTCCACCGCCACCACCGTACGGCCAGCCAAACCCGTACGGCCAGCCAAACCCGTACGGCCAGCCAAACCCCTATGGGCAGCAGCCGTGTTATCAGCAACCTGGTGGTCCGCCTTGTCCGGGTATGCCGCCCCAAACCTATGTTTCGACCGATCGATCCAAAACCGAGATGGGTTTGCTTTATGCAACCACGGCAGCTTGGGGCGTGAGCGCAGGTGTGTGGATTGACCTCGAAGCGGGAGTGACAAACCCTGGCGCGGCCCTCATCGCTCCGGTCGTTCTCGGCGTTGCTGCGCCCACGACCATGTTTTTCCTGGACCGACCCAAGATGCGCGTTGGTCGTCCCGCCGCCATCTCCGCCGGTATCCTCATTGGCGCCGGCGAAAACGCCCTCATTTTTTCCCGACAATACGTCACGTCCGCCAATCCCTGGGGCGCTGTCCAGTACTTCCGCGGCAACGTCATCGCCACGACTGTCGGCGGCGTAGGCGGTTTCCTTGTGCATTACGGACTCAGGTTCAAACCGGAAACGAGCGCGTTCGTCAGCTCGGGCGCCGTGTGGGGATCGCTCATTGGCGCAGCATTTGGCGGCGCAGCGAGCAAAGGTACCTGGGCAAACACCACGAACGACAGCGTGTTTCTCGGGAGCCTCATCGGCTACAACGTCGTGCTTGCCGGAACGATTGGTGGTTCGATTTTCTGGACCCCCACGTCCCGACAAATCGCCGGCATGTGGGCTGGATTCGGCGCTGGCGCAGCCATTTCTGCGCTCGTGTATCCCTTCTACGCCCTCACTGATGCCGATCCTCGCACCGGCCTCTACGCCCAAGGCATCGTCGCTCCTCTCGGCGCTGTCGTCGGCGCACTCATCGCTTCGTCAGGATCCTCGAGCAATTCGAGCAGTCTCGACCTCGAGAAGACCAATGGCGAAGATCGGCATCCCAAGTTTGCTCGTGTCCTCGGTCCGACGATTCTTCCGGTTCGAGCAGGAGCCGGGATCCAGCTCGTCGGAGAACTCTACTAACCAAAACGTTGCTCGCCCCTCCTGCGTGGCACGTGACGCGTTATCCTCGGTTTGTCGATGCCCACACTCAAGTACTTCGCAGCCGCTGGAGCCCCTCGCCTCTACGCCATTCACAAGCCCGTCACCACAATTGGCAAAGCGCTTGGTAACGACGTTGCGCTCGCGGGTTCCGCTCTCGTCGACCATCACGCCCAAGTCGTCTTCGACGGTCGAGATTTTGTCCTCGAAGAAGTCAGCAAAGAGGGCGACATCGCCATCAACGGCAAGAAAAAACGGCGCGCACGCCTCGTACACGGCGATCGTTTGCAGTTTGGCTCGGTCGAAGTTGGTTTCTCGATGTTTGACGAGACAACCCCTTCGCGTCGTCGCGACGATGAAGACGATGCACCTCGTCGCGAATCTGGTTCGTCCGAAATCGCCAGCGTTCGTAAGCTTTTTTCGTTCAGCGAAAAACTCATCAACCTACGCAAAGTCGACGAGCTGCTCGAAACGATGCTCGACGACATCATCGAGTTGACCCACGCGGACAAGGGATTTTTGCTCCTGCTCGAAGGCGCGGAAGCAGCCACCGATCCCAACAAAGCTGCGCGTAAAGAAGGCGAAGAACGGCGCCTCGCCATCCGTGCGTCCCGGAACGTCCGCCGCGAAGCGATCACCGATGCGCAAGGCGGGATCTCGGACAGCATTGTCTGGCAAGCCATCACGTCCGCGCGTCCCGTCATCGTCTCGGATGCTTTGGCCGACACGCAGTTTGGCCGCAGCGAAAGCGTCATCGCGATGAAACTCTCCAGCGTGCTTTGCGCTCCTCTTTTGTCGCAAGGAGAAGTCATCGGCGCGATCTACGTGGGCAACGACAAGGTCAAACACCTCTTCGATCGACAACAACTCGAGCTCGTGGGCATCTTCGCTTCGCAAGCATCACTCATCCTGCAAAACACGATGTTGCTGAGCGCGTTGCGCGCGGACAAAGCGAAGCTCGAAGCCGATCTCAAAGAGAAAAAATTCGGCGAAATCATCGGCGCTTGCCCCTCGATGCTGGAAGTTTTTCGCAAGCTCACCAAGGTTGCGGCGACCGACATCAGCGTGCTCATCACGGGTGAAACAGGTACGGGCAAAGAACTCATCGCGCGAGAAGTTCATCGTCGTAGCAATCGGGAAAACGGGCCGTTTGTCACGATTAACTGTGGCGCGATTCCGGAGAACCTCATCGAGAGCGAACTTTTCGGCCATGTGAAGGGTGCGTTCACAGGGGCGGTGGCGAGTCGTCCGGGCAAGTTTCAGATTGCGGACAAGGGCACGCTATTTTTGGATGAAATCGGCGAATTGCCGCTCAATTTGCAGGTCAAGCTACTCCGGGCATTGCAAGAGCGCGTGGTCGTTCGCGTGGGTGATTCGCGACCGGAAAAAGTCGACATTCGCATCGTAGCCGCAACAAACCGAAATCTGGAAGAAGAAACCCGAGCCGGTAATTTCCGCGAAGATCTCTATTATCGGCTGAATGTGGTGAATTTGTGGTTGCCACCCTTGCGCGATCGTGGCGATGACGTCCTCATCATTGCCAAAGCATTGCTCTCGAAATACGCGGACGAACTCAAAAGTTCCGTGCGGGGATTCAGTCCGGCGGCGCTGGCATCCATCAAAAAATATTCTTGGCCGGGAAACATTCGCCAACTCGAAAATCGCATCAAGAAAGCTTTGGTGCTTTGCGACAAGACGCTGCTCGGGCCTGAAGATCTCGATTTGGGAGCTTCGGCTGAATCGAGCATCTTGCCGTTAGAAAAAGCCAAAGAAGAATTTCAACGGCGCTACGTTCTCGAAGTGCTCGAACGCAACAACGGTAACCGCACCCAAACGGCCCGGGACCTCGGCGTGGATCCCCGCACCATTTTCCGATATTTGGAAAAGGAGCAAAATCCAATGCCGAGTGCGGCGGGTGGTACGGGACGAGATCCATTCGAAGGCTGATGGAATCGACGAATCATCGCGAATTGCCCGATCCGTGTCCCCTGAAAACCCGTACGGATCTCGAATGGGATCGGCTGCTTGGCGCGATTTCCGATCGAGCGTCGAGTGCGGCGGGAAAACGTTTGGCCAAAACGCTTCCGTTTGCCCGGACGCACGAATCATTACTCACGAGTTTGGGGGAAGTCAAAGAAGCGGTCGACCTGCATCGTTTGGGTGAACCATTGCCAGCACCGGACGTTCCCGACGTGGGCCAAGCCCTCGAACGGGCCCGAATTGGTGCGTCTCTGTCAAACGAAGAATTGCGGGCAGTTGGGCAATGTTTGCAAGAATCTGCCCGAATCCGCCGCTTTTTGGCGACGCGAAAAAACCACATTCCGCTTCTTTTGCGCGCGTGCTCGACTGATCCGGGCCTCGATGACCTCGAACGAGAAATTCATCGCGCGTTCGATCCCGAGGGAATGATTTCCGACAAAGCTTCGCCCGTGCTCGGGGAATTGCGTACCGAGCGGCGGCATTTGCGTGATCGATTGGTCCGTAGGCTGGAAGAAATCATGCAGCAGCATGCGGACATTTTGCAAGACGGGTTTTTTACGGAACGCGATGGTCGATACGTGCTTCCTGTGCGCTCGGACGCGCACGAGCGATTTCCGGGAATCGTGCATGCGACGAGCGGAAGTGGAGCAACGTTGTTCGTCGAGCCGCGGGCGGTCGTCGACCTGGGAAATCGATTAAAAGTGGTCGAATCGCGGGTAGCCCATGAAGAAGACCTGATTCGGGCGGCGCTGAGTGAAAAAATCGGGAACGACATTCATAACGTCGAAGCTGCCGTGGCCGCATTGGCTCATGCGGATCTGCGAGCGGCGTCGGCACGATTGGCGCGGGACTTGACCTGGACATTTCCCGACGTTTCGAGCGGCGAATCATCGGTTCCCGCCATGCGTCTGCGTAATGCGCGCCATCCGCTGCTTGCATTGGATGGCGTGAATGTGATTCCCAGCGATATCGAAGTGAGTGCTGGGCAAGCGATGATCGTCTCCGGACCCAATGCCGGTGGAAAAACCATTGCGCTCAAAACGCTGGGCCTTGCGGCACTGTGTTTACGAGCCGGTTTGCCCATTCCAGCGGATGAAGGTTCGAGCGCCGCGGCCTTCGAGGTCGTATTGACGGATGTTGGCGACGATCAAAACCTGCACAAGAATTTATCGACCTTTAGTGCCCACGTGCAAAATCTTGCCGCAATTTTGGAAGAGACCCGCTCTGGAGCATTGGTGCTTCTCGACGAACTCGCGGGCGGAACGGATCCGCGCGAAGGCGAAGCATTGGCCGCAGCGGTGCTCGATACGATGGTGGCGCGAGGTGGAGCGGTGGCGACGACGACGCATTACGAGGGACTCAAAGCATTGGCCTTGGCGGATCCGCGTCTTCAAAATGCGTCGGTGGGATTCGATCTGTCGACGATGAGCCCGAATTTTCGCTTGATGATGGGTATTCCGGGGGCGTCGAGCGCTTTGTCGGTAGCGCGAAAGTTTGGCATTCCGCAAGTGGTGCTCGAACGGGCGGAAAAGTATTCTTCGCGGGATGCCGCCAATTTCGAGGAAGTCGTCAACAAGCTGCATGCGGAACGCGCAGCGCTCGAAATGGCGCGGGAAGCCGCAAAACGCGCGACCGAAGCGGCGCAGGAAAAACAACGGCGCCTCGATGCGGAATTGGTTCGTCTTCAAGGTATTGAACGAGGCATTCTCACGGATGCAGGCCGGGAGCTTTTTGATTCGCTCAAAAAAGCGCGGGCGGCTTTGCGTGAAGTCGAGGGGCGACTCCGGGGAAAACCCGCGACGAATGATTTGCGGGATGCGGCGCGAGCCATTGATGTGGCAGCCAAACGCATGACGGCGCTCGAAGAAAGCGAACCTGCGCCGTTGATTGATTTGCCAACACCGGGAGCGGTCGATCCAGGCGCTATTCGGGCGGGTATGCGGGTGTACGTGCCGCGTTTGCGCACGACCGCAGAAGTTGTCGAAGTATTGGCGGACGGAAAGCTTCGCGTGACAGCGGGCGCATTGAAATTGACGACGACGCTTGGGGAAATACGGACGGCTGATGCAGCGGGTATGTCGGAAAAACCCAAGGAGAATATTCGTGGTCCGGTGCGGCGTTCCGTATTCGATGCGGCAGCCGATCCCGACGTTCCAGCGCAAACGAGCGACAATACGGTGGATTTGCGGGGCCTTCGGGCCCATGAAGCCGTTGCCATGGCCGAACAGTTTTTGGATCGCACGCTTGGTGCGGGGCGTAAGGTGGCATTTTTGATTCACGGGCACGGGAAAGGTGCATTGCGAGATGCCGTGCGCGACGCAATCAAAGCGAATGCATATGTGGCCAAATCGCGTCCAGGCGAGCCGCGTGAAGGCGGCGATGGCGTGACGGTGGTGTGGTTGCGGGACTAAGTACAGCGCTCCAGAAGTTTGTTACCGCCAGGCGGCGCCCAATACCACGGCGGGTCAAAGAGGCCGTTTCATAACTGGGACCTGGGTTCGTCCGGACCGCACGGGGCGGGTTAAAACCCGCCCCCCCACATGACGAAGTCCTCGCGCTGCCGCACTCGGACTGCCGTGCTCCATTGCGGATCAACATCGAGATTTGGC
>DAOMZH010000594.1:0-7016 GCA_035437985.1 Polyangium sp. (in: bacteria) | reverse complement strand
TCATGTCAGTGCCTATGGAGGAGACCGAGACGATATTCGATTTCACTCGGGGATTGATCAAATTCGGCAGGCAAGATCCCGTCGCTTCGCTGCCCGAGGTTCACGCATTGTCACAGGGTGCAGCGATGGCCGACTTCGACGCAGTCACGAATTTTCCAGGCGGTTCGTCGCCGAAACAGATCCCAATTTCGCGTGCCGTAACGACAGTGTCACAAAGAGGATCGACTGTCTTGGTACGTCCTGCCACGTCAGCGAGAGGCACGAGCTCGATGCGATGATTTCGCAGGGCCACCATGCCGTTCGTACAACCGTCCACCAGAAATCGCACTGCAGCTGCTCCAAACCGCAAGGCGAGCGACCGATCGAACGTGGTTGGTCCACCGCCACGTTGCAAATGGCCAAGCACGATGGAACGCGTTTCTTTTCCCGTACGTATCGCCAACTCTTTCGCCACGCGTTCCGCGATGCCTCCAAGCACGACCACACGACGAAACGCATCGCCTTCATCACGAATCGTCACGTCACCTCCACGCAACGTCGCCCCCTCGGCCACGACGACGATGGAAAAACGTCGACCTCGCGCTTCACGCTCGCGAATTTTTTCGACCATGGGTTCGTAAGCAAAAGGCACCTCGGGCATCAAGATGATGTCGGCACCACCTGCCATGCCGGCACGCAACGCGATCCACCCAGCGTTGCGCCCCATGAGCTCGACGACCATCACACGCTCATGAGCCTCTGCGGTCGTATGCAGACGATCAATGGCCTCGGTCGCAATCGAGACGGCCGTGTCGAATCCAAACGTGAGTTCCGTGCCGTAAACATCGTTGTCGATAGTCTTTGGTACACCAACGATCAGGGGCAAACCTCGTTGGGCGAGTGCGTTTGCAATGCGGAGTGATCCATCACCGCCAATCGCCACGAGGGCATCGAAACCATGCTCGTGAAATCGCGCGATGAGTTCATCAGCCCGATCTTCGGGAACGAGTGCGCCGTCGCGTTCGACAGGATAGTGGAAGGGATCACCACGATTGGCCGTACCAAGGATGGTGCCTCCTACGTGCATGATGCCGCGCACTGCACGCCGATCGAGCTGCACGAGTCCACACTCGCCACCTTCGAGGAGCCCTCGATAACCATGGCGAATTCCCCAGACTTCGATGCCTCGTTCGGCTGCCGAAAGCGCCACCGCGCGAAGCACAGCGTTGAGACCAGGAGCGTCGCCGCCTCCAGTGTTGACAGCAATTTTTCGAATAGGGCGGGACATCTGCGCAGGAGCATTGCGATGCATGGCGCGCTTGGCAAGAGGTATACAACGAGGTGACCACGCGACATGGTCCAAACACGAGCACACATTGGACACGCATCACTGCGCCTCGGTCGTGTTATTCAGAGAAGTGAACGCGTGAAATCGAGTTCGACAAAAGCAATATCAGCGCGGAGATAATGACATGACCCACGACCACGACCACGATCACGGCCACGGCCACGGCAACGAGAAGCAACCGGAAGCAGACCTGCGTCGGAAGCAAGAGCAAGAAGACAAACTCGCGGCAGATGCCATCGGCCGCAAGCAAGAGCAAGAAGACAAGCGGGCCTGATCAAGGTCTGGCTTGAACTGTCAAACCCATCACCCGCTCCGCCTTTCCTGACATCCAATCCACCATCGCTCCGGCCACGTCATGACCACCGACGAACTGCGCGCGGGCGAAGTAACACGGAAAATTGCATTCGAGGATGTAGTGCCGACCGCTCTGGTCCTCGAGGATATCCACACCTCCAAACTCGACGTCGATCGCGGCGGCTGAACGGATTGCTGTGGCCATGATTTCGGCGCTCGGCGGAGTCTTGTAGTCGCTGGGATCATCCGAAGCGTGCGTGCGGAAATCATCCTGATCCGTACGATTTCGGTAAAACCCAACGACGCGATCGCCGACGACGATGCAGCGCCAATGTGTCGCGTCGGGAACGTACGTCATGAGCACCGGCATTTTTCCCGAGGCCCGCACATGGTCCATCGTGGAGAAGAGACCAGCGAGCGTATCGATACGAATGACCCCCACGCCACCCGAGGTGTTTGCAAACTTCATGACGATGGGCAAACCACCCAACGTTTCGACGATGTTGCGTAAGCGTGCGCGATCGGTCGTGGTGCCCCAAATCCACTTCGGCACCGGAAGGCCCGCACGCTCGAACATCACCAGATCGGGTCCTACCGAGCGATACACGCCGTCTTCCGCAGTGTAAAACGTCACGACCCCCGGACCAAATAGGGTCTGCTCCACCTTCATGGCCAGATTGGAAACAGCCGGTCGATAAAGCATCGTCCCTGGCTCGAGAGGTTTGGCGGAGCAGAAATCAAAGGCCCGCGACTCGACGATCTCGAAGTCGACCCCACGCGCTACGCAAGCGTCACGCAGCACGCGCGTCGTGTTCTCAGGAACACCATCATCCACACACACGAACTTTCGTGCTCGAACGAGTTTTTCTTTCTGGAACAAACGCTCGACTCGCAAGTCGAGGTTCACACTGGCTCGTTCGAGAGGGGCATAAACGAAATACGCCAAGGTGGCCTTGTCCCCGGCGACGAGTTTGTCCGAGCGATGTCGGGAGCGAGGGTCGACGTCGCCATTTGGTTGGTGGTTGAACCAGATGGCCACCCGTCCAGCTTTGGGCTGAATCGAAACGGAGGACGGAAGTGCTTCTGGAAAAACCGTCTCGCCGCCTTCGCTCGCGTCGGTGAGATACACGAGGACCGTCGCCACGAGAAACGCGCCGTCGATGACGTATTTGTCGATGTGCGGGGGATGAAAATCGCCGAGGGCATAGCGGCGAAAACGAAACGTATTGTTGGGCAGAGTGCACCGAAAGCCGATGAGTTCTTCGATCCGAGCTGCGAGCTCGGCGAGGATCGGGTCGCGATCGAGCGGCAATTCGCCCGACAAACCCGTCTCGTTCGCCGTCCAGTCGATGCCTCGAGCTTGTAAGAGTTCCCGTGTGCCGTAGCGATCCAGCACGTGCTGACGCACGTCCGCGGGGGCGAAGTCGTCTTGAACATACACACGCGGCATCTGGGCGAGCCGCACGAGCGATGGCGAAGCAGCAGGCATGAGCCCGAAAGGACCGCGCGATGCGGATGCTGTCAAGTTACCTGGTGGGTGTCGTGATCGCGGCAAACCGCGTGGCGCGACCACGCTTGACTTTGATGAGCGCCGACGAACCCGCCGACAGCTTGTTCATGGCGATTTCGAACGAGCGCGCATCGAGCACGGGAGCACCGTTGACCTCGATGATGATGTCCCCACGTTCGAGCTCGCTTTCGGGATCGGTGACGCGTTCGACGCGTACACCCCCACCAGGCATGTCGGAGAATTCGGCGCCGAACTTGTCCTGGTTTGTCGACGTAGCAGGATCGGGTCTGCGCACGGGCGGTTTGTCTTCGTCATCGGATTCGAGCAAGTCGAGACTCGCGGTGACGTCCATGGGTTTGCCAGCACGAACCAGCGAAACTTTGATGTTGGATTTGGGAACGTTGCGCGCGACGTTGCGCGGTAGTTCGTCCGCATGAACGATGGTCGTGCCGTTGACCGCAACGATGACGTCACCTTGTTTGATGCCCGCGCGGTCAGCGGATCCACCGGGCGCGATGTCCGAGACGAGCGCTCCTTTTGGCGCAGACAAACCCAGCGCTCGGGCGAGATCGGACGTGACGGGTTGGAAAGCCAAACCAAGCTTGCCGCGATCAACTCGGCCCTTGTCGCGAAGCTGTGGCAAAACGTCCTTCAACGTGTCGATGGGAATCGCAAAACCAATTCCGTTGGCGCCGGCGCGAATCAAGGTGTTGATCCCGACCACTTCACCCTTCCAATTAAAGAGGGGTCCACCGCTGTTGCCTGGATTGATGCTCGCGTCGGTCTGGATGTAATTGTCGTAAAGGCCCATGTCGATCGAACGCGCTTTGGCACTCACGATGCCGAGCGTGACCGTGTGCCCAAGTCCAAACGGATTCCCGACGGCAAGAACATGTTCGCCCACGCGTAACGTTTCACTCGTGCCGATCGTGGCCGTGGGCAAACCATCGACCTTCTTCAGCTTGAGCAAGGCCAAGTCGAGTTTGGCATCGCGCCCAACGACGTCCGCATCGAATTCTCGATCGTCGACCATGCGCACTTTGACCTTGTCCGCTCCCTCGATGACGTGCGCGTTCGTCACGACGTACCCATCAGCGGAGATGATGAAGCCGGTGCCGAGTGCACTTCGCGCCATGGGGCGTTCGGGCATTTGGGGACCATGTGGGCCGAAGAAAAAATCGAATGGGTTTGTCGTTCGAGACCCTGGAGCCGGGGTGTGCATCGTGGTGATGTTCACGACGGTCGGTTTGACCTTCTCGGAAAGATCCGCGACGTTGAACGTTGCGGGCACAGGCGCGCCCCCCTCAGGTCCCCCCTGATTCGTGTTGAGCGGCGCGACATCGTTCGTTGCCGCAACGGGCGTGACGTACGCCGGTTGACCGCATCCCACGAGGCCCAATGAGCCGACCAGGCCGAGGGCAACAAAACGAGCACCGAACACTGGTAGCTTCTTGTGCAGGGACAAACTCGTGGGCGTCATAAATGTTCCTTTGGTACTCGAACGATCGATTCCACGAACGACTTACAGGAGAATTTATTCCAATCGGCCGTGAACGCAGTAGCAACTCCAACGATGCTGGGACGACAAAGAACGGATGATTCACCGAGTCGAGATCCGCAAGGTTTTCCACAGCGGAGCGAGCAAGCGCCGCCTGTCCCGAGTCGGCTCGGTCTGATACGGTGCATCGCGACGAAGGACCTATGACGAGTCAGACGCAAGGTATCGAAGGACGACATATTGGATTCGTGGGTGGCGGCAGCATGGCTGGCGCGCTGATCCGCGGTCTGTTGCATTCCGCCACGGTGACCGCGGCGCAGATTCGAGCGAGCGATGTGAAAGCCGAGCGGCTTGCGGAGCTCGAGCGAACGTACGGGATTGAAACAACGACCGACAACGAAGCTTTGGTGCGTTGGGCAGACGTGATCGTGCTCGCGGTAAAACCCCAAATCGTCGATCGGGTGCTGGGCCCGATCGCGGCGGGGCTGAACGAAGGCGATGTCGTCATTTCCGTGGCCGCAGGTGTTCCGCTCGAAGCGATCGAGGCGCGGCTGCCCGAGCGTGCGCGCGTGATTCGTTCGATGCCGAATACAGCCGCGATTGCGCTTGCGGGGGCAACGGCGATTGCGCCGGGAGCTCACGCGACACCCGAAGACGTGAACGTGGCGCGGGCTTTGTTCAACGCAGTTGGACGCTGTGTCGTGCTCGACGAAACGTTGCTCGATGCTGTGACGGGTTTGAGTGGCAGCGGACCTGCATACATCATGCTGATGATCGAAGCGCTCGCGGACGGAGGCGTGAAAGTTGGCTTGAGTCGCGATGTCGCGCTTTTGCTTGCAGCTCAAACGGTTTACGGCGCGGCGAAATTGCAACTCGAAACGGGTGAGCACCCAGGTCGATTGAAGGACATGGTGACGAGTCCTGGGGGTACGGCGATTGCGGGTTTGCACACGCTCGAATCGGGCGGCTTGCGCAAGACACTCATCGACGCGGTGGAAGCAGCGACGAATCGAGCGTCGGAGCTTGGGGAACAGATGGCGAAGAAGTTACGGCGTTGATGGCAAACCCATGAAGCTTTGGGCGATTAGCGATTTGCACGTAGGTTTTCCCGAAAATCGCCGCGCCATTGCGTCGATTCGAGAGCGACCCCAGGATTGGCTGATCGTTGGCGGCGACCTGGGGGAGAATCTCGATCACGTCAAATTCGTTTTCGATACGCTCGGGCCGCGTTTTGCCAAACTGATTTGGGTCCCCGGAAATCACGAATTGTGGGTGGATCCGAATCCATTGGCCCCCGAACCTCGCGGCGTGGCTCGTTATGCCATGTATGTAGATCATTGTCGGCGATCAGGCGTTTTGTGCCCCGAAGATCCCTACGTCGAATGGTCCGGCGAAGGTGGAAAGCATCTCTTGGTGCCCATGTTTTTGCTCTACGATTATTCGTTTCGCCCGGATGACATTCCGGTGGAGCGCGCCATCGATTGGGCAGCGGAAGATGGAATCGTCGCGGGTGACGAAGTGATGCTCGATCCGTCGCCTTATGCGAGTCGTTCGGCATGGTGTCATGCGCGGGTTGCGGAAACGGAAAAACGTTTGTCCGAGGCACCTGATTTACCGAAAGTCTTGATCAATCATTTTCCGCTGCGTCAAGATACGGTTCTTTTGCCGCGGGTGCCGCGATTTTTGCCCTGGTGTGGGACGCGAAAAACAGCCGATTGGCACAAGCGATTCCAGGCCAGCACCGTGGTGCATGGGCATTTGCACGTGCGCCGAACGGTTTATGTGGATGGAGTACGGTTCGTCGATGTTTCCTTTGGGTATCCGCGTGAGCGGCGACCGGATCGGCCCGTCGACGATTACGTACGCCAAATCTTGCCCATGCCGGAGAGCCCGTGATGTTGCGCTCGCTCCCGCCAAATGTCGCGCATCTTTGGTACGTCGATCCCGATGCTATCGAAGATTGGTATTTGCTGGCGGCGTATCATTCGATCATGGCCCCAGACGAAGCCCAACAACAAGCGCGTTATCGATTTGCTGCGGGCCGAAAAGAATACCTCGTGACCCGCGCGCTCGTACGCAGCGTGCTCAGTGCATATGCGCCCGTATTGCCCAAAGATTGGCAGTTTGTCCGAAATAAATATGGTCGGCCAGAGGTATCCGGACCAGCAGGCGCGCCGCGATTACGGTTCAATCTTTCGAATACCCGAGGGCTGATTGTTTGCCTGGTGGCGCAAGATCGAGAACTGGGCGCGGACGTGGAGGACATTCAGCGATCCGGGGAAACGGTCGCGATTGCGGATCGATTTTTTTCACCGTTCGAGGCGGCGGAGCTCATTCGGCAACCGGCCTATCGACAAAGAGACCGTTTTTTTGATTATTGGACGCTG
>DAOMZH010000593.1:0-7018 GCA_035437985.1 Polyangium sp. (in: bacteria) | reverse complement strand
CTTCATTGGGCTCCTTGATTCCATTGCCGCACGAAATACTCCCACTGCTGCTTTCGGCGCTGCTACTGCTGCTGCTGCTGCTCCCATTTCCACCCAACCCGCCATTTCCACCACTACCGTTGCCGACACTCCCACCCTCACTGGATGAACTCTCCCCGCCATTGCCGCTCACTTCGATGGTTGGGGACGTATACCCACACGCGACAATGATTCCAGCAATAGTTCCAAGCAGAAATGGCAATCGAACATTCATGACGTTCTCCTTTGGCGCAAGACACGTTGGACGAGGGCGGTCACCGGAGAATGCACATCACCGCGGACTCCTCGGCTCTTACTGACTCAGGAATCTACGAAGTCCCACTCGAGTGGCCTCGGCTGGGGGGAATCGCAATCGAATTCATTGCTTGCTGGTCGCGGAGGGCTGGGGAGGCCGGGGAGGGGATAACAAATCCCCTGTGATATTGAGCGCGGCAACGATATAGGGCACGCCTTGGGACACGTCTTGTCCAGTCCGATAAGGCGACTTGAGCCACCAATTCAGCACGAGCAATACCGTGGGCTCGAGGGTGGCGCCATCGGGCTTTTTGAACGTCCACGCGGCAAGCGGACCCGCCCGATGAATTGCCTCGGGGGCCTGGGCTTGATCGTCAGCCGCGTCGAAATGTTCCGGTCGGTAAAACGCTTTCCCCATCGTATACCGAAGACCCACCGTCAGGCGACTATCGAGCGCCTGATACAACAAGTCCGCATCGTTCGACATCCAGAACCCGCGATTGCCCGTGAGCAAATCGTAGAAAATATCGTAATATGTGCGATCTCCGGCGCGCAGGTCCATGTTTGCCCTTCCGAAACGAATTTGATCGCGAATCACGATGGGGCCAAACTTGAATTGCACATTCGAGCCAAACAACACCTGCGTCCCCGTCGTCGAATAGTTTTTGACCGGATCACCTTTCGCCAGATCACCTCGCCGCTCGAGTTCGGAATCCGAATAATTCACTCGCGTCGAATCCGCTGTCGGATACGATTGCAAGAAATTAAACGCTCCGAAGTAGCCGACGAATTCGTAAATGCCCCAAAACTGAATGAACGTGGCTGGCTGGAATTCGACCATCGGCCCACCACGCAAAAACGCACCGCTCAAAGCTGGCGCAATGCCCACACCCAAAAAGTTATCCCGAAATGCGAGCTTTTGGCTCTCGTACAGGCGCAATCGATACGTAATGCGCGCATCCGAAATGAGACCCAGCGGATTCCAGCGAAACAACGTCAAGTCGCGATACACGATACGATGTTGCGGTGGGGGCCCGTCACGATACGCCTGCGCACTTGCCTCTGAACTGGCAACAGTCGCCGTCAAAGCCGCCAAAGACGCAAATACGAATCCGAAGAAGCGCCGATCGACCATGCGAACTCTCCCCTTCCGTAGCACCTAGTTGGTGCACAAAAAGTATGAGCTCGAAAGAATAAATGAAATTTCACGTCGAGGTCAAGACGGGTGGTCAATGAAAAAAGAAAACGGAGGCAACCATTGGAAGGCAACCTCCGTTTCCATTGCGGTGTTGTTGGCTGATGAACGATTTCAGCCCAATTCCGTGGACAAACTCTTCGCTTCTTCGAGCCCCGCGCGTTTTTTACGCAAGTCTTCGAGCTGTGTTTTCGATTCCGCCACGACCTCCGGCGGCGCCTTGTCCGCAAAACTCGGCAAAGACAGCTTTTTCTCCAAAGCCGCAATGTCCTTTTCGCATTTCTTGATTTCGCGTTCGATTCGCGCCGCTTCTTTTGCGCCTTCGACGAGTCCGCGCAAATCCACGAGCACGTCCACGCCCGCGGCAACACCCATGACCGAACCTTTCGGACGCGCTCCACCGCGGGCTTCGATGACCACATCACCCGCCGTTTTCACGAGCGTGCGAATGGCCCGGCTTTCCGCCGAAAGCAAAGCCAAGAGTTTGTCCCCTTCGGCCCGCAAGAGCAGCGGCACTTCGGCTCCTGGATGCACTTCGTGTTCGCTCCGAATGCTCCGCGACGCCGAGATCACCGCTTGCACGACCGCCATTTCGCGTTCGGCATCGGCATCGAAAGGCGCGTCGCTTGCCCGCGGATAGTTTGCCACGACAATCGATTTCGCGGCCCCTTCCGGACGCGGCAACCGTTGCCAAAGCTCTTCGGTGATGAAGGGAATGAACGGATGCAGCGCCCGCATCGCCGTTTCCATCACGTACGCCAAGACGTTTTTCGTTTCGTCTTGCTCGGGACCCGGCGTAGCACCCGCCGATGGATTGAGCACCGGCTTCGTCAATTCCAAATACCAGTCGCAAAGTTCGCCCCAGAAAAAGTGATACAAACCAAGGGCTGCATCGTCGAGGCGGAATTCATCGAGACCCCGATGCGCGGCATCGAGCGCGACATGCAATCGCGATAGAATCCAGCGATTCGTCAAGGTCGTGGCTTTGGGCGGTGTTTTCGCGACGTGCGCTCCTTCGAGGTACGGCAAGGCATATCGCGTCGCATTCCAAATCTTGTTGCAGAAATTGCGATACCCCTCGATTTTCTTGGGCGAAAGCGGAATGCGTCGAGCTTGCGGCGAATACGTGCACAGCGTGTAGCGCAAGGCGTCCGCGCCATACGCGGAAAAACCTGCACCCATCGAGGCCGCCGAGGGATACGCTTTTTTGAATTTCTTCAGCGATTCATCCCGCGGCGCGCCAGGCAGCGTCTTTTCGACGACCGATTCAAAGGGCGCCCCGTGAATCAAATCCAGCGGATCGATGACGTTGCCCTTCACTTTGCTCATTTTCTCGCCGGTCTCGTCCACCACCATGCCGTGGAGCAAAATGCGCTTGAAAGGCGGTACGCCCATGAAATGAATGCCCATCATCATCATGCGGGCGACCCAGAAAAACAGAATGTCGTATCCCGTCTCCATGTCGCTCGCCGGGTAAAACGTGCGTAATGCCGCCGTATCGTCCGGCCAACCCAACGTCGAGAAAGGCCAAAGACCACTCGAAAACCACGTATCGAGCACGTCTTCGTCTTGCGTTATCGCCGTTGAATGACACTTTTCGCAATCGGTTGGATCCTCGCGCGAGACCGTGATGTGCCCGCACGCGCTGCAATGAAACGCCGGAATGCGATGACCCCACCAAAGCTGGCGCGAAATGCACCAATCCAGAATGTTCGTCATCCAATGCTCGTACGTCTTCGTCCAGTCTTCCGGAATGATCTTCACCGCGCCATGACGAACGGCCGCTAGCGCCGGAGCCGCCAATGGTTTCATCGCGACGAACCATTGCGTGGAAATAATCGGCTCGACGATCGAACCATTTCGTTGACTACGCGGCAGAACCAGTTGATGGTTTTTGGATCCGCGCACGAAACCTTTTTCATCGAGCGCTTTTTTCACGGCTTTGCGCGCCGCAAATCGTTCCATTCCGGCAAACGGCCCCGCCTTTTCATTCAGCGTCCCGTCTTTGTTCATGATCGAAATCATTTCGAGCTTGTGGCGTTTGCCCGTCTCGTGGTCATTAAAATCATGCGCCGGGGTCACTTTCACCGCGCCCGTTCCAAACTTCGGATCCACCAAAATCCCGTCCGTGATGATGGGGATCGTGCGGTCCAAAAATGGATGCTGCAGGCGCTTTCCGTGCAAATGCTTGTAACGTTCGTCATCCGGATGCACCGCGACCGCCGTATCGCCAAGCATCGTTTCCGGACGCGTCGTCGCCACGACGAGCTCCCCTTCGCCACCCACCACCGCATACGCAAACTCGAACAATTCGCCATTGGCGTCTTCGTTCTCCACTTCCAAATTCGACAGCACCGTCTGCGCTTCGCAATCCCAATGCACCAAGCGCGTATCGCGGTAAATCAAACCTTGTTCGTACAGACGAACGAAGGCTTCGCGCACGGCTTTGCACAAATCGGCATCCATGGTGAATTTGGTGCGATTCCAATCGGGGCTTGCGCCGAGCACGCGTTGCTGGAGCGTGATGCGTCCGCCGCTTTCGGCTTTCCAACCCCAAACGCGCTCGATGAACTTCTCGCGTCCCAAATCGTGGCGACTGAGCCCCTCGCGCTTCAATTGCCTTTCGACCACTGTTTGCGTCGCAATGCCCGCATGATCGATCCCGGGCAGCCAAAGCGTGTTGTACCCGCGCATGCGATGCCAGCGAGTGAGTACGTCCTCGAGCGTGGTCATGAGCGCGTGACCCATGTGCAGCGAGCCGGTGACATTCGGCGGCGGCATGGGCAAACTATAAACGGGGCGCTTTCCTTCGGGTTCGTCGTGGGCGGCAAAAACGGCGTTTTGCAGCCAAAAATCATACCAGCGAGGTTCGACGTCTTTCGGTTCGTAGGCTTTGGCAAGTTCGGCGGTGGTCATGACGCGGCGCATATTGCCACAAAGAACGGCATTCGACGAGGAAGAAAAACGCGCCGCTTAAATGAGACGTTTGGTTGGATGGGCTACTCACGAAAACGTTATGATCGACCGCGTCTTCAGCGACCTCTTGGCAATGCGTTCCAAACGTTCCACCAACGTCAGCGTATTCACGAGCCATTCTGGCGTTTCTTCCACGGGCCGCAGTCCTTCGAGCCCCGGAATCTTGTCTTCTTTCAGGTCCATCACCAACTCGTGCCACGTATCGAAATACCCGCACGCTGCAAGCACAAGGGAACAAGCTCGGGCGAGGTGCACGGACGAACCAACGAACAAAACTTCGTTTTCGGTCTTCTCCAATTCGAGCACCACGGAAAACGATTGCGGAACGTACACTGAGGAAAAACCATAACCCACGAAAAACGGATGCGCAAAACAACTTTGGGGCGTTGCATTACGGGCAGCTTTGGGCGCAAACGTGGCATGTTGCGTGCAAAACGCCGCATGGGTATCGTTCTGCAAAGCCTCCATCGATTGGGGTACTTCCCGATGAACCACAAGATGCCCAATCAATGAATCGAGGTACCAATCACGAGCCGAACTGTAAAAGCCGAGGCGTACGCTGTTATGGCATTTGGGATCCGGTCCCAAAATAGAATAATCGGGCTCGTCATGCGGTTCGAGGTGCGCGTCGACCAACGCTCGATTGACGGTTTCGAGGCGCTTTCGGAATTCTGCCGCGTAAAGTCGGGTGTTTTGTTCGCCGTGGAATTCGACGTAATCACCTTCAGGTTCGGTGATGGTCGCCAGCCAGCCGACATGCGCATCGAGGGCCATGGGCGTATTTTACAACAAAACCCCCAGCACGCCCGCCAAAATCAACGCTCCCGCCCAAACGCGATCCAAATCGAACCACGCGCGGCGCAAAATCGAAAGGCCAATCTTGTAATAGACCACGAGCGCAATGATGGCCGATACCGTCAGCATCGCCAGCGTATGTAACGAAATCGCCGCTAAATATCCGATAGGACTCGATAACGACAGTCCCGCAGCATTGTGGCAACTTTCCCCATGGCACAAAGCTTCGTTGTTTTCACCCAACAGAAACACGGGCAAAAGCATTAGGCCCGCACCATGCGCCGTCGCCATCAAAAAGGACCACAAGACCAGATCCTTCGCATTCACCCGCATGCCCACCCATTGCGGATGCCGCGGACGAACCAATTTGTAGACGCCGAATCCCACGAGTAATCCCGCCGTGATCCACGGCAAAACCGCCAGCGGAATCGACGCTTTGCCCGCCGCGAGAAGTCCCACGGCGAGCCCCACGGAAACCGCATGTCCCAGCGCAATGGGCAAAAGCGCGCGCATGACGGCCCGCCCGCTTTTTTCTTGCAAACCCAAAGCGACGGCAAATAGCCAGCCCATTCCCGGACTGAGCCCGTGATAGGCCCCCAAAAGGGCCAGCGTGAGCCAGGGCCAAATATCCGTCACGGGTAACAGAATGAATCCGATGACGCGTCGCCACCTTCGAGACGTACTTGATGCGCCCGCCTGGGCCCGAAATCCACGAAGAAATCAGGATCGAGCGAAATGCCGCCACCATCGTGCACGTCCACTTTGACCATCCAACCTTTGAGGCCGTCCGGGTAAAACTGTTCGTCCCACGTCGTATAAAGACCGCTCGTGAAATACACCCTCTTCCCATCGCGGCTCACTTCCACCATTTGCGGCGCACCCGTGAGCGGCTCCTTCGTTTTCGGATGCGGGGTTCGTCGCGCAATTCCCCCAATATGCACCGAACCCACGAGCTTCGGTTCGTGCGGATTGGAAACATCGTATTGACGCAGTTCCCCCGTGCCCCAACACGAGACGTACAAGAATCGATCATCGAGCGACAAATTGATGTCCGTCACGAGCGGCGGTACCGCGCCAAACCCTTGCAACAGCGGCGGCAATTGATTCTTTTCCGCAGGCTCCGCCGGAATCGTGATGACCTTTTTCACCGCCCACTTTTCCCCGTCGCGATACCAAAGAAACACCGACGCCGACAAATCCGCCACGCTGATCACACAACCCATGAACCCATATGCCTTCGTCGGATCATGCGCAGGTCGTAATTCGAGCGCCATTTGATTCTCGTCGCCAATGTCGAGCGCCTGCAAATGCTTACGCGTGCGCAAATCCCAAATATGCAAGTTGTGCCCATATTTGCGCCCCAGGAGCAATTCAGGAATCACGCCGTTTTCAATCATGTTCGGCGTGCCCCATTCCGACGAAATCAACGTGTCGTATCCCAGGTGCCACCAAAAGTCGTAATGCAGATATTGCGGGCCCCGATCGATTTCCCAACGCCCCAGCACATTCAAGCTGTCGCAATCGAGCAAGAAAATTCCGCCCGGCCCTTCGCCCTTGGGATTGCCCAAAGCACAAACATAAATTCCATTCGGTCCACAATGCAGCGTGTGCGGCCGAGAATAACCCGTGCGCGCAGCAATCTCCTCCGCTTCGATCGTCCGGACCAATTGCGGTTTACGCGGATTCGGGGTGCGCAGCGTGACGTGCTGCGCGTCGCCCACCGTCGAGAGCTGCATGCCGTCCACGATGGCGTCGAAGGCGCGCTCGTCGGTCTCGATG
>DAOMZH010000592.1:0-7024 GCA_035437985.1 Polyangium sp. (in: bacteria) | reverse complement strand
TGACCCTTTTGGAGGTGGATTGCCGGCGAGTGTTACGGACGTTCACGAGGAAGACATCGACATGTTCCCGGATTGGGAATACTATTTTCGGGCGACCATGCCGAATGCCGATTGTGAGGCGCTTTTGGCCGCAGTCGTCGCCAAAGAGAAATTGCATTTCATCACCGAACACGATTGGTTCGACGGACGCGGGGATTGGTCACCAGGCAAGCCTCCGGCATGGTGGAAACCCTCGTATGCCGGTGGGCATCACCATGGAAGGTCGGGAGACATCAATATTTGCGCAATGTGCCGATCCGGGATGTTTTATTATTGGACGGGATCCCATTGACGCGCAGAGTCAGGCAAAGGCCATGGACGGCAGGGTTCGTTGGGAACACCCGATCGTCCCGACCTCCCGGATTGTCGCGAATGGAAGTGTTGAATCGATCACGATAAAAGACCTGGTAAAATGGACTGGATTCGAGAGACGAACGGTGTTTTCATGGACCCATGAAACACGCAACCTTGGCTATCTCAGTGCTTTTCCCAGTTTTGGTCGCAGCATCCTGTACCGCGACGACCGAAGGAACGGCGACTACATCCGACACGACCAGCGGTTCAGAAAAAGGAGGTGCGGGTGGCGGGACGTCTTCCGGCGGAGGTGAAGGAGGCATTTCATTCACCACAGGTAGCGGGGCCAGCTCTGGCAGTGGCACCGGTGGGGTAGGTGGAGGATGTGCGGCGACGACCCAAACCGCAACCCTCGTTCCTCTCGACATGTACATCATGCTCGATACATCGGGCTCCATGCTCGAAGCAACGTCATCGGGGGTGACGAAATGGAATGCCGTGAAGGGAGCATTCACGGCATTTTTCCAAGATGCTGGCTCCAACGGCATGGGCGTAGGATTGCAGTATTTTCCGTTGTACAATCCCGGAAATCCCGCATCTTGCTCGACCAGTGCAGATTGTGGAATTTATGGTCCCTGCGCGAATAAGGCTTGCAATTCCGGGCCAAACCTTGTTTTCTGCGCGAACAACCAAGATTGTTTTTCTGGCAGTTGCGTCGACGTTGGCTACTGCGCGAACAGTCGCGCCACTCACTGTCTCAACATCGGGGCCGCTTGCAATAATGGCCTGGGCACATGCACCGCGCTTACAACGGCACATTGTGCGAACTCGTCAGTTTCTTGCAACACGGCGGCTTATGGCACGCCCGCCGTGAACATTGGCGTTTTGCCATCCACGAGCCAAGCGCTCATCGATTCTATGAACGCCAAACCGCCTGTCGGTGGTACGCCTACTGCAGCGGCACTTACTGGCGCAGTCGATCAAGCAAAATCCTACGCCACGGCCAATCCAACTCATAAAGTCGTCGCTGTCCTCGCAACCGACGGCTTGCCAACCTTGTGCAATCCCACCGACTTCAACGGCATCTCCAACATTGCTTCAACGGCCTTTAATGGTTCGCCCAGCGTTCCCACCTTCGTCATTGGTGTTTTCGCCGGTAATGACATGACTGCCAAGGCAAACCTCGACATGCTCGCGTCGGCCGGAGGGACAAATCAAGCCTTCATCGTCGATACCAGCCAAAACGTCGAGCAAGCCTTCTTGGCCGCCCTAAATGCCATTCGTGGACAAAAACTGGCTTGCGAATACCTGATTCCCACGCCTCCGCCCGGACAAACTCTCGATTATGGCAAAGTCAACGTCGAACACACGCCCATGGGTTCCGCGACGCCCACGACCATTTATTACGTAGGTGACGCAAGCAAATGCGATCCCACGACCGGTGGCTGGTATTACGACGTCGATCCCGCTAGCGGCGGTACACCGACCAAAATCCAGATCTGTCCCGCAACGTGCGCCGTATTCGACGCCGGCGGCCAAATCCAAATCGCTCTGGGTTGTGCAACGGTCGGCGTTCCACAATAAATATCGCTCATTCAATCACGAGTGAACAACACGTGACCGCCCCCTCCGCTTTCGCCAATTCCGACACATCCACGCCCTCGATTGTCCGTACGAACTGCGCGATTCGTTCGAGCGTGCGCGGAAAGTTCGTCGGATAAATCACCGCCTCGCCAATACGCAGAGCATTGGCGGCAAACGGTTCGTCCGGATGCACGTGCACGGACACGAGCGCCCCAAAATCACCAGGATTCACCCATTTCGGATTGACGAGTAGCCTGTCTCTCGCAATGGTCGTCACAGCCGATTTTAGATGGAGACATCCCGAAAGCTCCACGCCTTGCACGCGATATCCGTGTGGCTCGACGATCGCGGCCAATGCTCGAATGCTTGCCGCATTGCTGCGCGTCGAAAGACCGACGTAGATCGTTTTTCCGATCCGCAATACGTCTCCACCGTCAATCGTCGCGGGCTCGGGAATCCAGGCCAATTTTCGATAAGGTTCCAGGGCCCGAGCAACAGAGGCGACCTCCGCGCGGCGGGAAATCGCCCCCGGACGCGTCATGACGGCAATCTCGTCGAGCACCACAGCCGTATCTTCGACGAAAACAGAATCGGGCAAGTCTGACTCCGCCTCGAGCGCGACCACCGTAACGCCGAGTCTCCGGAGGGCCTCTTCATAGGCGTGATGTTGCAAGCGGGCGCGTTCCACGTCAATGGGCACGCGATCGATATGCGTGAGTTCACAATGAGCGAGCGCAGGACTGACGGCACGGGTCAAGGCGATGGTCATGGCGTAACGCCCATTGTGGGGGCTGGTTCGTCGCAATGCAATCTATTTTCGTTTGACTCAGCAAAAAACGTGCATTTTCGGAGCGGCCTGGTTTGCCGCGGTGCCCGGAGAATTTCGAGGGTTGACAACGAATGTCGCGCTTGTGGTAGCGTCGCCTCGATGCACATCTGTCTTGTTCTTGACTTCGCGTGTCGGAGAGTTTCATGAATCGACCGCGACCTGCCAATTCTCTCGTTTTCGTAGCCCTCTTGTTTGTCCTGTCCGGGGCTGCTGGTCTCATCGATCAAGTTTGTTTTTCCAAATATCTGACGCAAATCGTTGGCGCGACGGCCCACGCAGTGAGCGCAGTGTTGGCCGCTTTCATGACGGGTTTGTCCCTCGGCGCCCACCTCGGAGGACGTTTTTCGCGCCGTACCGAGCGACCTCTGGCCGCTTATGGGGCCCTCGAATTGCTGGTGGCTCTTGGAGTTGCCCTTTCTCCGCTCGGGTTTGCCCTCATTCAACCAGCCTTCGTAACCTTGGCGCGGTTTGTCCCGGGATCGCTCGTTTTGTCGAGCATCCTGCGCTGGGGCGCCGCCATTCTCGTCGTCATTGTTCCAACGACCGCCATGGGCGCGACGCTCCCGCTATTGGCTCGCTTGGTCGAAGAGCGTCAGGATCCGCGGGATCGGCGGCGCGCGTTGGGGGTTTTATATGCTGCCAATACCCTCGGCGGAGCACTTGGAGCACTGGGATCGGCCTACGTCGTCTTGCCCGTGCTCGGCTTGCGCACCACGACGTTTGCTGCTGCGGCGACCAGTGCAGTCGTCGGCGTTTTGGCTCTTGCTGCTGGTCGAAATCACGTATCGATCCTTCCGGACACGAAAACGCCCGAGCTCGAAACCGATACTCCAAATTCGTTACCCCAAGACGAACCTGCCGATCGCCCCTGGGTGCTCGATGTCGTCGCCTTCGCCTCGGGCGCTCTCGTGCTCGCGTGTGAGGTGCTCTTTACGCATTTGCTCGTTCTTGTCGTCGGAACGAGCGCTTACGCGTTTGGCCTCATCGTCTTCATTTTCCTCGTGTGTTTGTTTTTTGGCGCGTCGTTGGCTCCCATATTCGAGCGTTTTTTTGGACGTCACGCCTTGGCGCTTGGACTCTCCGCGGCCTCGTTGGCGCTCGTCTTGACCTTGCCCGTGTGGGATTCTCTGCCGAATTATTTTCGAGGGGTGGGCGCTCGGGTCGTGACGTTCGAGGGACGCGAGTTCGTCCGGGCAACCGCGGCATTCGCAGCGCTCGTGATTCCCACGACGCTGATGGGTTTGTCCTTCCCACTCTTGCTGCAACGGGTGGCTGCCCGTAAAGATGCAGGACTTTTCGTCGGTCGAGCGACGGCGATCAATACAGTTGGTTCGGTCGTCGGATCGCTGGTTTCTGGTTATTGGGTATTGCCCGCGCTCGGGTCGCAACGGTCGATTTTGGCCGTGGCGTTCGTTTTTGGTTTGGCGGCGATCCTGGTGGCGTCGACCATGCCCGGAACGAACCTGAAACAACGTCTCGGTCGCGCCGTGGTGTTTGTCTTGGCAACTGTCGCCGTGTTTTGCGGCGTGTTCGCTCCGCCGTGGAACCTCGAGGAAATGACCGGCGGATACCATGTGTATTTCGATTATGGTCGCGGCGTGGAAAAAATCGTGTATGTGGCCGAAGAGGTGCAGGGCGGCGTAACGACCGTGACCGAGAAAGACGGAATTCGGACTTTATTGACGAATGGCAAGTTTCAGGGCAACAACGGCGGCGAGGTGCATGCGCAGCGATTTTTCGCCCATTATCCGGTCATGTTTCTTCCGCGTATGGATCGAGCACTCGTCATTGGTCTTGGAACGGGCACCACGCTCGGGACGATTGCGGCCTATCCGTTTTCGCATATTGACGTAGCGGAGATCTCGCCGTCGATCGTGAAAGCCGCGCGCACGTATTTTGCGGACATTGGCGCCCAGGCTCTGGATGATCCGCGCGTTTCGCTCCACATTGCCGACGGCCGGAATCATTTGCTGCTCACGAATGCCCGATACGACCTCGTCGGTATCGAATTGACGAGTGTTTGGTTTGCCGGAGCATCCAGCCTTTATAGCCGCGAGTTTTACCAATTGGTGAAAGCTCGGATGGCCCCCGATGGTGTATTGCAACAATGGATTCAGCTCCATCACATCTACGCCAAGGATCTCGCTACGGTCTTGCGCACATTGCGCCTCGAATTTGCCCATGTGGCGCTTTTTTATGGCGGAGGGCAGGGGATCCTGGTGTCGTCGAATGCGCCGCTCCTGGCATCGAAGAGTCGCCTCGACAAACTGGAAGAGGGTTTGCAGGGTTTTGCACGGCCCGGGCGAAGTTTGTCGACGCTGAATGCCGATATCCTCGTGCTCACCGAAGGTTTGGATGGGTTCATAACCGATGCTGCGCGAGAAGCGGGTTTGCCATTGGAATCGCTCGTCGCGACCGATGATAACCTCGTGCTCGAATATTCGACGCCGCGAGGGAATGTGCTCCCGTGGTCCTCGCGCCAAGAAATGGTCGATCGATTGACGAATTATCGCGATCGCAATGCGAATACGGCCATTATGCAGCCGTAACACCAGTCGTCGGATTGCAGGTGCCCGCAACGTGGCCAGGACTGCATTTCCCTTTGCGTCGAGTGTTGTCTGCACTGCTTGCAAGGGCGTCCCCTCGCGCCGGAACCGTCTCCGCAGTTAGAACCCTCACGCTTTCGCGACCAAATTTCACGTTTGTCAAGCTTGCACGGGTGTTGTCGTTCGAGTTCGGCGTCTTTGCGCGGTTTGCACCACGCAATTTTTTCATAATGAAGAGCTTTTGCAAGGCGTGCGAAGGGGGTTCGCAAAAAAAGAAACGCCTGGGCAAGGGGTGAGAACTCACTTTCGGCGAGCGGAATCGAGTTTGCCATGCTTTTCTGGTTTACAAGTTTGGGCGAAGCGGTGTATTGGGTTCTGGTCCGGTGGGACAGATTTGGGAGGCGAGGTATGGCGAAAAAGGCCAAGAACATTGAGAATCGATTACGCTCGACGGAGCATGTGGCGCAGGCCGCGACGGTGCATCGCGCGCAGGTGACGAGCTCGCTTGCGGCATTGGCGGTGGAGGTGCAGGGGTCGACGACGAATGCAACGCGTGAGGTATTTGAAGTCGTCGTCGATTTCATCACGGCGGCATTAAAGCATGCAGGAACGAAGCTTGACGCGGCGGAGCTTTCGGTGGTTGCCGAGAAGGCTGATGACGTTGGGCTTCGCGAAATGCGCGACGCGCATGAGATCACGACGCGCAATAGTTGTGTGCGGATCAAGTCCATGGTCGCGGACGCGCTTGGAGACAATGCACTTGCGGTCTATGGTTTGGAAGGGCCAACACCGCGAGGTGCTCGGGAAGTGTTGACGCATGCACGGACGGTCGTGGAGCTGCTCCAGAAAACGCCATTTCAAAAGACGGTCGACGGTGTGACTTACGATAGCGCATCAATCGCAATGGGTTTGGCGACGAAAGCCGAAGCGCTTGCACATGCGTTGGGAGATGTCGATCGCGAGGAACAAGAGCTTCGGGACAAATTGGGTATTCGCGATATGACGTTGGGGACATGGACCGAGGCGTATCAGGGCGGAGCCGATACACTGGTGGGGTTATTTCGTTTGGCGGGGCGAAAGGATTTGTCCGAGGCGGTGCGGCCGACGCCCAAGATGGTATCTGGTGAAGATGTGGCGCCCGAAGTCGAGGACGCGCCGCCTGTGGGGCCGACGGAACCAGGGCCGTGATTGGGAGGCCTGGCACGCCTCGCGCTGCGGCTTGATGGCCATCAATCAGCGAGCGGGAGGCCATAACGGAGTTTGTACCCAATGCCGGCATCTGCGTCAGATCCGCACAATCCACGGTCAGCCCGTCGCAGCTTGTCGTATTGACAGCGCTCCAGGGCGTCGTATGGCGCCCCGGACGTGATAGCGACGCGAGCACGTTTTCGCGACCACCTTTCTTGACCTCCGCTCACCGTCATGATGCCATCGTGCAATGAGCAACCGACTTTTCGCGTGGTTTGCCCGATTGTTGATTTGTTTGACCTGCCTCACCTCACTACCCGCGTGCGTCTCGAGGCTCACGCTGGCGGAAGTCCACCAGATCAATGAAGGAGCGGAGATTGCGCAGTCATGTGTCAAAGCGCCCATCGCCGCCTCCGATGCCGATATATGGGCCCATAACGCGTCGACGAGACAATCCAGGTCCAATGGCGAGCCGGTGAGTTGGACCGTATCAAATTGAGAATTGGCCCGGTGAGTTGGACCGGATCAAATTGAGAATTGGCCC
>DAOMZH010000591.1:0-7032 GCA_035437985.1 Polyangium sp. (in: bacteria) | reverse complement strand
TCGATCGTGCCGTTCCGACGACGAACGACCACATCGTCGACTTCGACCATTGCATCACCTGGCACCACGAACAAAGGTACCCGTACCTGATCCTCGGCGAGCCCAGGCTGCTCTTTACGCGTCGTTTCTTTCGATGTCGTACGACTTCGCGCCGATGTTGCCGAGAGCGCCGGAGCCGGAACGTCGCCGCTCGGTTTGGTTTCGCCGGACGAACTGCAGGCCGCACACGCCGCCCACAGCAAAACAAGACCCCAATACTTGAGCATCATGGTCCCCCCGTAACGACAGGAACCTTCTTCGACAAACGTTCGCATGCCTCATGAAGTGTCTCGGCAGTCTCGAGCGTTTCGCCCAGGTAGGTCACCCGTTCTTGCGGCGACAAGCAATCGCGATTGGCTGCTTCCAAGCGACTCATGAGAGCCTCGATCTCGATGACGAACGTGCGAATCGTATCGTCCTCGGAGATGGTCACGATGCGCCGCCCGTCCTCGAGAAACTTCATCGCCATCACGGGCGAGTCCACTGGTAAATCGAGCGGTTCCTCGGTTCCATCGGCTTTCCACACGCGCAGACCGTGCTTGACGGATGACGTCACCACCCGTTTCGCGTCGGGACTCCATGCGACACCAAGCACGGGGCTCACGTGATCGAGCGACGACAAGAGTTGTCCTGTTGCTGCATTCCAAACACCAGCCGTGTGATCTTCCGACGCCGTCACGACGCGGGCCGAGTCGCTGGACCAAGCAGCCGAGACGATACCTCCAAGATGCCCTTTGAAGATCACGGGTTGGCGCGATCCATCCGCGCGCCACACGCGCGCTGTCCGATCCATCGACGTGGTCAACACGAAAACACCGTCGGGGCTCCACGCAACGCTCGTAATGATATCGGTATGTCCGGACAAATCGCGTTCGAGCGTGCCATCGAGCTTCCAAATCCGCACTTTCTTGTCGTCGGAAACGGTGACGACGCGTTTGCCATCGGGACTGAAAGCTCCAGCGCGCACAGCGCCCTCGGCGCCACCAAGGACCACAGGTTCGCCTTGACCGTTGGCATTCCAAATACGTGCTGTCTTATCAAACGACGTGGTGAGGACGGACGAACCATCGGAACTTGCAAATGCCCCGGACAACCATGCAGTATGTCCAGAGAAACGGACGGTCTCTCCTTCGCCATCAATGCGAAAAAGCTGGGCTGTGCCGTCATCGAACGCCGCAACGGCGCGTTGGCCATCAGCGGAAATCGAAGCCGCATGAAAATATGGGTTTCTCTCGCGCGGCAGAGCTTCGAGGGTTTCCAAACGCCAAACCTTCACAGTGGCATCCCGCGCCGTACCGACCGACACGGAACCGGCTGCCGACAAAGCTCGTTTTCCATCAGGACTCCACGCTGCAGCAACGACCGGTCCTTCGTGCGCTTCGAGGCGCAGCGGCATTCCCCCGGACGAGGGCCACACCGCAATGGTTCGTTCTACCGAACCTGTTAGCAGATACCGGCCATCTTTACGAAAAGAAGCTGACATCATGGCCATTCCGTCAGCAGAAAACACGATGGGCGCCGATTTACCATCTGCAGCCCAATTGCGTACAGTTTTGTCGAGCGACGTCGTGGCAATCCGAGTTCCGTCGGGGCTCCAAGATGCGTGAATGACCGCGCCATCATGGCCTTCGAGCAGAACCTGCGCCCCAATGCCCGTGGAATGATGGACTCGAGCCGTCCGATCATCGGATGTCGTCACGACAAACGCGCCATCAGCGCTCGGGGCTGCATACCGCACAGCGCCTTGATGGCCCGTCAAGACGGCGGTTTTACCGGATCCATCGACGGCTGTTACGCGAGCGGTCTTGTCAAGAGACGTCGTGAGGAGCGATTTGCCATCGGGCATGAACGTGATGCTCGTCAATTCCCCCAAATGCCCACGAAGTTCCACAGGACCAGTTCCATCGACTTGCCAAATGCGCGCGACAGGATCCGCTGCAGCCACAGCAACCCGCGTTCCGTCGGGCGAATAGACGGCTTGGCGCAATGGCCCGACCTTCGGGTCGAACACGATTGGTTTGTCACTACCATCGGTCGCAAAAAGGCGCGCGGTCCCATCGGTCGATGCGGTGACCAATCGTTTTCCGTCGGGACTCCACGCAATCGAAACGATTCGTTGTTCGTGAATGGCCAAACGCGACGGAGCCCCCTCCCCCGTCACACTCCAAATCCACACGTGACCATCGACAGCTCCAGCAGCAACGCGTTTTCCGTCAGGACTCCACGCCGCCATGGAAAACGGCTCGCTCGCCGCGCGGAGCGTTACTTCGAGGACACTCAGCCTCAATGCATCATTGGCCAAGGCGATCCATTCATGAACGCTTTCGGGCTGCTGGACATCGTGCAAAAGCTTGAGGCCCGCGGCGACGTGCCCACGATTGCGCAATTCTCGAAAACCGACCACGAGCCGTGCATCCGAAGCTTCGACTGCTTTGGCCCGGGCTTCGGATTCTGCAAGTTTGGCCGCCATCTCCGCCGATTTTGCCAACTCGCTCGCGGCTTCGGCTCTTTTTTGCTGCGTCCGCGCCCACGCTCCCAGCAAAATCGTCACAACAAACATCGTGACCGACGAAATCGCCAGCACCCGCGCTCTTCGACGCTGCCGCCGCTCTCTTGCCAATCGCTCTTGCGTTTCGATTCGTTCGCGTTCGACGCGCTCCGCACGTTCCCGAGCTTGCCGCTTGAGAAATACGTGTTGGGCAAATGCCGCGTGGGTCAGCTCGTAATATCGATTGCCGCGAACGTTGACTTCGTGCAATACGGCGAGCTTTTCGAGCTGTCGCTTTCGCAGGTGCAATTCATTGTCATCATTGACGATTTCTGCAAGTTCCGTTTCCGAACGCAGGGTACGACTGCTCTCTTTTCGCGCAACGAGGGCTTCGAGAACGACTTCGTACTTGGGTCGATTGACTCCTTGGGTCACCAAGAAGATTTCGAGGTATTCGCGCAAAGTATGTTCGGCGTCGACGACGTCGACAGTTTTTCCTGCCGCACGGCGCTCGAATAGTCGACGACAAACGATTTGAACATGGGCTGCTTCTAGTTCGGCTTCTTCCGATGCGGTTTGTCCGGAAACGACCGTGGGACTCAGCAATGCATGGACTTCGTCGACGGACCATTCTTGCGACGGATCCCCCGCCATGGCCGAATTCATGACGATATCGACCATTTGAGTCAAGTCGAGCCGCCCGATACGAAACTCGTTCTCCGCACCTTTTTGGCCGTATCGCAATCGATCCCGAAATGCCGCCAAACAATCGTCGCGAATGACGAGGACGAAACGTAGGGTTTGAAAAGACAAAGCAAACAATTCATTGAGGCAACCAAAGAATGTTTGCAATTCCTCGGTCGTTCTGTCGGCCGTGAGGATTTGTTCGAGTTGGTCGAGGCAAATGACGAGTGACCTTGGGGAGGTACGGGCGGCGCTGCGCACGGTTTTGAGGACCAATTCTTTGGCGGCCTCGTCGGTTGCACTTTCCCGAATGCCGAATTCGCCGCGAATTACCGTGGCCAGCCGCACCGTAGGATCTTCGACCTCGGGCCATTCTTCCACTTCAATGATGCGGGTATCGTGTTCTTCGGTGAGTCGCGGCAAGACGCCTGCTTGCAGCAACGAGGACTTTCCGGCGCTACGTGGACCGTGCACGATCACACAGCGATTGGTCAAAATCGCTTCACACAGGCGTTCGATCGTCTCGTCTCGACCAAAAAATCGTTGCCGATCATCGACGCCATACGGCTGCACGCCTGGAAACGGATTGACCCCCATCAAACTGCCCCTCGCAACGAGATCTTACGCATTCCAAGCGTTCTTTTCGGTTCTCCAACGACGGCGTGCATGACTCGACTCGGGCCCGGGATTCGCGAGCGATACGCTTCACGATCCGCAGGGCGCGCGAAGATCAGCACATCAAACCCCTGATTGTCTACTTGGATTTGCAACGACCGCCTCGCCTGGAACAAGAGCCGAACGACTACCATACTCCGAATTATGGTGCGCGGGGAGAAAAAAGAGGGGCGCGGGTTACCCCTGCGATCCCGCCGAAGTATTGGCCACGGGAATGGGCGCGACAACCGCGCGAACCTTGCGCGCCAGGGGAATCAACGAAATGAACCACGCTAAGTGCAGAATGATGGTCACGATGACCAATGTGCGCAAAGATGCCTCGAAATACAAGGTCAAGGCCAACACGACGAGCGCCCCGAAGCCGGTTCCCATCCGCGACGCGACCTCGAAAATTGGACGACGTTTGCCATAATGTTCTCCTTGCAAACGCACGAGCATCCGCTCCGACGCTGGTTCGTAAAGCCCCCCGGACAAACTATCCTTCAATACCCGCATTGCCAGCATCACCATGAGCGCTGCACCGACGAGCAAATAGCTACTCCCGAGCAGGAGACAGGCGGGAACCGTCAAGACCGAAGCCGCAATGCCGAGGCGCCGAATGATCCGCGCCGAACCTCCCGCTGCCAGAACGAGACTCGCCCCATTCATCCAAATGGCCATTGTCGCCAAAAGCTGTACGAAACCCGCGCCTCCTTGGGCATTGAGCGTCAGTACCCAATAAAAAAGAGATTCCAACGCGATGGCTGACGCTGAGGCCAAGACAAACGCGGTGGTGACCTGACGCGCGCCCTTGTCACCACCGAGCACCCCGAGCGCCTCGGACAAACCGCCTCCTTCTACTTTCGCAGACTCTTTTGGAGCATCGGAGGGAGCTGGCGAAGCGGTCGAATTCGTCGCGGCAATGGGTACGAGCAAGAGCAAAGAAATCGCCATGGGAATCATCAAGTGATCCCGAGCAACATCCATTGGCAAGTGGAGGATGTCGATAAAAAATCGATTGATGCCGCCCGTGAGCGCCCCGCCCAGAAGTCCACCCGCATAAACCGCTGCGGCAAAATACGTGAGCCCACGATCGGTTTCTTGTTCGTCACCTTGAATCAGCGCAAATAGTTGCGCGCCAATCAGCATGAACGCCACGTCGACCCAAACAAAGAAACCCACATACGAAGCAACGGCGCTCGGCCCTGATGGCCCACTATCACCCCGCAAGAGCGCCAGCATCAAACGAAAACCGAGGAGCGATGCGGCAACGAGCACCGTCGAACGCACACGATAAGGTTCTTCCCCCCAACGTCGCTGCATTTTCAGTTGCAACGCGACAAACGGCAAGCTCAACGCCGCCACAATCAAAAATGCAATCGGCGCGTAGCGATATCCCACATGACACGTGAGTGCACAGTCGCGGACGACGCTCCCAAGCCCCTGCACAAGACCCAAGATGAACGCCGCCGTCGCGATCTTCCGCAACGGCACTCCCCGAGGTTTTTCTTGACTCATGCTCGCGAACCAGCGTATCACAGTCGAGACCGAACAACTAGCAACCAAACGACAATCGTTTGTACTCCAAATAGCAAACGATTCGGGGGACGAGTATGAACAGGCTTCTCGAATGGGTTCTTGGTGTATATCGACTTCTGGAGAAGCTCGAAGGATTGCCCAAACTCCTCGCCCGCGTAGGCGTGGGCCTCATGTTTTTCGGCGGCGCCTTGCACAAGGCCACGCATCTATCCGAGTTCGTGACCTATTTCGAATCGCTTCATATTCCCTTTGCCGCCCAACAAGCGCCGTTTGTCGTGGCTGTAGAAATGTTCGGCGGCCTCGGCCTCATGCTCGGACTCGGTACCCGCATCGCCGCGTTGATGTTGTCGGGCACGATGGTCGTCGCTCTCGCCACTGCCGCCATTCCCGAACACAAAATCACCGCCAGCTGGAGGGGATTGCTCGACTTCCTGTACCTGCCGGAATGGTTGCTCCTGACCTTGCTCTTATGGCTCGTCGTGGCCGGCGCCGGCGCTTATAGCTTTGATGTTTCGCTCCGAAAAACCGTCGAAAAACGTTTGGGAATCGACGCTTCCAAAAACAGCGCCGAACCCAAAACCAACTAATCACCCCAGCTCACGCCCTTCCTTATGCACACCCCCGGCCATGTCATTCTCAATCTGACGTTGCTCGGAAGTGTATTCGGTCACGAAGGCGCCATCATTGCCGGGGCCATCGTTCCCGATCTGCCCATCTTCATCCTCTACCTTTACGAACGAGCCCGTAAAACACCGCCCGAAGTCATCTGGTCGGTGTGTTATCAACACAAACATTGGCTCGCGATCATTCACGGAGCGCATTCGATTCCTTTTGCGCTCCTCGGAATGCTCGGCGGTTTGGTCCTGCACCAACCAGCCATCATTCTTTTCTTCACGAGCGTCCTCGCCCACGCGTCCTGCGACTTTCCGCTGCACGCAATCGACGCCCATCGGCACTTTTTCCCCCTCAGCGAATATCGGTTCATCAGCCCCATCTCGTATTGGGACGTTCGTTATCACGGACGAACCATTGCCAAAATCGAAGCCGGGCTCGTTTTGGCGTGCTCGATCTATTTGTACTTCATCATGGGCCCGCGTTGGAGCAGCCTTCCTTCACCTGTCTTGGCCACGCTGCTCGTGGTCACGAACCTCTGGTACGGGCAAAACTACTTTCGGAATGTTGCCCACGCATGAGCATCGCCCCAGAACGACTCATGACGCTGCTCGAAGTGGCGCTTGGCCACGGACTCGTCATTCGTCTTTTGCGCCAAACCAAATATGAACATGCGCCGCGCGTCCGCGCCATGACGCTCGGTGATTGGGGATTCGCCGGGATTCTGGCTTATTTGGGCGTCGTTTTGCACGAATTGTCACCCTGGCTCGCCGTGGCGGCCTATTTCCTCACGTGGCTATTTCTTTGCCTCCTCTGGCTCGATGTCGCACTTTATGGTTGCTTCACATTCGAACTAGGCTCTTCCGGCGCCCGCGATGTCGTCCTCTCCAACCTCCTCGCCGAAGTCTTTTCCATGCGTTCGTCGCGACGATTTTTCGCGGAGCATCGAGCATTTCTTGTTGTGCCGCTCGTTTTGCCGCTCCTTTGGGCGCTGTTTTTCTTGGACGAACATGCCG
>DAOMZH010000590.1:0-7051 GCA_035437985.1 Polyangium sp. (in: bacteria) | reverse complement strand
CCGGCGGTTGATTCGAGTTTGTCTGGGCCCGTCGATTCTTCGCGTTTCGACGGGCTCCCCCGTTTTCCCCTCTTGCGCCTACGCTCTCCCGCCCGCTCGAATCTCATCTCGAGCAGCCAAGCCAAACAGCTTTTCAATACTTTCCCCTCGTTTTGGGCTTACGTTGGATGCATCCGTTCACCATGGTTCGGGTCGAGTCACCATTCCGTGACGCTCGGGAGGACAACCATGGACACATCCAAGCTCTTGGAAAAACTCAATGATCTCATTGCACTCGACGTCGATGCCATTCATGCATACGACCAGGCGATTTCCGCATGCACCAAAGACGAGCTGAAAAAAGGCCTCACGGAATTCCGCGCGGATCATGATCGCCATGTGAAGGACCTCAGCGATTGTGTTCGGCAACTCGGCGGAGAGCCGCAAGTTCGCCGGGACTTGAAAGGTTATTTCATTGGTGGTTTCACCGCCATCGTGAGCCAGGGCGACCATAGTGCCCTCGTCGCGATGCAGACCAATGAAGAACTGACGAATTCGTATTACCGTCGGGCGCTGGAAATGCCCGACCTGTCGCCGGACATTCGCGCATTGCTCGAGAAAAACTTCACCGACGAACAAAGGCACTTGCAGTGGATCAAAGAGCAAATCTCGGCGCGTACGTGGGAACGTCGCGCGGCCTGAGCGATTCCGCTTCGAGAAGGAAAAGCTATCCTGGCATGGGCATTCGTTGTATAGTGAGCCCTGATGGAGCCAAAGACACAGGTCGAGATCCAGCTTGGCCACATGTGCAACAACCGCTGTGTCTTTTGTGTCAGCGGCCAAGAAACCGCGCTTGGTCGAGCACGCCCTCTCGAGCGTGATCCGATTCTTGCCGAGATTCGAGCTGCATTCGCCGCAGGGCATCGTAAAATCACTCTGCTCGGCGGCGAACCAACCCTCCAGCCCGCATTTTTGGACGTCCTTCGGGAAACTGTTCGTCTCGGTTTCGAGGAAATCGTCATTTTTACGAATGGCGTCAAAACCGCCCGCGCGGGATTCGTCGACGAAATACTCGCCACAGGGGGCAATTTTACATTTCGCTTTTCGCTCCAAGGCGCAACAGAAGAGGCGCACGAACGAACCACGCGTAAAGACGGCTCTTTTGCGCGCCTGGTTCAATCGATGAAACACGTGCAGGAACGTGGCCAAAAGCTCACCGTGAATATGTGCGTCGTTCAGTCGAATTACGAATCCGTCGATCAATTTCCCGCATTGCTTTTGCCGTTGGGCGCTTCGCAATTGCACCTCGATATGGTCCGCCCGCTCGATGCGGGTGTGCGCACCGAAGCGGAATTTTCGGCAATGATTCCGAAGTATTCAGCAATGGTGCCCGCGCTCGAGAACATGATTCGTGGTTTTCCACCTGGATTCGACGTAAACATTGGCAACTTGCCTTATTGCATCAGCCCGCAGCTGGCTCCGGTCATTCATCATGACGGCGAGAAAACGATGACCATTGCCGTCGATGGCGACAAGAAACTCAGCAAACCCTGGGATAAGTACCTGGTCAAACGTCGGGACAAATCCAAACCCGCCGGTTGCAAGCATTGCGTATTCGAGGCGCGATGCAGTGGAGTATTCGAGAAATATCGCGAACTTTATGGCGATGATGAATTCGTTCCCGTTTCCGCAGACCAACTGGCGCAAGTAGATCCCGAGCGCCTCATGTTTTCCGTGCATGCCCGCGCGCTCGTGGGGCGAGCCTTTCGTGATTTCGTGCCGCCAGCGCCGTTTTCAGGATTGGAACTCGTGGAAGTCGGCGAAAAAGCCGTTTCCGTTCGCCTGATGGGGGATGAGCCTTTGGTGCTCGAGTTGCGTCCGCGCCAAACCGGGGAAGGCATCGGTGCCTTTGCTTGGTTTACGGTTTGGCTCGTCCACACGCCCGCACACGTAGCAGCCGCCACGACTGGTCTTCAGGCGTTGCGGGAACGATTGCACGCCGTAATCGATATCGTGCATCCGCCGGCAGAGGACGCAATCGTGCCCCTGAGTCGATCCATTGCGGCGCGGCTTTTGTCATTGCGGCAGCGAGCTCCTATTGGAGCCTTGAAATGGACCGATGTGCGCGTGCTCGAGAATGGGAAGCACGTGGAACTTCGATTCGAGGATTCAGGCAAAAATGAAGCGTGGGTTTGGCTGGGTGAACGAGATGGCCGGCCAGTTGGGGGATATCGCGTTGCTGAAGGTCCTGTGCTCGATGAAATCAAAGAGGGCCTACGAGCGATATTGACAACTCTTGCTCCCGCTGCGGCAACGCCAAAACGTGTCGCTACGGACCGTGACCGCAAGAACGCTTAAAGAAGTGCTCATCGAAGTAATTGCGCCCTTATGTGCCGTTGTGTGCACCTGTGTGCCGCGTTTTCTGCGGGTTGCGACATGATTTCCGCACGAAATCGTTGGGCATGAGGTATGCTACTTGCTTCTGTTGCCGGAGGTTCTTCCATGAAGCTTGCCCAAACCCTTCTATTGACCGTTCCTGTCCTTGCTGGCGCTATTTTGCATGCGAGTGACTCGTATGCATGTGGTGGTTGCGCCGTGCCCATCGATGAATCAACCGTCGTGACGGGACATCGAATGCTTCTTTCCGTCTCGAAAACGTCGACGACACTTTGGGATCAAATCCAATACACTGGCGACCCTCAAACGTTCGCGTGGATTCTCCCAATCAAAGGTCAAGTGGAAATTGGTTTGTCCTCGGACGTCCTTTTTGCGCAGCTCAGTTCGTTGACCGCGACGGTCGTTGCGCCTCCGCCCCTCAATTGCCCGCCACCTCCGTCGTGTTGGGGCTGGGCTGAAGAAGATAGCGGTGGGTTTGGCACTGGTGCCGGAGGAGCTTCCAATGGTGGGGTCGAGGTCATTGCCGAGCAAGCCATCGGACCTTATGAAACCGTACAGCTTGCATCGCAAGATCCCAATGCCCTGAAGAATTGGCTCACCTCGCGAGGCTACAATGTTCCGGCCGACGTCGCGCCAGTCATTGACACCTACATCGCGGAAGGATTCGACTTCCTGGCCTTGAAGCTCAATCCAACCGCGGGAATCAATGCAATGCGTCCGGTGAGAATCACAGCCCAAGGTGCTGCTGGTTCGTTGCCTTTGCGCATGGTTGCTGTCGGTACGGGAGCAATTACGCCCCTCACATTGTGGATGGTCGCCGAAGGGCGTTATGAACCGACAAACTTCCCTTGGTTCACGATCGACGTCAAAGACATCGTCTGGAACTGGGACACCTCCGATTCCAATTATGCGCTGCTGAAAGCCGCAGGCTTCACGACTGGCAAAAATGGCAACTGGTTGGTTCAGTATGCCAAACCTATTTCTGAGTTTACCGTGAGCTCTCCGCTGCAGCAAGTCGTCGACTTTTTGCCCGACCAAAGTGGCTACGGCGATCCGGCCGATGGTTACGCAACCGCGGGCATGGAGTTGCAAGACGACATGGACAAGGCATTTGGCGGACTCGACCCGAATTCCGTTTGGCTGACGCGCATCAATGCGGAACTCGGCCGAGCTGCTCTCGCCAAAGATTTGCAAATTGGCGCCTCGATGGACCAATCCGAGGTTTCCAACTTCTTCCAGGCGACTCGCGCGACTGGTCGAGCGCCGCAATGTGCAGTTTACGATCCCTGTCCGCCTTCAGGAAGCAACAATCCCGGTGGAGTCGACACGGGGGGCATTTGGTGGGGTGATTTCGGGGACGGAAATTCCAGCAATGGTCAGCCGTCGACCGCCGGTTGTGCAGTTCGTGGAGAAACGAATGGTGCCGCCGCGATCCTCATCATGGGCCTTGGACTTGGCGTTTCGGTATCCCGCCGTCGTCGCTCGCGCCGCTCATGAAAGACCATCTCGAGCGGTACGTCTTGTCAAACCGCTCGTGACAAATGCCCCGGCGGCATGAAATCCGCTGGAATCGCTCCCAAGCCATCCTTGACCACGCGCTCCCAATAACGCGCCCCGGAAGCAATCTGTGCGCGGTGCACGTCGGACGAACGCCGCCGAACCATTTCACTCGCGCGGGTCGTCGAACGCGCCACGAAAAAAGCAGCTTCGAATGGCGTTCGCGGAACGCCGAGCGCGGTGGCAATTTCGGGCCCACACAAATGCCGGCAAAATGCCCGCCCCGTCTCCCGGCGAAATTTTCCGAGTCGCACTTCTTCAGGCGTTTTTGCATTTTGCAGCGGAGCATCGAACAACGCGCGTGTCAGAGCTTGCGAATCGTCATCTGGACGTCCTTGCGTCGCGCGAATCAATTCCCCCAAGCTCCACCCTTCGAATTCCGATGTCGGTAAAATCTCCGTGTCGACCCCCATTACATGCCCCGCATACCGCCACAAATGCATGAAACTTTCCGATTCGTCCCGCTCCGTTTCCATTCCGAGTTTTCGAATGCCCTCCAAAAAAACGAGCGAGAACAAAAGCGTGGTCGCAGCCATGTCGTGTTGGTTGATGGGCTCGCCCCAATCTGCCGTTCGCCAATACGGAGCTTTTTGCAACATCGCGCGCACCTGCGCATGCATCAGGCGTACGCGCACCGTAATGGCAAAAGCTTCACCCGTGCGACGGAATCCATCGTATTGACCAACAGCCTGGACAAACCGGCTCGTTTCCGCCAATCGTCGCGACGCTTTGGTTTGCAGCTGTCCTGAAAAAACGAGCGGCTTGTTCCCTGCCGGCGACGTGTATCCCATCACGAGCGATGACGTTCCCAAAACGATTCCCCCAAGAATCCCCGAACGGAGCAAGAGCTCATTTCCCCGACGCATAACCTCCCAATCGACCCACGCGGGCACATAATCGACATGCTCGAAAAATGCTCGAATCGCCGCAGGCCGTTGCGTTTCGGCCAAATGTGGATTGGCGAGAATTTTATTCACGAGCGCAAAACCATGTCCTCGCGGCATGTCTTGCATTTCGGCAATGACGGCATCCGCCAGAGGATCGCCACGAAGCAGAAACGGAGCCAGCCGGTCCACTCGATCTCCAAATCGTTGTCGGGCCAGTGCAATATTCTCGAATCGCGTCGGAAGCATAGAAGCTGATCGTAGAGCACGGAATACGGCTCGGCTAGTCCTTCCCGCTATTTTCATTTTCGTCCTGTTGTCTCCAAAACCCTTCGTCACTTCGAACGCCGCGCGATCCTCCGCTCGTCGCGCCGAACCTGCATGAAGGACAATCTTTGCTGACCCAGCACTGCGGCGAACGCTGCTAGCATCTGTCCTGACATGATTCTTTCACGATCGAAGTGTTTGTCCTGCTCGAACCGTGACCTCGACGTACATGGAGGCAGGCCGTGACAAACCCGAACGCCGAACCTCCCGCGGCTCATGAGGAGCCCGAGCAATCCCAGCCAAAGTTCGCGTTTCTCCCCAAGATTGATTCCAAGCGCTACCACATTCTTCTAGCTGCCGTTGCGATCCTCATCCTCGGTCCGCTTGGAGGAATCGCGGCGGCGTACATGAACTTCAGCTTGGGGTTTTTCGTGGGCGGCCAGGTGCTCGCGGGCATTCTTGGTAGCGCGGTGACGTACGGGTATGGGCCCGAGGGCAAACACGGCGCGAACTACATGCAAACGATGGCGGCGAGCGTCGCGGGCATGGCGGGCATGGGCGTGTTGATTCAAGCGATGACGTGGCTCGGCATGGAGATGCCGCCGGCGCATCATCTCGTGCTGTTTTTCATGTGTATCGGCATGTTCGGGGTTGGTCTCGGCATGGCGTACACTCCGATCCTCGTCGATCGTTTGAAGCTCGACTTTCCGTCCGGGTTTGCCGTGGCAAACATTTTGCGCGCGCTAACGGACAAACGCTTGCTCAAGCGTTCCATCGGACAACTCGGGGGTGGCGCGGGCGCAGGGTTTGGCTTTGCGTGGCTTGTGGAAAAACTTCCGGCCATCGCGGCGACGCAACTTTCAGCGTCGACCATCGGCGCAGGCATGGTCGTAGGTGCACGAATTGCCGTGCCCGGCCTGCTCATGGGCATTATCGGCTACTGGTTGCAACCAACGCTCGTTGCGAACGGATGGCTCGAAGAAGGCGCGAGTTTCCGCAAGATTGGTTTTCTCATTGGCCTGGCGATGATTCTTGGATCAGCCATCGTCGACATGGGGCTCATCGGTATCGAAGCGTTGCGGCGCATTCGCGAACATGCCGACGAGAAACGTGATGCGAATGCAGAAGAAGCTTGGAAACAAGTCAATCCGCGACGTCTCGTCGCTTGGATCGTCTTCTGGGCCATCGCTCTCGCGGCTGTAGGAACCCAAGTCCTTGGGCAACCGCTCGAGTACATCGTGCTGGCCATTGTACTCGCGTCCGTGTTTGTCTTGATTAACGGCATCTCCCTCGGCATCTCGGACTCCAATCCGATCTCGAGCGCGTTCGTGATTTCGGTCTTGCTGATGTCGGGCCTGGGTTTGAAGGATCCGCGCATAGGGCTGATGGCGGCGAGCATCTTGCTCGTGTCGTGTTCCGTCGGTGGTGACATGCAGCAGGATCGTTCGACGGGCTGGCGCCTCGGGACAAACCGCACGGTTCAGTTTCGCTACCAAACGATTGGCATCGTGATGGGGTCTGTCCTGTGCGTCGTGCTCGCCAAGACGTTCATGCAGGCGTACCCGATTCTCAAGGTCAACACGTTTTCGAATCCCAAAGTGGACGTGGGTCAATGGCAAAGCGCGATGACCTTCAAGTTTGTGGGGGCACTCAAGAACATCGGACATCTGCCCCCGTACATGATCAAAGCCCTGGCGATTGGCTTGTTCATCGGCATCGTGACCACCGCCGCCCGCAAAATCCTCCATGGTAACCAGCGGTACCGCGAATATGTCAAGGGGTCGCGTAAAGGATTCATCGTCGGCTTCTGCGTGGATACCTTCCTGCTTCCGAGCCCTTACGCGTCGTCGTTTGGTGGATTCGTCGAATTGACCGTCACCGCGTGGTTTGCCCTGGGTGGCGTGATGTCTTCCGTCTACAACACGTGGCAAGAGCGCAAGTCCAAGGAAATCAAAGAACAGAAGCAA
>DAOMZH010000589.1:0-7068 GCA_035437985.1 Polyangium sp. (in: bacteria) | reverse complement strand
CCCAACGCGAGCCGGCTCCGCCCCCATACCCCCGAGAGACAAACCGCAACCACGTCGCGCTATTTGGATGCTGGAGTGCACGAGGAGGGAGTTGAACCCTCATGCCTTTCGGCGCCGGAACCTAAACCCGGTGCGTATGCCAATTCCGCCACTCGTGCGTGCGGGCCGGATGCTAGCAGGGCCCAAAGCACGTGCCAAAAGTTCATCAACACTGGGAATGACCCGGGCGACTCTACGGTTTCTCCACCGTTTCATTGCACGATCTTGCCTCCCGGACTACGTTCGGCAGGCTCCGCGCCCTGCAAAGGCCGCATGAGATCGGGCGGTATCGAACCCGAACGGAGCCAAGGCGAATAAACGATGCTCACCTGGGCGATGAAGAAGCTCTTCGGCACCTCACATGAACGTGCCGTACGTCGGTTGCGTCCGAAGGTCGAAGCCATTGGGGCGCTCGAAAAAGACATGAAGAAGCTCTCGGATGCAGAGCTTCAAGCGAAGACCGCCGAGTTCAAGACGAAACTCGACAACGGTGCTTCCCTCGACGACATCTTGATTCCGGCCTTTGCAGTTTGTCGTGAAGCATCACGCCGAACCCTCCGCATGCGCCACTACGACGTGCAGCTCATTGGAGGCATGGTGCTCCATCAGGGCTGTATCGCCGAGATGCGTACCGGCGAAGGTAAAACCCTCGTCGCTACCCTCGCTTGTTACCTCAATGCCCTCGAAGGCAAAGGCGTCCACGTCATCACGGTCAACGACTACTTGGCCAAACGCGACGCTGAATGGATGGGCAAGCTCTACGGGGCTCTTGGTTTGTCCACGGGCGTGGTCGTGAACCAACAAAGCGACGCGGACAAACACGAAGCGTATCGTTGCGACATCACCTACGGACAAAACAACGAATTCGGCTTCGACTATCTGCGCGACAACATGAAGTTCTCGGCGCTCGATTACCAACAGCGCCCACTCAACTACGCCATCGTCGACGAAGTCGATTCGATCCTCATCGACGAAGCCCGCACTCCCCTCATCATCAGCGGCCAAGGTGAACGTTCGAGCGACAAGTATCGCGTCATCAACGAGATCATTCCGCGCCTGCGCAACGAAGAGCACTACAACGTCGACGAGAAAGGCCACTCGGTCACGCTCACCGACGACGGCACCGAGATGGCCGAAAAACTCCTCAGTGCCATCGGCGCGATCAAAGGAAAAAACCTTTACGATCCCGTCAACCTCGAAACCCTGCACATCATGAACCAGTGCCTACGCGCGCATACGCTCTACAAGCGCGACGTCAATTACCTGGTGCGTGATGGCAAGGTCCTCATCGTCGACGAATTCACCGGTCGCGTGCTCGTTGGACGACGCTGGTCCGACGGTCTGCATCAAGCGGTCGAAGCCAAGGAAAACGTGCGGATCCAAGAAGAGAGCCGCACGATGGCCACCATCACGTTCCAGAACCTGTTCCGCATCTACAAAAAACTCTCCGGCATGACCGGCACCGCCGACACCGAAGCCTCGGAATTCCACAGCACCTACAAGCTCGATGTCGTCCAGATCCCGACCAACAAGACGTGCATCCGCGACGACCAACAAGACGTCGTCTACAAAACGGAGCGTGAGAAGTTCACCGCCGTGGTCAACGAGATCATGGAGAAACACGAGAAGGGACAACCCATTCTCGTGGGTACGACGAGCGTCGAGAAGAGCGCGGCCATTGCCAAAATCCTCTCGAAAAAAGGCATCAAACATGCAGTTTTGAATGCCAAACACCACGAGAACGAAGCGTACGTCATCGCTCAAGCTGGTCGCAAAGGCGCCATCACCGTCAGCACGAACATGGCCGGTCGCGGCACGGACATCTTGCTCGGCGGCAACCCCGAAATGCTCGCCAAGCTCCGTTTCAAAGAGCAAAACCGGATGCCCGAGGCCGAACCAGAAGCGTTCGAAGAGCTCGTCGAGGAACTGCGCAAATCGTGTCAGGCCGAAGGTGACGAAATTCGCACCCTTGGCGGCCTCTATATCGTCGGCACCGAACGCCACGAATCACGGCGCATCGACAACCAGCTCCGTGGTCGTGCTGGTCGTCAGGGCGACCCGGGTTTGTCCCGATTCTACTTGTCGCTCGAAGACGACCTCATGCGCATCTTCGCGGGCGATCGCGTGAAGAATCTCATGGAAAAGATGGGCATGCCGGACGATGAGCCCATTGAGCATCCGTGGGTCACCAAGAGCGTCGAGAACGCGCAAAAGAAAGTCGAAGAGCGCAACTTCGACATCCGCAAGAACTTGCTCGAATACGACGACGTGATGAGCGCGCAGCGCAAGAACATCTACGAACTGCGCCAGCAAATCCTCGCGGGACGTTATTACCCCGAGGTCGTCGACGAAGATGGCAAAGCGACGGGGGAGATTCGGAAGATCAAACCTCTCGCGCGCATCGTCGAGGATGTGACGCCGGACGTAGGTTATTTGCTCGGCATGTTCGCAGCGGATCCGGTGATGCCGCGCGACAAGGAAGGCAATCCGCGCACGCTCTCCCGCAAGGACTTCGAGCCGATCGAGAAGTTTGTCGAGGTCACGAACCTCCAAAAAGAACTCTACACGCGGTACGGCGTGAAGGTCGAGTTCGAGGGGCGTGAAGAAAAAACGGGCGACATTTTCGACGAGTGCGTCACGACAATCCCGCTAGCGCTCACCGAGCAACGCGAACGTTTCCTCGATCTGCTCGATCACATCATTGCTTCGATGGTCGAAGAATCCTGTCCGCCACGAAAGCCGCCGGAGGACTGGGATTGGGGCGGGATTTTCCAAGGCTTCAAGGAACATTTCGGCATCGAACTTCCGGACGAGATCGCCGAACACGCCGACATCCAAGAGCTCGCTCACGACTTGTTCGATCGCGCGGAGAAAGCATTCGATGCGCGCGAGAAGGACATCGGGACGGAGCTTTTGTTGCGCGTGTTCCGACACATCTACTTGGAAGAGCTCGACAAAGCGTGGGTCGATCATTTGACCGACATGGACCACTTGCGTGACGGCATTGGTCTGCGTGGGTATGGGCAGAAAGACCCGAAGCAGGAGTACAAGAAAGAGGGTTACAACCTCTTCGTGACGATGGTGGCGCGGGTGCAATCGAACGTGGCGACGAAGGTGTTCCACGTGAAGGTGCGTCAAGAAGAAGAAGAGCAAGCCATCGAAGCGAACGACTTCGCACGCCATGCAGCGGATCTCGCGCGGATGGAGGCCCATCACGAAGATGAGCTTCCGGCGGGTGCGTCCGAACAACCGCCCGTGCAAGAGCCTGTGGTCACCGCCGAAATGGAGTGCCCGTGTGGTAGTGGCAAACCCTTCATGAAGTGCCACGGCGCCGGAGACGAAGACGAGGCGTCCGCATGAGCGAGCCGAGCGCCTTGCGTCCCACGCACCCCTCCATGGCCCTCGCGGCCTACCTCGAGCGTCTCGTGCGCGGAAGACGCGTGGCGGTGCTCGGCGATGTGACGCTGGCGTTCGGTGAACGACTCATCGATCGTGGAGCGCGGCTGGTGCATGTGTACGATCCAAACCCGGCTCGTGTGGCCGAAGTTTTGGCTCGAACCGCAGATCATCGGCCGCGTAACGTGACGCATGCCGTACTCGAAGGGGACCTCGGCGTTCGCGATGGCGCGTTCGACGTCGTCGTGCTTCCCGACCTGACGATCTTTGGAGATCCAACGGATGCGCTGCGCAGAACGCGCCGCCTCGTGGGCACGACCGGCATTGCCGTCATTGCGTCCGCGAACGAAGAAGCGCCCCGTCGGCTCCTGGACAAACCCGGTTCGGCCAACCCTTCAACGACTGATTATTACGGCCTTTACGACCTCGTTTCATTGCAATTTCCCGTCGTGCGGATGCTCGGCCAAGCACCGTTTGTCGGGTACACACTCGCCGATTTCGGGGCTTCGGGAGAGCTCGAAGTCAGCGTCGACACGTCTTTGCTGGATGTGACGGAAGAGCCCGAGATCTTCATTGCGATTGGGTCCGAGCGAAAAGTCGCGCTGGATCCATTTGTCGTTGTGGAACTCGCGCTTGGTGACGTGCGTGGATCGACTGCGCCAAAAGCTCCGGTCGTCGACACGAATGCCCTTGCCGAAGCTCTGGCGAAGGACATTGCGACCCATGAAGCACGTGCGGCAGAGCAGCGGGCAGCGCTCGAACAGCACCGGGAGCGAGCCGTAAACGCGGAAGCTCGAGCGGTGGACCTCGAACAGAAGCTCGAACGATTCCGCGATATGGAATCGCGGATGGGCGACACGCATGTGCGCGCCGAACGACTGACGCATCAGATTCGGGACCTCGAGGAAGAGCTACGCAAGCAGCGGGACCGAGGAACGAAGCTGGCCAAGCAGCTCGATGACGAGAAAAAGGCGCGGACGAAGGCGGAAGTGGAGCTCGGGTTGTCGCGGGGTCCGAAGGAAGTTCCGGGGACGAAGGAGCGAATCGAGCAGCTGATGCAGGAAGCGGCGAGTGTGCGTTCGCGGGCAATGGAGTTGGAAGGGGAGCTGGCGGCGGCGGAGCTCGGCATCAATGACTTGGTGAACGAGCGGGCCGAATTACGCGAGCAGGTGATGAAGCTGGAAAAGCGTTTGGCGGAGGCGCAAAACAAGGCGCCCGATCCGGCGTTGGTGGGGAAAGTTGGAAAACTCGAATCCGACTTGGAACGGGTTCGGGCAGAAAAACTGGCCGCCGAAAAGAATGCGGCAGGTCTCGACGCATTGACCCAAGAACGCAATCGTTTGGCAGAGACAAACGCGGCTCTGGAAAAACGGGCAAACGAGTTTGGCGCGGAACGCGAAGCCTTGCTGGCGGACCTTGGGGAGCTCGAGGGGCGATTGCGGGAGCGTGGGCAACGCATTGCGACGCTCGAAGCGGATTTGCGGGAAGGATTGCGGACGGGCAAGGATTTGCTGGCGGAGCTGGAGGAAGCGCGACAGCAGGTAGCGGCGACGAATTCGTCGGGTGGTTCGGGAACGACGTCTTCGGAGGGGTCTCAGGGCAAAGCGCCACCGGCCCGAGGGCCTCATTCGGCAATGGCGGCGCCTGTGGCCGCAATGGCGGCGCCTGCAGAGGCGGAGACGACGCCAACCCTGGAATTGCCCAATGCCGTGAGTGTGCAGCTCGATGTATTGGCTGCGCGTGCGGCGCGAGCCGAGGCGGATTTGGAAGCGGCCCGCTGGCGAATCACGCAGCTGGAGCATGCAGGTTTGGGGTTCGATCGCGACGAACTCGAGCCGACGGCGGTGGCGGTCGAATTGGAACAGGCGTTATTGGCATCGCAGCAAGAATTGGCGACGCTGCGCAAGGCTGCAGGTCCCGAGGGCGGGCATGTAGCGGCGAGTGTGGTGGAGCAAGCGGTGCTCTTGCATCAGGTGCAGAGCCAATTGGAGAGCGTGGCGGGCTGAAGGTTTGGCGGGGTCGAACGAATCCCACCATGGTTTGGCGGGGACGTATTTGATTTGCACATACGCGCATCGATGCGGAGTGCGTTCGTCAGGGCGAAACACGTAATCAGCGAGAAATCATTTTGAATTCGGAGCTTTCAGGGAATCGGCGTGCCGAGATTCAAGAAGGTGATGAGCTTGAGTGTACGTCGTTTGATTTTCCAGGTTCCATTTTGCCGAACCACTTCATCTTCATACGCCCCATTCGCCACATCGATCGTGCCATCGGATAAGACGTGGGTCGCGTGCAAATACGAGGTCATCGTCGCATGAGCTCCATCGGTCAGGTTCACATCGACCGTGCCCATCATATGTTGCGTCGCGGAATACCCATTGGCTGAAAACACCGACGCGACGAAATTGGCCCATGATTCAGTGCCTACGGTTTCGAAACTCGGCGGACCATTCAAGGGCGTGCCCGGGAAATATACTTCGAGTTCGGCATCGGCTGTAAAACAGGGCTCGTAAATATCCTTGCCCAATTGCAAATCACCTCGACCAATTGCGTCCGTTCCGTGGGCATAACAGGACGTCAACTTTGCAATCTGGGCCTCGGTAGCCACGCTACCTCCTGGTGGCGATGCATCGACGAAATTCGCAGACAATAGCGCCGCTGCTGTAAGTCCAGCTGCCGCCAACAATGCCAATCTCACCCGTCGACCAAACGATCCAGCAAAACTGTTCGTCATGTGCGCCTCCTTAAGGGCAAATTACCCAGTGTCACCGATAGTATACAGATCCGTCCGGCTTGCACCAGCAATCGTTTCGTCGAGCAAGAAACCTACACAAATACAATTTGAATTACACGCAGACTTATTGACACGTGAAGTTCTTAGCAAGTAACATTGCACTTCTAATCATGAAACCTGGGCAAAAGCCAATCTCCATACGGTACGATCGCTTGTTCCAGACATCGAGTGATCTGCATTGTATCTTAAATTTGGCGGGTAAATTCCTCGAGGTGAATACAGCATTTTTGGACGTGCTCGGGTACGTCGCGCAGGCGCTGATTGGCCAGGAATTGCTTACGGTTTTGCATGCCGCAGATGCGGCTACGGTACGAGCATTTTTGGAAGGAACCGAAGACGGGAATCTGCGAATTGCCGCCCGATTTATTCACCGAGACCTGACCGAGCGCAAGCTTTCGTTGTCATTGCGACGTATTCTCGAGGATGGCGTGATTTATTGCACGGCGCGCGAGATTTTCGAGCAAAGCGAAAACGAGATCGCTGCCCGTCGTCGTGCGGAGGTGTTCCAAATGATGGAGGTGACCGCCCAGGTTGGAGGTTGGGAGGTCGATTTAAAATTGGGTTCCCTTTGCTGGACTTCAGAGACATATCGAATTCACGAAGTGCCTGCGGGATTCACCCCAGACCTACAAACAGCCATTAACTTTTACGCGCCCGAAGCTGTTCCCATCATTACAGCCGCGGTCGAAGGGGCAATGAAGGGCCTGGCGTATGATTTGGACTTGCAAATCATTACGGCCAAAGGCCGGCGATTGTGGGTGCGTGCGGCTGGGCACGCGGTGTTCGAAGATGGGGTCGTGGTTCGCCTCGTTGGAGCATTTCAGGATATCGATGCCTTC
>DAOMZH010000588.1:0-7074 GCA_035437985.1 Polyangium sp. (in: bacteria) | reverse complement strand
AGAGCAGCTCCGCCTCACCGGACCAAACCGGCTCGCCGGCGCTGCTCCCGCTCATCGCGATCCGCAGCGTGATGCCGCGCGGTCCCGCCTCGGCGCCCACCACGGAACAGCGTAGATCGAGTCGCTCGTCCGCTCGCAACGGACGGAGCTGCGCGAGCTTCTGTCCGACGTGGATCAGCCCGAGCGGGCTGAGCGGAAACGCTTCGGCGGTGGCGATCGCAGCGAGCAGCGGCAGACAAAGGCTCTCTGGGAACGGCAGTGGAACGGCGCCCGGGACGCGATCGAAGCCGCAGAGCGCGGCGTAGGCGCGCACGCGGGCCGGATCGATGCGCACGCCGCGCAGCGAGGCGGCGAGCTTCGGGAACGTCGCAACGTCGCCGCTCGCGAGTCGGCCCTGGCGCCGCGACGCCGCGCGGTAGAGGCTCGCGACGATCAGCGCGGCGAAGCCGGGGTCGCGCGCCAGCTCGATCTCGGGCGGTGTGGCAGTCGTCGCCAACTGCAGACCTTTTCCTCGGGTGAACAAGCTGAAACGACGAGCGCCGGCCCAGCGACGAATGCAGGGCCCACGACGCATGCATATACAGGCGAAAGATGATTTTTCACGCCCCGAGCATAACCGATCTCGGCAACGCGCGCGACTTTCTTTTGCTTTATTCGTGGTTCACCCCCAATTGTCGTCTCGGGAGCGTCACCACGAATCGCGTTCCGCGCCCCACTTCCGTCTCGAAATGAATCCTTCCGCCATAAAGCGCCGTCAATTTACGCACCACCCCGAGCCCCAATCCCGTTCCCGTGACTGGCTTTGTCGAGACAAACGGCTCGAAAACTCGCTCGGCCACGGATGGATCTATCCCGCTCCCATTGTCTTCGACGACAAACCGTGCGTCTTGCTGATGCTCCTCGAACAGCACCCGAATTCTTCGCCCTTCGGGGCGGTCCACGTCGAGCAGAGCATCTCGTGCATTCAGCACCAGGTTCTTCAAAATCGAGTGAAAATGTACGTCATTACCGCGGAGCTGCGACCCTTCGGGAACGTCGATGGCCAATGAGATGCCGCAATTTTCCAAGTCGACGAGCGTTTCTTCGCGCAGAGAGTCCACCAAGTACCGCACTTCAATCAACGTTTGTCCCGCAACTTCGGCGCTCAACCGCGAATACTCGAGTATCGTCCCGGTCGTGCCCAACGCGCGTTCGAGAGCATCCGCAATCATGCCGAGAACGTTGTGGATTTTTTCTTCGTTCGCATTTAATTGCCTCATCGTCGGGACCAATGCGTCCAGCGTCTCCGCATCGAGGCTTTTCTCCAGAGCGTTGTACATGTCGAAAAGAACTTCCGCATTCTCGAGACACAAACTTCGTGGCTCGGCCCCTTCCCGCTTGAAATGCACGGCAGCCAGAAGCATTTTTGCGGCCGTCAAAGCATTGCGCATTTCATGGGCAAACCCACCCGCCATCTGTGCTTCCGTCGCATTTTTTTCGAGCTCCACTACGCGGGCCCGTGCGCCTTCCAGTGCCTGCGTGCGTTCGTCCACGAGCTTCTCCAAGTCGCCATACATCTGCGCATTGTCGATCGAAATGGACACCTGAGCCAAAAGCACCTCGCACATCGTCATCCTCGCGGCATCGAACACACCAACGAGGGCATCGTTCTCGAGATACAACGTGCCGCGCGTCACGCCATGGCGCAACATCGGCACGAGCAATAACGATTTTGAACTTCTTGTGCGTACATAGGGATCCTGCCGCGCGATATCGTGCTCGTTGGCGTCCTCGGTCAAAAGTGGTTTTCCTGTTCGTAAAACATACTGGACCAGAGTCACGGGCAAGTTTTCGCTACTGTCCAGCCGCTCGGGTCGAGCCAAGACCTGCGCTCCCTGCTCCGCTGCAAATTGGGCTACCACGACAAACCCGGATCGCGTGTCGAGCACCAGCGCCGCCCGCGTAGCCCCCGTCGCTTGGACAATCACTGTCATCAATTTTTGCAATAGTTTGTCGAGGGCAATCTCTTCGGAAATGGCTTGCGAAGCCAAAACCATCGAGCGGGCGTCAAGCGATGTGCTCGTGGTCGACTGCGTCCCTCGGACGGTCGATGTCGTTGTTCGCGACGAACGGCCCGAAACTCGTTCGAGCCATGGAAATTCCCGCTCGAGGGCCGCAATTTTGAGGGTTGCTCCCCAAATTTGGTATGCCCGATAGGCCCGTTGCATGTACGAGCGCGCCACACCGTCGTTTTTCCGAGCCCACCAATACCGTGCTGCCTGCTCTTCGGCATAAGCTTCGTATTGCAGAAACCCCTGCTCTCGCGCCAATTGGCTCGCATTTTCGTAGTGATCGGCCGCCGCCTGCGTTCGGCCTTCGACACGCGCTAATTCCGCCTTCAAAAGCTCCGCCAAATGTCCAAATCCTTCGCGACAATGTTCGGCATATCCTACGATCTTTCGTAAATCCAGACGCACGGCGATCAGCGCCTTCGCCCGCGCCAAACGACTTCGAGGCATGTTCGTCAACTGCACCGTTGCCCGCAGCCACAAAAACTCGCCAATCGTGTACACGGCCCCCAATATTTCTTCGAGTGTCGACGGAGCCAAGTCGAAGAGGCGTTTTGCTTCCGCGTGGTCGCCCATGACGAGATGCGCCCACGCGCGATTGACATTGTAAAGCGGAGCCGCCAGTTTCATGGGATCGCGCTGCAGATCCGCGAGGAACGTCGCATCGTCCAGCTCTTCGGTCTCGAAACTGCCTGCTTTGGTTTTTCCTTGTAGATAAAGGGCGATTCGTTGCAAGAGTCGATGTGAACGGGCATTGTTGGAAGCATCGGCCAATTCATCGAGCTCTCGTTCGCGGGCTGAAAAGTTGGCCAAATATTCAGGAATCGGCACGCCGGCGTGAAACGGATAACCCACGTACGGGCCCAATGCCAAATGCATGAAGATGCGATTACCCTCGGCACGCGCCGTTTGGTAAACTTCGCCGAGTTTTTCCACGGATTGGCGAAATGGAAATGCAAACGGCATGATCAACATGGCCTGAATGTACCGAATCAGCGCTGTGGGCAAACCCGGAAACTTTTCGGCTAGTTGCAGAGCCATCTGACACATTTCATTCGCCCGTATTGCTTGCCCGCGGATGAGTCGCACGAGCAGGGCATACGCTGCGAAACAAGCGGGGCTCACTGCCGAAATGCCCTCGGTCAACGTGCGGGTGATGATTTTCGCCGTCATCACCGAATGCAGCAAGGGATCCTCGAAATACACCGTGAACAGCGCATCTTCCATGAGGTCCGCCCAAAGGTCGTTTTTCCGCGATCTGGGGGCCAAAGGCAACGCCAAGAGGTCCTCCACCTTGCGTGAACTCAACATTCGTTCCGCTTGGCCAAACGCCAGCAAAACCTTGGGAATTCCAGCTGTTTTGGGCAGCGTAAGGCCATAGTGCGGGAGCGTTTCGAGGGCCAAGTTTTTCGCTGCACCATATTCATTGAGTACGCGATGCATACGCACGCGAGCGCCGGCTATTTCGAGCTTCTCCAATTCGCTCTTCGCGTGCAATTCCAATTGTTCGTACCATTCTTCTGCGCGTCGTTTTCGCCGGCACGAATATGCGGATTCTGCGGCACCAAGAGCCAACGGCCAAGCCAAATCGCGCACGGTATCAAAGGCTGCACGCGGCAAAAACGATGTGCCAGCCTCGAAATACGTGCTTGCGGCATCAAACGCGGCAATCGCTCGCGCCCGCTGCGCTCCTTCGAGGTTCAAGCGCGCCAAATCCAGCCGCTCTCGCGCGTCCATCACCAAATCGGCGGCCACATTCACGTGACCCAAGACGATAAAAAGTTTGTCGCCGCGCGCTTCCGACCGCAAAACGCGCCCGATTCGCCAGTGCAACGTTTTCTTGCTTTGTGGATCCAGATCTTGCAACAAGGCCTCGCGCACGCGCTCGTGCACGAACGCATACGCCTGACCAGTCGCATAAATCAAACCTTCATCGGCACTCTCCACCATGGACTGCTCGATATCGTCCTCGGGTAATCCCGTCAGCGAGCTTAATAGATTGGTTTGGAACTCCGTACCAATACACGCCGCTGTTTGCAATATCTCCCGCGTCCTGGGAGCGAGTTTGGCGGCGCGCTCCGATAACAATTGCGCCACGTCCCCGGGCACCTGGGCCGTTTCGACATCCGACAGCTTCCAGGTCCAGGCCCGAGCGTCGTGGTCGAAATCGATAAAACCGTCCCTATGGAGCGTATTCAAGAATGTCGCTACGAAAAGCGGATTCCCCAATGTTCGACGATGAATCAATTCTGCCAAAGCATCGATTTCCGAATCCGCAATGCTCCCGCGCGATCCTCCTACGGTATCGAATACGAGCGCCCGAACGGCCGCGATGCTCGAAGGTTTCAGCGCCAATGTCGTGAGTACCGCTCCTTTGCTCGCGAGATGCTCCTCGAATGGTTCGATGACCTTCTGTACGTCGTCTTCTTCGCGTGCCGATGCAAGAATGACGATTCCTTTTCCCCCAACATCGGCGACCAAATGTGCCAGGAGTTCGAGCGATGCGATATCTGCCCATTGTAAATCGTCGAGAAAAAGCGCCAAACCGTCCCGAGCCAAGACTTGAAAAAGCTGCACGAACGCGAATTTTGCTCGTTCTCGCGCTTGATCTGCGGGTAATTCCACAGGTTTTGGTGGGGTTTTTCCGAGGAGCAGGGCCACCTCCGGCACCACCTCCGTCACGACCCCGGCCGCATGTCCCAAAGCCTCCCGCAATTCTCGGCGCAGCGGAGCCAATTGGTTTTCGCTCGCGGCGCAGCGCTCTTTGACGAGCGGCGCCAATGCCGCAGCGATTCCCGAATACGGAACGTCGCGATCCTGGCGCAGGAATTGCCCGCTCGCAAATGAGCCCGCAGACATACGCACACTGCGGGCGAATTCACGAATCAAGGCCGATTTTCCAATACCTGCCGGCCCTTTCAAGAGGACAAATTCGGCTTTTCCCTGGGGAGATCGCTGATATATCGTCTCGATCTGGGCGAGTTCATTTTCGCGCCCATAAAGATGTTCCGGAATACGAAATTGATCCGCAACGTCTTCTGCGCCAAGTTCGAATGACTCGATTGTTCCTGCATCCGTGAGTCGCCCCAAACATTCTTCGAGGTCGGCCCGCAGCCCCGCGGCGCTTTGGTACCGATCCTCGGGCATTTTTGCCAAGAGTTTCATCACGATAGCCGAGAGCACTTCCGGGATGGTCGGCCGGACGATTGCGGGAGGCGTCGGTTTTCGCGCAATATGGGCATGTACGAGTTCCAATGGATCCGCCGCCTGAAATGGGGGATGCCCGATGAGCACGTGATACATTGTCGCGCCAAACGAATACAAATCGGTCCGATTGTCGATGGCGCGATTCATTCTCCCGCTTTGTTCGGGAGCGAGATAAGCTAGCGTTCCTTCGAGAATTTCCGGGCGCAGGGCATGCTCCACGACTCGTGGTTGCTTCGTGGCCAATTCGAAATCGATGAGCTCGATGTCGTGTCCGTCATCGAGCACGATGATATTGTGCGGATTGATATCCTTGTGAATAATGCGTTGCGCGTGGATTTCGGCAAGCGCACGAACCGTTTGCACGGCCCATTCCAAAGCTCGGGAAAGCTCCAATGGCCCTCGAGCAAGCAGCGTATCGAGCGCCTGGCCCCCGCGATCCTCGAGGACCAAGGCTGGACAACCGTTATGCTCGGCCAAACCCAGGGCCTTGACCACCCCGGGGATGTTGGAGTTTTTCAAAATGTCGTATTCGTGCCGAAGCCGGGCAATCTCGTGGGCGGTGAGGTGCTCGGGACGAATATTCTTGAGAATGACTCGCGTATTGGTGTGCGTATCGAGGGCCCGGAAAATGCGCGTCGTCGCCCCGTCGAAAATTTCGACAGCATCGAGGAAAGGACCGTTCATCGTCGTGCCTTAAATATTGGTCTTGGTATTTCGTTCCGAGGGTCTGACCGAAGTGGGTTGCCCATCACCCACCACCGATTTCGTCGCTCGTCGACTTTGCAGCACCAGCGAATAGAGCCTCACGGCGAGTTCCAGCGCATCGAGCAAGTCTTTCGGGTCCCCACCCTTGGTCAAATAGGCAAATGGCCGATGTTCGTTGATGATGCGATACGGATCTTTGACATCTTGGAATGCCGAATAGAAGATTATCGGCAACAAAGGAGACCGTTCACGCATCCGGTCACAGGCCCAAAAGCCATTTTCCCCTTTCATTTTGATATCGAGGATAACGGCGCATACTTCGTCCCGCAAAGTTCGCAGTCCATCGGCAGCGGAACTCGCGAGAAGGATGTCATAACGACCCGCGAGCATCACGGAAAGTGACGTGCGAATCGCGGGATCGTCATCGACGACGAGAATAACGGACTTTTCGGGGCCATTTGTGCCCTTGCGCTGACTTTGCGGATCGCGTTGGCTGAGGAGCGAATCGAATTTGCTGAATGTCATGAGTTAACCCATCCTCACGTGCGGCGTGGATTCGGGTAGAAGTCGCGTCAGCGTAGAGTATATGAAACGAAATGCTCCACCACAAGCAAATTTTTTGCTTGAATTTGGATTTTGGCGTGAGAAACATGCTCATTGAGGGCAAACAGTCGCCCTGAAACTCGGGGGAAAACATACGACGGCCGTGGGCAAAGACGAACGATGCTCATGGCGCAGGTATTGCCAGCTTGCCAAGAGGCGCGATCGCGTTACTTTCCGCAAACGGAGCAAGTAACGCAACACATCAGTTACCCGATGGCGTATAGTGCAGCGGATTCCGACATTGTGAAAGGAAAATCCCGTGAGAATTGAAGGTCAACGACGTTCCGACAACATCGAAGATCAGGGCGGCGGCTCTGGTGGTCGTGGAGTTCCTACGGGGTTGATTTCGACCTTGGTCCAGTTTCTCGGGTTCAAAGGAACGCTCGTGGTTGGAGCCGTGTGCGGCGTCGCGTATCTCGTGATGCCCACGAGCTTGCGCCAATCCGTATTCGGGGGCAAGTCCGTCGCCAGCGCATGCAAGGCATCACCGACAAATGCCAAAGCGTGTGAT
>DAOMZH010000587.1:0-7076 GCA_035437985.1 Polyangium sp. (in: bacteria) | reverse complement strand
CGCGTCGCCGCCGAGATCGACAGTGAGCACATCGTCGACATTTTCGATGCGGGCATCGATACCACCACGCAAATGCCATTTCTCGTGATGGAGCTCCTTCGCGGCGAAGATCTTCGGGCACGCGTGCGTCGGGACGGACCCTTGACTCGCGAAGAGGTCGTCCGCGTTCTCTACGAAACCTGCATGGCCCTGGAAAAGACGCACAAAGCCAACATCGTGCATCGCGATCTCAAGCCCGACAATTTGTTCCTCTGCGCGCGAGAGCACGGTTTGCCCCGAGTCAAGGTTCTGGATTTTGGTATTGCCAAAATCGTCGCCGACGGAGCCAGCGATACGCAAGTCACCCAATCGCTCGGGACACCCCTGTATATGGCCCCAGAACAATTTTCAATGAATAGTTCGGTATCACCGGCGACGGACGTGTTTGCCCTGGGCCTCATTGCTTACACGTTGCTCACCGGGAAAGCATATTGGCTACCCGAGTCGAAACTGGCGCGTTCACCCATTGCGTTTGCATTGCACGCGGCCAAGGGCCCGAAAGAAAGTCCCATCGCGAGGGCCAAAACGCTGGACGTCGAGCTTCCCGCGGCTTTCGACGCCTGGTTTTTCCGGGCCACCGCAGAAATGCCCGCCGACAGATTTTCTTCGGCCATGATGGCCATCACCGAATTGGCCGAAGTGCTCGCCGCACCATTACCCCAAGAATTCGCGACGAGCCAAAGCGGACCTATTTCCGTCGATGATTCAATGCTCGTTTCTCTCACCCCGGACGAATCGGCTTCCCATGAAAAACCGGCGCATCCGGGCGAGCCCCATTCCATCTCGTTGCCCGCAGTTCGCACGGTCGGCGCCAGTGAACTCATCGAAACTCCCGCTTCTTCGCGACCACGTCGCCTCATTGTGGTCACGGGCATCGTGGGCATTTTGATGGCCGGTCCAACCCTCGACGCGTTATTCGGCCCGCACACTCGATCCGCCGCCGCAACGGCGCCCATGACCACCCCATACATCGCTATCGAGAAAGCACCCGAACCGTCAATTTCGGCCCTGGCGAGTGGACCTAGCATCATCATGCCCAATTCCGCCGAACCCATTTCTGCCCCGCCAACAACTTCGGCGTCAGCAATGGGAACCACCGCTGCGAAGTCAATCCCTCCTGTGCGTCCTCCCAAACCCTCGACTCGAGTCATTTGGAACAACGATTGAATCAACCTTGCTCGAACGAGCGATACGAAACGCGAGGCCCAGCATGAACCGACGGCTTTTGATAGGGACAATTCATTGCTTCGTCGCCTCTTTGGCGGCAATGTCCAGGGCTCAGCCAGCTGTGGTGGCGTCGACCTTGTTCCAGCAGGCCGTAGCCAAAATGGAGGCTTCGGAGTTTTCCGAGGCCTGTCCATTACTCGAACAAAGTTACCAGCTCGAGGCCAAGGCGGGCACATTGTTCACGCTGGCGAACTGTCGGGAACTCGAAGGCAAAATTGCTTCGGCGAGCGCGCGTTATGGCGAATACCTGCGGGCGTATGCGCAAATGAATGCAACCGACCAGCAAAAACACAGCAATCGGGTAACGTTGGCCGAGACCCGCGTACACGAATTAGAATCCCAATTGCCCATTTTGAAATTGGTGTGGCAAGGCGAACTGCCTGCTGGAACAAAAATTCACGTGGATGACTTTGAATGGGCCAGCCATTCGTCTGGCGCAGCGTTGCCACTGGATCCGGGAAAACACACAATCGTCGTGAAGCAATCGAGCGCGCCCGATACGCAGCGCGAGGTGGTGCTCGATATCGGACAAACCGAAACGTTCAATCTGACCGCCGAAATCCCATTCGTCGAAAGCAAAGCGCCCGAGGTTACCACCTCGACCACGCCTCTCACCCCCGAGCGCGCTCCGCCACCAAATCTTCATCGAGGAGCCGGATTCGTGACGCTCGGCGTAGGAGGCGCAGGGATCGTTTTCGGCGGAATCGTCGGTGTACTTGCATTGACGGAAAAACAAACGGTGAATGCTCATTGCACGAATTCGACGATACATACATGTGACGCGCTCGGCATCACCGCAGTCGAGAAAACGCGCCTCTATGCGAATGCGAGCACCGCAGGTTTCATTGTCGGGGGCGTCTTGCTCACCACAGGAGTGGTGCTCGTGGTGACGGCCCCCAAACGCCCCAAAGAAAGAACAATGACCATGCGCGTGAACGTCATGGGTTTACCAGGGGGCGGACTAGCCACACTGAAAGGAGACTTTTGATGATTTGGCGATATGGATTCATTGGTTCTTGCTTGTTCGCCCTCACCAATTGCGGCCGGATCGTGGACACCGATGGCTCCTATGTCCTCGCGGAAGGAGGTTCGTCGTCCCAAACAGGCGCAGCAGCAGGGGGCACCAGCAGCGAGGGCGCAGGCGGCGGAGTCCCCTGCAAAACGAATACCGAATGCCCGAAAACTAGCTTGGTTTGCGTCGGCCAAGAATGCATCAATGGATTCTGTCGAATACAAAATACTGCCGAAGGTGCCCTGTGCGTTTCGAGCGAATCGAGCGTGTGTGACGGCCAGGGTCACTGCGTGCAATGTACGCAGCATGCGCACTGCACGAGTATCGTCGAAGATCAGTGCACGAAGCGGGCTTGCATTGGTAATACGTGCCAAAAGCAATTTCTGGGTCAAGAATACCCAGCTGGCCCAGCGCAGCAGCAACCTAGTGACTGCAAAGTGGTGGTTTGCGACGGATTTGGCGGCACGAAAACAGTCAACGACGACTCCGATACGCCCAACGACGACAATGGTTGCACCACGGATACATGTTTGAATGGCAGCAAGGTGCATGTGAAAGTCCCCATGGGTACACCTTGCGGTACCAATTCAGTTTGCGATGCTTCGGGGCAATGCGTCGGGTGTTTGCAACCTTCGGATTGCTTGGGAATGTATGATTTCTGCAAGGACCGGACGTGCCAAGCAGGCATTTGCGGCATCAAATACACGCCGGATGGAACAGCACTGCCGCCGAACGAACAAACGGCCCAGGATTGTTACGTCATGGTTTGCGACGGGTCGGGAAACAAAGTGACCCGAGTCGATGCGAACGACGGGCCGGCGGATGGTAATGCTTGCACGCGAGATTCATGCACGGCGGAAGGATCTCCAACCTATCCGTCGGAATCAGCAGGCGCACCATGCAGTGACGGCGACAATGACATGTGTGACGGAGCTGGCGCATGCAAAAAGTCCAATGGCAAACCGTGCACATCGGACAACGAGTGCGTGAATGCCCATTGTACCGACGGCGTATGTTGCGAAAATGCGTGTGATACGCCGTGCAGCACTTGCAATTTGTCGTCGCTTGCCGCTGGAACGTGCACGTTGTTGCCGTCTGGCCAGGTGGATGCCAATGCCTCGGCGCCTTGCACGGGCACGTCCGTATGCGACGGCAATGGTTCCTGCAAGAAAAACGATGGCCAAGCGTGCACAGGGGCAGTCGATTGTCTGCATGGCAATTGTGTCGATAACGTTTGTTGCGAGAGTGCCTGCATGGCGACCTGCAAAGCCTGCAACGTGGCGCCGACGTACGGGGTATGCACGAACGTTCCTCGCGGAATGAAAGACGACAACGCGTCAGCGGCGTGTAATGCGACGCAAGCTTGCGACGGCACTGGTGGGTGCAAATTAGCGAATGGCCAACAATGCTCGCAGGCAAGCCAATGCGCAAGCGGGAAGTGTATTGGTGGCAATCCCAAACTCTGCCAACCGTAACTTGATCGGGGCGGGAATTTTCGCATCCAAGCGCGGCGGAAACATGACCATGCGTTGACAACGCGAAAAAATCCTGGTTTCGTTGGCTCGTGGAGCCCAAAGTCAATCTCTGTCCGCATTGCGGCGCGCCCATTTCCGTTCGGCCCGATGCTTGGGCCATGCGCTGCACCTTCTGTCAAGTCGACATCTCTCTTTTGGGTTCGCCACAATCCGCTGCCCAAGGGTCCGCGAACCGACCGCCGCCGCCAACCAAAGGTGCGCTTTTGCGGCGCAAAGTGTTGTTGCCGCTCTGCACGGGTCTTTTTGGCGTTCTCGCTCTGCCCACGGCGCTTTTCCTCGTTCGTAATGACTCGACAAACGAAGCTGTGGTCATCGCCATCGCCGCGAGTATCCTTTCGTTTCTTCTTTATTCGACCAAACGCCGTTTTCTGGCGTGTTTTTTGGCCTTCGTGGTCGGCGCTATCCTGGTGCTCAAACCCATCGTGCATCCGGTGACGTACGCGGGGGGAGTGTTTTCTCTGAATTCGGAGACACATTATTATTTTTTGATTCCGGGCGCTTGTTTGCTGGCTGTTTTTGGGTGGCTCTTCGTGGAAACGCTCGCCCAACGTGAATCGAAAGCCGGGGACAGCGTTGCTCTACGTATTGCCGCGGCGGTGTTGTTCGTCATCGGAATGGGGGTCGGGCATGTGGCGTTTGGCGGGCCAATCGTCGCGGATGTTTTGAGGCAATACGAGCCGCAAGGGACGGCCATGCGCAAGCAATTTTTTCAGTTGGCCAAGAGCTTGCCGCAGGTGGGTCAAGCCGTGCCCCTCGAAGCGAAATTGGTCCCTCAGCCCGTCTGGATCGAGGGCCGATTCCAGGAAAGCAACATTGAAATCGTGATGGTCGAGGAGCTTTGGAATCCTGAACAATCCGAGCCTTTGTCGCGCAATTTGTATTTGTCTGGCGAACTGATGCATTGCGTACGCTGGACCGGCCCGAAAAATCCATTGGCTTCGAGCGCCATGAGTGAACGAGCCGGAGATTTCCCCGCACGCTTGGCGCATGCATTTGGTTTGCCCTGGCTTGCAGCGTATCGTTTCGGCAATTCAGGAACGGAAATCTTCGTTTTCGATCTGCGCACTGGAAAAATCGTCGCCACGACCGTGGTCACTGGGACCGTTGGGGATTATTCCAAGGATCGCAAGTTCGTCTTGGACCAATTGGAACGGATCACGGGCGGGACATTTACGTTGCGGTAGTACTACTCCGCCATTTCGTTCATTGTGGTTGGCGAGGCTCGATTTCTCGGCATCCGCGGCGCCCCGAACTCGCCCGCTTCGCGGGCTCAAACAGCGGGGCCCCACCGCGGCGCCGAGAAATCAAGCACTCCCCAAGCGGCATCATAGCATCTAGGAGGGATCTTGCTGATCCAACAAAAACCCCTCGCCTTTTCATTTCGCCTGATGTAACGTTCTGGGCATGACGACAGACGCCTTTGACCCTTCCGTGTATACCGTTGCCCCGCGGATGACCCTCGAAAACGGCATTTCGCTGGCCCGAGCGTTGGTTGCTGCCTGTCCGCCGAGTTTTCCGGCGCGAATTCAACGAGCAGCGCAAAAGCTCGGCCGATCCACCGATGCGGCGCAAGCCAAGCTGGCCTTGCGGCAAAAAGCATTGGGGAGTATTTCCGAAGATGACAAACGCTTGATTGATCAAGCTGGCGATGCGTCATGGGGCGCATTACGCGGGCGGCTCTCGGCGTATGCCATGCTTCCGAGCGACGAATATGCCGACGCGCAAAGAGCGCGGGATTTGTTGACGATCTTGTTTGGTGACCAGGGGCTTTCGTTTGTGACGGAGAGTTATCCGGTGCAATGGGCGACGGCCGATACGATGTTGAAACGTATTCGGGACGAGAATCTCGCGGCGGACATCAATCGAATTTGCGGAGCTGAATTCCTCGAGAATGTGCGCAAGCGGCACGATAAATACGGGGCGATGGTGCAAAATGCGCTCATCAAAGCCAATGAAATTCATGTGGATTTAAGCGTCGAAGTGCGCGCGCTGGGCAGCGCGATCGTGACGTACGCGACAAAAGTATGCGCGGAAATCGACGACGAGAGTGACGCGAGCGCGATTGTGGTGGTGCGGGCGGCGTTGCAACCCATTGATTCGCATCGGGAATCGCAGGCAAAACGGGGTGAAGCTCCTGCGCCAGCGCCTGCGCCCGAGCCAGTTGGCACGCCTTGAGCGAAGTTGCGGGGTTGGAGGGGCGCGGGGAGGTCCTCTGGATCGCTAAATTTTGGGTTTGGGGGTGCCGATCGGTACCCCGAAAGTCAAGCGGCGGACTCGAGGGGGTACCGATCGGTACCCCGAAACCGAAAAATTTGGGTTGGAGGGTACCGAAAGGTATCCGTGAAGTCGGGCGGTGGGGTTTGGGGGTGCCGGGAGGCCTAGACATCACCGCAAACGTCGTGTATGCAGCGAACCGAGAGGTGCATCGTGGTTCCGCCGCACAACAAAACCGAGCGATTTGATGGGCTTTACCGGATGCTCCGGACGTCCGCTCGAGATCGGCTCGTGGCGCACCCGAATCAGCTTTTTGCCTTCTGTTCGCATGTGGGCCGGGTGCGCACTGAAAACCAAGACAATGCGCTGGTATTGACCGGACGGAGAATGGGAGCAACAAAGCCGTTTCTCGCCGCTATCGTTTGCGACGGAATGGGGGGCCTCGAAGCGGGAGACGACGCCGCGGATTTGGCCATTGCCGCGGCGGGTTCCATATTGTGCTCCAATGAGCCGATGTCGCCGGATGAGCGAATGCGGCAAAGCATTCTGACGGCGAATCGCGTGGTTTTTGAGCGCTATCGTGGGCAAGCCGGTGCTGTTTTCGTGGCCGTGCTCCTCGATAAAGACAATTCCCATTGTGCCCCCGTCATTGGTTGGGTCGGCGATGCGCGCGCTTATGGCCTCTTGCCGAACGAGCTTCGGCAGCTCACGCGAGATGATACGGTCGCGGCGCAAATTGAAGCCTTGGAGGGCTCGGCGCCCGATGCAATGAATCAACCTTTGCAAGCGATTGGCGTAAAAGTTGATGTGCGGCCGAACATCGTCACGGTTTCACCGGACCATTTGCGATTTTTGCTGGTCAGCGATGGAGTGCATCGACTCGACCCCGCGGCAATGCAATGGGTTCGGCGTTATGCGCGCAATACGCAGGAGATTGTGGAGCGGCTTGTCGAGGCGGCGAATTGGCAAGAGGGCGTCGATAACGCGACGGCTTTGGCGATTGATTTGAAAAAAGAGATTTTGCTGGACGAGGAAGGCGCGGTGGTGTG
>DAOMZH010000586.1:0-7086 GCA_035437985.1 Polyangium sp. (in: bacteria) | reverse complement strand
CGATCGACTCGTTTGGCAAGGCCATGGGCCCGTCGCTGGCGGAAGCCGGCGTGATTATGCCGTATTCACGGGCGAAGATCTTCACGCGAGGATGGGAGGGGAAGTTCCAAGCGCATCATCTGCTCGAGGTGGAGATGGCGAAAGACACCATGAAGATGGATGCGAAGGCGATCAATGACATCCCGGCCCGCAAGCGTCGCCGCCTCGAAGAACACCTTTGGCCACGAACTTGCCCCGCACTTCCACATGAACTACGCAAGACCTGGAGACACTTGACATGGCAACCTTGCTCCACCTCGCCTTCCGCGTGAAGAATCCCGTCCGCACAGCTGAGCTTTATGCCGATTTGCTCGACGGTCGCATCGTCGAAATTGGCCCACCACTCAACGCGATCGGAGTCCAGGGCGTGGCTTTTGGGAGACATGCCGAAGATGGTCTCTACGACCTGCTCGAACTTTGGCCCGCGGACAAACGCTGGACCTCGAAAGGCTTCGTCGACGTCGATGCCAATGACCCATTGTTTGGTCACTTCGCCGTCCGCAGCGACAAACCTTACGAAGAACTCGCGGCCATCGCCGAAAAACGAGGCGTCACGTTATCCATGGAAGAACGCGGAGTCGGTTATCCCGTCCCCGTGATTTATGATTACGACAATAACTTCTTGGAGTTTTTTCGCCCGAAATGACCCCATGAGCAACTCGGCAACTCGTCAATGACCACGCGCCAGAAATAACGTGCGCTCATTCTCGGAAACACTTTCGAGGAAACTTCGGCGCAGCTCCAAATTCGAAATCCGAGCCGCACGATCGAACAATCGTTGCCGCGCTACTTGGATGACGTCCCGCGCTGTTGCAGTATCGCCGATGGCCTCGAGCGCTTTCGCGAAAACGAGGCGAATCTTCGCTTCCCCAACCGCATAGCTGCCCGAATTCACGACCTCGTAAGCAGGTCTCACGACGTTCAGGGCCTCGGCTGCAAAACCCCGAGCAAAAAGCACGTCCGCAAGTGTGGCCATGAAAAACCATTGCCACGGAGGGCGTCCAGCATCGAGCGCGCGTCTGGCCTCCGCTTCTGCACGCTCGAATTCACCCGCGACCAGCAGAACATCCGCGAGCGCAGCGCATGAGCTGGCAATACGACGAGCGTCACCGTGCTCCACGAAATCCGCGACCGCAGACATCGCGAGGTCACGCGCTTCGGGAAGACGTCCGAGACGCGCCAAGGTCGTGCCAAGGCAATATTTTGCAGCAGCTTCGACAACGCGGAGTTCCAGCCGTCGAGCCTCGGCATGGACGACGTTCAGCAGCTCGAGGGCTTCGCCATAAGCGCCAAGATCCATGGCGGCAACGGCAAGCCAGCAACGCTCGTGGCACGCCCCGCGCGTATGACCTGCGCGCTCGAACGCGATAGCCGCAGCTTGCCGCTCACGCCAATGAGCTTCGACGTCGCCGGTCATGAACGCGAACATCGCGCGTCCGCTGGCTACAGCGCCGAGAACGCGCGGTTCGTCGCCAATGCGGCCCGCAATGGTGTCGACCAAGGAAAGGAGCTTGGAGGCTTGATCCTGCGCGCCGATGGAGCTGCATTGGCTCACGGTGAAAGAAAGGGCAATTGCCTCGGCGCTGCTCGCAGATTCTCGGCGATGGTTTTGGAGAAGCACGTTCGCGAGGCGGAGCACTTCGTCACTTTGCCCCAGGCGCTCGGCCGCCTCGATGGCCTTTTGCGCAGCGGCAAACCAACGATCGGAGCCCTGCGGCAAGGCGCTCATGGCCTCCCGCGCGAGCAGCGAAGCCTCGGCGATGTCGCCACGCCAAAAATGAGCCTCGGAACGGAGAAGCTGGAGTTTTCCTCGATCTTCGGGGCGCGGATCGCAAACTTCCGCTCGTGACGCGTGGGCGATTACGGCGGCAAAATCATTCGCATCGAGGGCCTGTTCCGCAGCGCGGCAATAAAAACGAGCCGCACGCGCCAAGTCTCCGCCGCGATCGAAATGCTGGGCAATGACCATAGCGGAAGGCTCTCCTACCATTTCGAGCCATTCGCCCGCGAGCTTATGCCCAAGCGTTCGATCCGCGTCGGTGAGCATCTCGTACGCCGCATCTCGCAAAAGCCCATGGCGAAACGAGTATTGTACTTGGCCCGGAAACGAGGTTTCCCGGTGACGCACGAGCATTTCGCCATTGGTGAGCGATTCGAGACAGGCATCGAGCGAGGATCCGCCCCCAACCAGAAGGTCGAGCGATCCACGCCAGAAGACTTCGCCGAGAATGCTTCCAGCCCGCAAGACACGCCGCACCTCAGGAGGAAAAGCTTCAATGCGCGAATGCATCATGGCCAGGACGGTTTCCGGCAGTTCTTCACGCGCTTCAGCGACCGCGCGCACGAGCTCCTCGAGCAAGAATGCATTGCCGTCGCTCCTCGAAACGATGGACGCGACCTTGTCCGCCGACAAACTTTCGCCCAGGAGGTCGCGAACGAACCGTTCACTCGCTTTTCGAGGCAGTCGTCCAAGACGAATCTCGGAGAGTCCGCGGCGGGCCCATAACGTTGGAAAACGTTCGTGCACCTCGGGACGGGCAAGGGCGAGGACCAAGAGGGGCAAATCAAGGGCCTGTCGATACACGAAATCCAAGAGATCGATAGATGCCAGGTCGTCCCAATGCAGGTCGTCGATGACGATGAGCAACGGACGAGTACGGCATTCGGCCTGCAAGAAATCTGCAAATGCCTGGCGAACTTGGTGGGCATAAAGCTTCGGGTCTTGGCGCGCTGCGCGAAGCTCGACATCGTCCTGGCCTGGAATGCGCACGCCGGCGATTTCGGCGAGAAACGCAGTTACGCGCTGGCGCAGCGACGCCTCGACATGCAAGGCCACGCGAGCCCGGAGTTTTTCCCGTCGCACCAGGAGCGGCTCGCCTCCAGAAAGCCGAGCCGCATGACGCACGACTTGGCCCACCAGCCCCAGAGGCACCTCGGCGCGCATGGAATCGCCGCGGGCAAACCAAACCTCGACTTCTTCGTTTTGCGCCCGGACATGTTCCACGAATTCGTGTTGCAATCTGGATTTGCCGCCTCCGGGGTTTGCTGTGACAAGCATTGCCCGCATGCACGAGCCATCGATGCACGCAGCGAGCGCCATCTCGAGCATATTCAACTCGGTCTGACGTCCCACGCATTGTGTGGGTTTTCCGAGGAACGTTCGCGCAAAAGCTGGCGGGAACTCGCTTTCTTGGCAGAGGAAAAGGGTCGCATCGAGCTCCTTGACCTCGAATCGCGCGTCGAGGAGCCCCGCAGTCACTGCATCGAGCTGGATTGCAGACGGCACGGCGATCCGTGTGGAATCGGCCCTTCCAACGAGCATCGCGGCGGCTCGATCGAGTGTGTCGCTCGCTGGCAAAACGCCGGAAAGCTCGGCCCGACCGCTGACGAGGACGAGGTTCTGCCGCGGCATACGTGCGGTCAACGCGAGGGCTGCGCGTGCACCAAACGCTGCAAGATCCGTCGCGATTCCCTTGCCCGTGAACAGCAACATGGCTGATCCGTCGCAAAGGGCCTCGAAACGTCCACCCAGTGCCTCGGCGAGCCGACGTAACACGGAGGAATCGAGGTCCGTGGGTTCGTCGCTCCATGTTTGCTCCACCGCTGAAGATTGTTTTTCCGGCTCGATGAGCAAGAGCGTAAAGGCTTGTCGCTCGCGACGGCCGAGGGTTGGATTCGGTACGCTCGGAAAAACCTCGGGACTGGAGGGACGCACGGCGGCAAGCATGTCGAGCACGGCTGCACCATCGCTCGGACGCTTTTCGGGGTTTTTGGCCAATAAGCTGGCCACCAGAGAATCGAGGGTCGATGGCAGATCTGGGTCGATGCTCCGAATGCTCGGCGGCTCTTCGAGGAGGATTTTCGTGAGAATGGCCATGACGTGTTGCCCGGGAAAAGCAGCCCGACCCGTGAGGCATTCGTAGAACACGCAGCCGAGGGAAAACACGTCGGCCCGGGCATCGCAATGGTGGGAGCCCGCGGCCTGCTCTGGGGACATATACCCGGGCGTTCCGATGATGGCGCCCGTACGCGTGAGGCGTGTCGAGCCGTCGATTTGCGAGATGCCGAAATCGAGCAGTTTGGCGCGGGCAACGTCGCCCTGCTCGAGGAAGATGTTGGAGGGCTTGAGGTCACGATGAATAATGCCGCGCGCATGGGCAACGGCAAGAGCTTCGGCAATGCGGGTGACGAGGATGAGGCTCTCGTTGACGGTGAGCTTATTGCGTTCGAGGCGGCTCGCGAGGTCCTCGCCTTCGAGCCACTCCATCACGAGAAACCTCTCGCCCGATGGCGCAACGCCGTGGTCGACATAACGCACGATGGCTGCATGGGGAAGTTCGGCGAGGGTGCGAGCTTCTCGTTCGAAGCGTTCCAAGTTCACGGTGTGTGCCGACCTCAAGATCTTCACGGCCCGAAGCTCGCCGGTTTGCCGATCACGCGCTTGCCACACTTCGCCCATACCGCCGGTGCCGGTGATGCGTTCGAGCACGAAACGCTCGTGCATGAAGTTGGAAGTTTGCACGCGACGAGCTTACACGGGACAACGCTTGTTGTCTTTTGAATCTCGTCACGAGTTGGCGTGACGCACGGATTTGGCCCCCACTTGGTATGCATTATGGTCCGCAATGATTGACTGCGGAACCGTGCGCAGTTGCCTCCAACCGTTGTTCCAAGATCGTTGGATGCATGTGGAGACGACTTGGCGTCTCGGGCGAGTATGCCCGCAGCCGTTGTCCGATGCATCATGATTCAACGTGCCGCGCACAGAGCAAGGATCCTGGAACATCGCGGCAAGGTTCACCTTCGTCAGTGACAAACACGGGCGGTTTGCCCACACAAACAAGGACTTGCGCGAATCACGCGGATGTTGATCCGCTGGTCCAACTGGTCAAACGGGGCCTCGGACAAAAAGTGACGACGACAAACATTGTGTACTGGCAAAGAAGACACTCTGCGTGTATGCTCGGATTGTCTTGGTGATTGTCACCATTCGTTCAGTTTGACACGGAACGAGGCTATCATGAATTGCACGATGAAATTAAGAAGCTACAAGGCCGTACCCGAGTGGGCGCGCTTCCTGACGCTCAGCGAGTTCCGCCTGTTCATGAAGACCGTGGAGAATGAACTCCGGAAACGCCGCCTGTTCTTCGAGGACCATGACGGAGTCGTCCACATTCTCGTCGAGAAAGGAACACTTCAGTGCGGGCTCTACAACCTCGCCTTCAAGTGCGCCTCGGTGAAGACGACAGCCTACGCTCGCGAAGTGAACGCGCATTTTGAGCGCATTCTCAAGGGGCACGAGCCGGAATCCCAGCAATTTCCCGCTACGTTCGACGAAGTGCGCGAGTACGTCCGCGTGCGGGTTTACCCCAACGAATCCGTCACCGAGAGCAAAGCCGAGGTTGTTTCGCAGCAAATCACGCCCGATCTGCAGGCGCTCGTGGTGTACGACCTCGGGAGTGCAGCAGCTTCGATGTCGCCCGAGCACCTTGAACGCTGGAAACTGTCGCGGGAGGAGGTTTTCCGCGTGGCGATGGAGAACACGAACAAGCTCTCGTGGAGTCGAGCGAATTTTGAATTGCACCGGGGCGACGCGTTTGCGCTGCTGGAGACCGATGGGTATGCGGCGTCGTATGTGCTGGAACTCGACAAGCATTTGCCACGCTCGCCGCATGGATCCATCGTCGCCATGCCGTGTCGGCAGGTTTTGATTTGTTACCCGATCGTCCCGTCGACATTGATGAATGTCGTGACCGAACTCACTGTACGCGTGGACAAGATCTACACGGAGCCGCCTGGCGGAGGAGAGAATCACCGGCTGAGCAAAGATTTGTATTGGTGGAAGGAGGGGAAACTGCAATCGCTGGGAGCAGGCGTCAATCGGCTCGGAATTGCGGGGTGCGTGATCATGCCGCCGCAGGAGTTCGTGGACACGGTGATGGTGGAGGCGATGAGAGCGGCCGCGATTATGCAGCCGTAAGAGCGAGAGTGGGGGCGTATTGAATTGCTGGGAGAGGAGGTGAAGAAGACGGGCCCCGAAACACGCGGCAAGGATTCAGCGTGTCCTCCATTTTGCAAGCAATTTCCATGGGTAACACATGGAAGCTGATTCGACGCTCGAAGAGCTTCGAAAACTTCATGCAAAACTTGAAGTTGTTGGCACCAGCTGCATCGTGTCCGCACGAATTTCCCACCCATCGGGTTTCGGAACGCTTCGTGACGGACGGCGCACGGGCCCCTCGAAGAGCGCGTCGGCGCCTCCCGATGTGCCAGAGCAGCTTGTGGGTGGGTTCAGCGACTGAGCGACGACATGGCCGTCGGAGGATAACGGGTTCCTGCAACGGCATCGCGGGGCAGAACGGCTTCGATGGCCTTCAATTCGTCCGCTGAAAGGTCGATTTCGGTGGCGGCAATGTTTTCCTTCAAGCGGTTGAGCTTGGTGGTCCCCGGAATCGGCGTGATGTTCTTGTTTTGCGCCAAAATCCACGCCAAGGCGAGTTGTGCGGCCGTGTAGCCTCGACGCTTGGCGATTTCTTCGACCTTGTTGACCAACTCGATGTTTTTGGTGAAGTTTTCCCCTTGGAACCGCGGCGAGTTGCGCCGGTAATCATTCGGCTCGAAATCGTCCGGGGTCTTGAATTGCCCCGAGAGAAATCCTCGGCCAAGTGGGCTATAGGCGACGAAGCTGATTCCAAGCTCGGCACATGTCGGCAGAATCTCGTCTTCGGGCTCGCGGGACCAAAGCGAATATTCGGTTTGGAGCGCCGTGATGGGATGCACCGCATAGGCCCGACGCAACGTGGCAGGACCCGCCTCGGACAAGCCCAAATGACGAACTTTGCCCTCTTTGACCAATTCGGCCATGGCTCCGACGGTATCTTCAATGGGCGTGTTCGGGTCGACGCGATGTTGGTAATACAAGTCGATATGGTCGATGCCGAGGCGTTTCAAGCTCGCTTCGCAAGCGGATTTGACGTATTCGGGTTTGCCGCTGATTCCGCGGAACGAGCCATCTTCGCCGCGCATGATGGCGAATTTCGTTGCCAC